>JAFGHA010000222.1 GCA_016930275.1 Chitinispirillaceae bacterium
AAAAGTAAGAAAACCAGGAAGTCCGGAGGAGATAATTTTTTGGTCAAATAACTTGAGATTCACTGGTCAAATTACTGAGATCGGCCACGGAAAAACCGGCGAAATGTTATCACTTTCTTTCCACCATCTCCAGACGTGCGGAAACACCGTTGCCGGGCACACGAACGACAAGCCCGACCGCCTGCCGTGAAGCCGCGCCGGGCATGTTTCCCCCCGGTAATTTTCTTCCGTGAATCGTATGGAGGGAACCCTCTGCGCCAATGCATGATGTTCCATACCGGGGAAAGGTAGTATGCCGAAGGTCGTCCCCCACACTCACCGGGGTGAATACACTCATGTCCCAGCTGTCGCGGAAACGCAGTTCGATGTCACCCGATGCACTGAACGAGACGGGAAGGAAAACATACTGGGAATTCTTGTTCCCGGAACCGTTCCACCGGTCACCCATATACATGAATGCATTAATGTAACCGGGAATTTTGAACATGAAACAGGATTGTGAATTGAAGGTGTTGTGCGCATTATCGTCGATACAGGGATCACCCTTGTTGGTGTAGGGTCCGGTAATATTTTGGGCCATATACCGTGAGGCGCGGCCCGGCGACCATCCGAGGCACGGGCTGGTGATCAGATAGTAGTTCCCCTTGTACCGGCACATGCCGGGTCCTTCGCAGTGAGCTTTGATATCGACGTCATCGGTAGTTATTTCCATATAATCCTCCGTCAGTTCAACCATCCGGATGGTAACATTGGTCTGGTCGGCGGCATAGATAATCCAGGTTCTCCCGGTCGAATCGGTATACATGCCGATATCCCGGGACTGATGACCATTGGGAAGAAAATGATCCTTCAGAGTGAACATGCCGGTTGCGCTGTCTGCAACGGCAACGGCGAGATGTGCCAGGGTATAGCTGCTGTTATCATAGTGGAACCACATGACGAATTTTCCGAGTGAAGGGCTGTAGATCACCTTGGGGCGCTCGCATACCTGAATGACTCCTTTGCGCAGGACCACCCCCTCGTTGACCCAGTTGAAAAGATCCGTCGATGAGTAACAGGCAACACCGGCCGGATCGGCATAGCGTTCGCCATACCAGTAGTATTTCTTTTCATCCTCCATGTAAATGATGTTCCCCCCATGACAATCGATATGCACACCGTCATCAGCAAGCCATACGGTACCGGGATGCATCGCGGTATAGTTTGTTTCAGCAGCCCGTACCGGCATGCAGAACATGACCGGCAGCAGCAGTTTAAACACATGTAGCGGAGAGTATTCAGGCTTTACCATAGCGGGTTTCCTCCATGCAGTGGTATTCAGCAACCAATTGTACATCAACGCAAAGCCGGAACATACACCGGTACACCGTACCGGGTGGAACTTTCTTCCGGCTGATTGTACCGTTATCGGTTCCGGGGCTTTACAAAAACACCATTGGGCAGCCGCGCATTCCTACCGCTCACCCGCACGATTTTACCGCTCATATCGATCAGCCGGTCTCCCTTCTGCAGTGAACGGTCGATGAGCGTTCCCCGAACATTCCGGTACAGGCTCAGTTTATCAAATCCCTGCCGGTTTTTTCTGATGGCGGGTTTGGAGGTCGGGCGAGCGACCTTTACCGGCGGCATATACGAATCGGGTATTCTGCAGCAGAATCCGCCGTTTTTATTGACCCATACCGAAAGCGGACTTGACGGGGTGATGGTGACACGCTGCCGGGCCGCGGTCCGCTGCGTACCGGTGGAATCCTTGTACAAATCGACACCGTAGGAACCATCCTTGAGAAAGTCAAGCGTTATTTCCACGGTTTTCGCATCCTGGGCGCTGATACCCGCGACATACCAGTCATTTCCCTTCTGCCGTGCCATAATGACGCTCTGTCCCGGATAGCCGTCAATGAAACGGGTATCATCCCAGGCGCTCGGCACAATCTTGAGAAAATCCTTGCCGATGCAGCCGTTGTACCCCTCGGGACGGTCGGCGAAATGCTGGATACCGGATTCGTAGATCACCGAGAGGGCCAGTTCATGCGCATCCGTCGAGGCTCGGGAGGCGCCGCTGCCGTTGGTAAGCTGTCCGGTAGTGAAGAGTACCGGAGTATGATCCATCGGGCCTATGATATTGCGGGTGAAGGGCAGCATGCAGTTATGCCTGATTGCCGGATAACCGCGTCCGATCCATTCATACCCGAGTACCCCCTCACGAGTCATGATGTGCGGCCAGCGTCGTCGCTCCCCGCGCGGAACGGTACAACCGTGATACGTTACCATCAGTTTGTTATCCGCCAGATTCTTTGCGGTCATGTCGTACCATTTCATCAGGTTCTGGTTGTAACTGGTGTTCTCGTTGTTGTTGTCAAAAATAAAATCGATCTTGAGGCTCTTCACCCCCCAGGTGCGGCACTGACTGAATACGCTTGACTGCTGTGCCTGTGTCCTGACATCGGAATAATTATACCAGAGCTCATTGACGACTCCGCGATCCGCACCATACCGGCAGGTCTCGGTCACTTTTGACTTGTCATAATTCCAGTCGATCAGATTGAACTCCCATCCCATTTCTTTCGCGAAGTCAATATACCGTTTCTGCTGATTGATATCCCCCGTCTCCTGCGAAAGCCACGACCAGGTGCTCCGGCCGGAATAAATCCAGCCGGTATCGGTAAGTTCGCACGGAGGATTGAGATGTTCCACCACCGACGACTCGACGAGCGGTGCAAGGCCGCTGCCGATAATTGCCACCCGCCACGGCAGCTTCCAGGGGAGCGTTCCGGAAACCGGTCCCTGACCACTCGGGAATGCGGTTTGAAATACGCTCTTCGTCGCATTTTTCGATGCAAACCCGGTTCCGGTGTAATCACCATAAACTGCGGCTTCGGTGATGAGTACCCAGGCATCCGTCGCCGTCTTGAACAGTACCGGAATACCAAGGCTCTTCGCCTCTGCTCCCACGGAGAACTGGTCGTAGGACCGCTCATCATTGGGCATGATGTGCCCCCACCCGGTGGAACCACCCGGCAGACTGAATCCCGATACTTCACCGGTAATCGTCGCACTGCCTGAACCTGACAGTTCATACCTGAATGCAGCGGCATCATTATAAGCACGGAGATACATCTTGATCTGGCGATTGCCTGAATTTGAGAATGTCAGTTTCAACTCGTTACAATGGTTTCGATACATGCTGCGTTTTCCTGAAGGAAGAACGTAGGTCTCATCAACCGTTGAATCCGCCTTACTCACAAAACTCAGGCCGGTGACGAAATTCTGGTCGCCGGTCGCAACTCCGAGCGGTGACCAGTCAAGCACCGCATCCTCACCAAGCAGTACCCTGAAATAGCAGTTTTTCTCGTTCGTCGCGACAGCAGTGACCACCTCCTGCTTCACCTCGATCACCAGATTCGAATCGGGCGACACGACTGACCAGGGTTGTGCCGAAAGACCAGCTGCCGACATCACACACCCAAGTATCGCTAATAACCATCCTCTTTCGGATGAAGGATTTAAAAAATTGATCTTTCGGGTACCTGCCATAGTAAACCTCCGGATTTAACTTTTATCGTAATAGCACACTAGTACAGAAGTACCCTTGCCTGCTGTCGGTACCAAGAAACATTATACTTACTATTTTTATAATACTCACCCATTAATACACCATTCCGTGTATTCGCTCCTTGATTCAAGTAATATACTACGACTTGATTTATTCGACCTCGATACAAGCCAAAAGATACGTGAATAACTGTACTGAATCTCAGTACGGAAATTGATCTTTCATTCGGTTCCATTTTCAGCAGAGGTTTGCGGTACCACCCTTTGCCGCGATACTACCCGGCGCTGACGAGGGGAGTGTAGGTGAAGGTATGCGGCAGAGAGACCTATAAGGATACACATGTCCCGGTTACGGTTACCGTGATAGGTCGATCCATGATCCCCCGGTGATTCGCGGGAACGCTGAAGGATCTGCATGCAACAGGCGCTGCGCGATCGGACCTCCGTTCACCATCCGCAGTATAGCCGGTACGGCGTCAACCTTCCCGCCCGACATGATCCCTCCCGTAAGAAGCTATTCCCTTTTGTTATGCACAGGAGACACTTGTTTTGTTTCCGCCATTTTCACTATATAAATGCCGTACGACAGATTGCGTCCCGCACCAAAGTTAATATAACGGTTGTCGACAACCCCGCGAAACACCAATTCACCGTCGAGTGTGTACACACCGACGTTTGCGGGAAGCGGCATCGCCGCAGGCAATACGAGGTGGTTCTGTACCGGGATGGTACGCCACTGCGGTCTGAAAAACGGTGCCGTTCGGGAGACTGCCGGCAGCGCGACCGCTTTCGTCGTCGTGTCCGGCACAACAACCTCAATCGTAACCGACTGTGATTCGAGCCCGTTTGAGCGTGCCTCAAGGGTAACCGTTCCCGGGGTAACCGTTGCCTTCGCCAGAATAATGCAGGCGCCCGCCTGTGCACTGATCGGATTGTCGCCGACCAGCTTTGCCGCACTGCCGGTCAGGGTCCACTGCACGGAATTCGTGGCCGTATGCAGCCAGGTGCCGTTATCATCGATAATATACGCTTCGATACGTGAAATATCCTGACCGTTCGCTTCGAGTTTCGGCGGATCGGCGATCAGTCTGATCTTCGTGGCACTCTGCGGAGCGTAAGCGGTATCTCTCGCCACAACCTGCCCATCGATGAGCCCTTCGGCGATCAACATGGTATTGGCCTGATACTGCACGTTCTGAAAGGTGAAGGGCGGATGAGCGAGATTCAGATTCTGGTTCGGCCTGCCGACGGAATTGACATAATAGGGGCGCGTATCGGGATCCTGAGTACCGATAACCGTTGACCCCCGGGACAGTCTGACCTGATCGCAATTGCTGTACACCCTTCGGTCAACCGGTGAATTCTGCTGATAGAAATTGGCGATCTTGACCATAGGGTGGATGGAGCCGTCGTAATTGTCGCCGCCCGACTGGCTTTTATAAAAATAAGCCGCGAACTTCGGAATATGCATCACGTCAAATACGCCGTGTACCGCCCGCCAGTGCACCGAGGTGTTCCAGTGGGTGTAGTAATCGAATGCGCACCAGCCGAGGCTTCCCGAGCACCAGGCGCGGTCACGGCTGTCGGAGGTCATGCAGGCCATCATGGTCGCATGATCGAGCAGTTCCTGTTCGCTGCTCGTGGCACGGATCGAATGGCCGTGAAACATGTGTCCGGTATGTTCAGTGTTCATGAACCCGACGCAATTGGGATCCGGATTCGCATTGGGAAGATCTCCGGGAGTAAACTCGTTCTGACCGTAGAACGTGAAAAAATTATTGGAGGATTCGGTCCCCGCCTGACGAGCAGCGGAGGTGGGCCGTGTCGGATCTTCATCCAGACACATATCGTTCATCGGCTGGTCGTACGCCTGACTCTTCGCCCCTTCGTTGAGTCCCGCGCCCCAGATCGCTATACTGGCACGGTTGCGGCCGTTACGTACCATGAACCGCAGCTCGTCCTTCATACGCCCGACCCACGTGGCGTTGGTAGTCGGTTGCGTGGAGCAACAATGCCATGACGGAACCTCCACCCAGAGCAGAAGTCCCACACTGTCGCATCCGTCATAAAACGCATCGTCCATGGGATAATGCGAGCACCGCACGAAATTGCAGCCCCACTCCCGCAGTACTTCCGCATCGCGCCGCTGCTGATTGTTCGGGCATGCATGTCCGAGAAATACCCACTGGTTGGTACGGTTGAGTCCGATGATTTTCATGGGGGTCCCGTTAACCGATGCTCCACTGTTCTTGTTCCAGGTGATTTCACGGATACCGATGCGGGTTGTGTAGTGGTCCACCGGGGTATCCCCGTCGTTCACAACCGTGTAAACCTGATACATATTCGGATTCCATGGCGCCCAGAGCTTGATGCCGCTGACATTGATCGACTGGGTAACGTGCGTAACGGCGTTGTTTGCCGCGTTGAACGTAGCCTCGTCGGTCTGCACCACTTCACCGGTAACGGGATCGTATATCGTGGTTACCAGTTTCCCGTCCGCCGCGATACCGGAGATGTTTTTCACCCAGGTTTCCACCTTTACCGTGGCGGAATTCGAAGTAACGTTATTGTAGGTAATGAACTGTCCACCCTGTTCATCCCAGCCGGAGTTCCAGGAATGGATCGCCTGAGGGACGTACAGTTTTTCGGTTACGATAAGATAAACATCCTTATTAAGACCGCCGTACAGCTCGTAATCCGTTCCGGTAACCGGATCCTCGGGAGGGACCAGATTATTAATGGCATTGTCGACCTTGGCTGCAATAACGTTATCCGATCCATCCGTCTTGCAGTACTGCGAAATATCATAGCAAAACGGATGAAATCCGCCGTAATTGACCTGCAGCTGGGTACCGTTGATCCACACCGTGGTAATCTGCATGGCCCCTTCGAAATAGAGGGTGAGCACCTTGCCGGCATACGAATCATCCAGCGTGAAATGGCGGCGATACCACCCCAGGCCCCGGTCGACATCGTCGCCGTTAACCGAGACGATCTGAAGCGTGTGCGGTAGATTGATGGATTCCCACGAGCCATCATTAAAGTTGGCTGCTTCGGCGCCCTGCTGATTTCCTTTGCGGTATTTCCAGTCCAGATCGAAATTGAGTTTTTCTCTCCCGGTCTGCACCGACTGAAACTGAACGGCAGCGGCTGACTGCACCAGAAGTGCGATGCATACCGCGGCAGCTCCAACATTTGTAAAAAAGGAACGTATCGTCATATATCCCCCCTGACATGGTAGTATGAAACTGTGTATTTATGATGATGAAAAAGAACGGACCGGATTCAGGAGAGTATCCTCAACTCCGCAGTTCTAACCCGGCCGCATCCCGCGATTCTGTTGCTTTGCAGGTTATCAGTCAAACAGTGTGGACACCGTTTCTTCCGGCCTTCATGAACATGTGGAGGTCATTTCGGAAATCATCATGACCCCCGGTACGTCTCACCTGGTGATAATATAGTAAGATTCGTGGCAGAACGGGGACTGTTATCAGTATGAATATGAATTTTTTGTACTAAAATACAGTACGAATTATCAACTTATCAGGCATTTTTTATGGATAAATAAATATACCGTCATAAAAAAACAGTACGGCCACCATCCGACGGCAGGCGTGAATCACCCGTCTCCCGTGAAAGGATCTGTCTGTACGGAAGATTCTCCTGCGATCAGTTCAAGGAAGACCGGACCGGCAGGATATATCTCATCGGATTCTTCGGGGTGGGAGCATACAAAATCATCTAATGAGCCGCATCTACCGGACATTTGGCAAGGCCCGATTCCGCTATCGGGGAAAACGGTAACCGCACTAACGTACCACGCTTGCCTTTACAATCATAATCCCTCCGGCGGCATCACGTCGGAGAATCCTTCCCCGATGAACCGGTGCCATCCGGCTGAGCAGCCTTCCCCGCAGATCGTACACCGATACCGCCGTCTTCTTCCCGGCCATTTCTGCGGGGAGAACTATACAACCCGCAAATCCCTTCATCACCCGCTCGTGGATTTCACCGTTGCGATGAGCAGCGGCGGGAAGCCGCCCAATGATGTTTACCGGCTGTTCGTCGGGTACATGAAGCACCGTCACCATTACAGAGGCCGGTGTGAGATCCCCCGAAGTCGCTTCGATGGTGACCGTTCCGGGAGTATATGACCGGTATTCAATCGCTGCCATCCCGTCGAGTACCCCCTTCTCTTTTGCTCCCCCGATAAAAGTAATGGACGGTCCCCCTGGAAAAAGCCCTGTTCCCGACTTGTCGGTAAACGTGATATCCGGAACGTTACTGAGCCACGCCCCCGAAGCATCCTGCACCTGCACCTTCAAGTGGCAGTCGGCTGCGGCCGTCGTCGGTGATGGTATCGTTGTCACAGGTCAATTCGAGTTTCACCGGGGTCCCGGCGACCGGCCAGACGGGAGGAGTGATACCTGCGTAGAGATTCCGGTAGTAGTACCAGCGGCGCAGCGGCAGTCGCGCGTGATCGATCATGCCCATCGCGCCGGTATTCACGTTGCTTCCGTGGTGAAAACCGCACCAGACGGATATTCCCGAGCGCCAGGGGTATTTGATCGGCAGATTGTTTTCGAGCACCAGTAGACCGTAGCATCCGTCATAAACTCCCGGCCGTGTCTCCTCCACGCAGCTACCGTATTCGGTCTGCATGGCGGGGAAACCGGGAGACGAGATCATCCACGCTTCGCCGCCGTTGTATCCGTTGACGTCACCGATCGACACCCATCCATCTCCCCACGCGCCGCCGACGGCCGCACGCCGTGTGGAATCCTCTGCATGGGTGACCGCGATCATCTTTCTGAGCAAGGCCTTGGCACTTTCGATATCCGCCCCGTTGGTAAATTCCACCTCATTGGACATGCTCCAGATGACAACGGACGGATGATTGCGGTGGATTCTGATCATCTCCCTGAGTTGAGTCACAATATTCTGTTCGAAGGGTGCCTGGTCGGCCAGCTCAAACGGATAGGAACTCGCATTCCACGGCTCCCCCCCCCATCGTGTTCGGGAATCCCCAGTAGCACATTTCCGACCAGAAACATATTCCGAGCCGGTCGCACGCATCGGAAAACGCGGGATCATGCGGATAATGGGAACCCCTGATAAAATTCATTCCGCACTCTTTCACCATCTTCACATCGCGGTACGACCCGCTGTTGGTCGTTCCGTCACACCACCCTGCATGGTCCTGATGCACATTGCACCCCTGCAGCCAAAGGTGCTCCCCATTGATGAAAAATCCGTTGTCCGTATCCCACCGTACCGTCCTGATCCCCAGCGGTGAAACGAAGTCATCAACCTTGCCACCGGTCGAATCATGGACCTCGGTCGAAACGGTATACAGATACGGCGTCGCCGGCGACCACAGGTGCGGATTTGCAACCGTCAGATTCGTCTGCACAACGGTGTCGATCATTCCGGCGGCAATGGTACGGGTCACCTCACCGGTCGCGACCGCCGAATGGAGTGAATCATACACCGTCGTTTTCAACCTGCATGACTGCGAATTCGGTGCATCGTTTTTCACCTCCGTTTTCACCGTTACCGAAGCCGACGACGCCGAAACCTGCGGAGTGGAAACAAAGGTGCCGAACCAGGTGACATGCAATGGTGCAGTGATAACGAGCACGACGTCCCGATAGATACCCCCGGAGAAAATATGCTCGCCCGCACGCGGTGCGACCCGCGCATTCCACGAAGCGTCGAGGCGGACCGCCACGACGTTATCGCCCGAATGCAGGTACTGCGTGATATCATACGAGAAACCCGTGTAACCACCCTTATGCGTGCCCGCGAGGGTACCGTTGACACAAACGTCGGAAACCAGAAATGCGGCCTCGAATTCGATGAATATACGCCTCTTCTCCGCCAGTAGCGACGAATCGATTGAGATGTGACGGCGATACCAGCCGATAAAGGGTGCTTCGGCCATGTCGGACCGCCAGTAGGGCTGTTCAAACGAATGGGGAAGGTTGACGGACAACCAAGAGGCATCGTTGAATGCCGTCGCCTGGGCACCGGAAACATCCTGCTTGATGAATTTCCATGTTCTGTTGAGATTGCGTATCGTACGCAACTGCGGCACGTCAGACAGAGCCCACGTCGCTGTCGCCGTCAGACCGGCTGCCAGAAAAATTCCTTTGGTTGCCATACGGAAAAACATTTTCATAAAGTCACATCCTTTTTTCATCGCCGGTTGAAAATTCTGATGGTATTTATGAAACTGAACCGACCACATCGGGGAATATCATCCGGAGACCGGAAGAACCCGTCTGGCCGGGGGCGATCTGAGGATAATGCTTCCCGACAGACCGACATAAATGCGAAACGCACGGTTGTATTCCACGGCAATGCCCGGCATCAGAGTTTTTTTCAATAACACGCCATTCCGATTGTGAGTCGTTCGCCCTTCTCCGTCATTCCGATACGACCCGAACATCCGTACCAATAACAGACAGGTACTGCACTCGCCGGTATGCTACCGGCTGACCACCATAATCTTCATGAGCCGGTTACCGTCCGCTTCGGCGTCCACCAGATACATCCCCCCGGTCAGTCCGTCGTCAAGCTGAAGTGATCGCCGCATGGTCGTCACCCGCCTGATCAGCCTGCCGTCGACACCGTACACCGAGGCGGTCAACAGTCCCCGCAGGTCAGGCCGAACGGTGAGTTTCGCTCCGCTGAGCGAAAGAGCATCCATCGTTACCGGTACGGCACGGGCGGGTAAACGGCCGGTCTCCGTTGCCTCGCGGGTGACCGTGAGCATCGACACCGACCAGCGCGGCATCGAAAATGTTTTACTTATCGGACTCCCGTCGAACTGCACCACCGACTCCGGCTCGATCTCTTCGAGCTTTTCATGTGCCCGGATCGAATCCCACTCCGCCGCCGACGGCGAGGTCTTCTTACCCAGACGCACCCAGACGCCGTAGGGATTCGAGTGCGTTTCGTCAATACGGTAATGCCGTACCGTCAGTCCCTGATTCGGCGGGAAGGGAATATTGGTCAGCTGGAGCGTAACCTCATCGGCCGGCCCGTTGTTTTTCAGATTCAGATAGTAGTTGTACACCATCACGGCAATCTGCGTGGAATCCTCGTTGAGCAGAGCGAAACCGTCAACACCATCGTTGTCGCCTGAGCCGCCGGAAAACTTAAGAGCGGTGGTTCCCATCATGTGCAGGAGCCGGTAGGCGTTGAAGGTGGCTTTGCGGATTCCCTGATAATTGATGAGGCCGAATACCTGTGCGAATGGTATACCGTTGTTGAATTCGATATACGAATTGCCGTTATTAACGCCGCTCTCATCGAAACAGTCCGAAATTGCCCAGTAGGAAAGCACGTCCGGGAGTGGATACTGCCCGCTGGTGTAATCATCCATGATTAGTTTGACGACCTTCGCCACGAAAGGAGCGTTCTGATGGGAATCCATGCTGACACAGTTGGCAGCCGCCTCGTAGCCGCCCTGCCCCGAATAGTTCGAATTGAACTCCGTATTGAACGACAGGAGTCTTTTCCCGCTGTTCTTGATGAGCGTCGCGCGGTCGCGGTTGTCGCCCCGGATGTTGCGGGCATCGGAAGTATCACCGGAATTTCCCCCGTACAGGTGATTTGATACGAAATCAACCGGGACATTGTTATTATCGCAATATTCCAGAAACGACTGGATCGGCCATGGATTCGTGGTTGCCGGACCACCGACGAGCAGATTCGGATCGGCGCGTTTCACCCCCGCGGCAGCTCTCTTGTAAAGTTCGTAGTAATCTTCCGGCGTATCTTTCCAGAATCCCTGATAATCGTATTCGTTCCAGACCTCGAAATACCAGCTTCGCACCTCTTCAACACCGAAGTGCTCCTCCAGGTGGGTGACTAAAGCGGCAATGAAATCCTCCCACACGGTCCAGTCTTTCGGCTTGCTTGCCGGCGTGTTCGTCTGCAGGTCCGTCGGCATGAAACTCAACTCCACGATCGGTTTGAGTCCACAACTCAGGACAGTATCGTAGATCGCGTCAATCCGCTGCCAGTTGTACTTCGGTTGCGTTCCGGGACCGGCCCACGAAAGCGCATACATATTATCGACATTGTTCAAATGAATCAGTATCCCGTGTCCGCGGACATATTCGAACCCCGCCTCCTGTACGCCGATCCGGGCGGCCTTTTGCCACGCCGGTTTCAGGCAGTATTCCATGGTTCCCGATCCGACGCACTTGCTCCAGAAATGCGGAATCGTACCGAGTTTTTGCGCACCGTCAACCGTCAGCGAATATGACGCGGCAATTACCGATCCACTCCAAAGCAGTCCGAGCACAATCATCAACCTAAGTTGCATCATCCGGTTTATCTTTAACGTTTTCATAAAATTTCACTCCTTGCTGTGATAATACAGTACTACGGACTGTTTCGTTAACCGGAATTTTCTTCTACCGACGCACCCCGCTCAACACGACTTCACTTCTGTTCTCATTGAAAACAAGCCTTGCTGAATGAGACTCCTCCGGCAGACATTCCGAAACTGGCGGTTCAGTAACATATAATCCTTTTACGCAATTTCTGATCACCTCTGCGAATCCGGAGTAGTGCAACGCCCTGATAGCAGATGGGAATCTCCAGATAGTTCAATCCCGCAAATACATCAACCCGCATTGCCTTGATCGTTCTTCCTTTGAGATCCTGCAGTGTCACTTCGGCGGTACCGGCTGTACCGACTGAAAATGCAGCCCGAACCCGTTCGTTCGTCATAAATACGCAAAACAGGTCAGGCGCAGCCGTCGACCGGCTGCGTAACACCACATTTGAAAAAGGATACTTCTGCGTTGCGGTTTCCCATTCCGTATCCGAAGCTACATTACCGGTAGCGATCATCGATATCGATTCAACATTCCCCGCTCCCGCCTCAGGTACCATCTGGTTGAAACTGTACACCGTATCATGTGTACCGCCTGTAGATTTGAAGAGAATCCAGTCGATGTAAATCGTTCCCCGGTACCCCCTGGAATAGGCCTGAACCGCAAAAAAATCGATATGGGCGGGATCTGCCGGAACCAGTGCACCGTGATTCGCGGTATCGGTGCTCATCGGAATACGGTACTCTTTCCAGCCGTTCAAGGTCACAGTACCGAACGATGCCTCCCGCCAGGTCCAGTTGACCGACATGGTGACGAAACTCAGGGAAAGATACCCGTATTTGCGCGTACCGGCGCTGTCGTATTCAGTTTCACCGTTCACATAGGCACGCACGACAACCGTATCATACGGCGTCATGTCATTCTTGACGACAGGCAGCACGACCTGTCCGGAAAGGGAATCTTTGGATGAATAGAGAATTTTCATGGAGTTGTCACCGGTTCCGAGCTGTACCAGCGATGTATCACCCTGTAACTTCGGCAGTCCCACACCGGATCGGATCGCATTGAGCAGTCCCAGATCGTAGACCGCTCCCGTGGTACGGTCAAACACCGTCATGGTGCCGTCGCCCTTGTTTCCCGCATCCCACACCACCGGAATCATACCTCTGGCTATGGCTGCGGCGCATAGGTAATAGTAGAAATATCTTCGGGAAAGGATGTGCCGGTCAAGATTATCTCCGGTGAGTGTCAGGCGCTTGATCGCCCCCATTTCACCGATGAGTATGGGGATATTCCCGTCAACGAACCGTACTTTCATGATATTGAAGATCGAATCGGTGTATGATTCCGTGCCGAACGTGGCATTGCGTTCCGGATCGGTGGTCGATTGGTACGGCTTGCCCCAGAAATAGGAGGCCTTTCCCCAGTCGGCATCCTGACTCATAAGACAGAACTGATAGGGATAGAAATGGAATTCCACCATGAGACGATCGGCGATCGGATCGTTCGGCATGGTCGTCATCCAGGTGCTCATGTGCTCGGGAGAGGTGTTGGGCCCCTGCAGTATGAGCGTTCGGGATGCATTGTTCCCCCCGGTAGCACGTACTGAATCGATGAAGGTCTGGTGGAAGGACATGAGCACCGCGTGCGCTTCGGCACTGCCGACACCGGGCTCGTTGGTACTGGCGAAGAGCAGATGACGGTCGTAATCGCGGAACGTCGTGGCGATCTGCCGCCAGTAGGCACCCTGTTTCATGTGAATCTCCCGGCGAATTGTTTCGTTCGTTAGAGCACTGTCAACCCTGCTCTGCAGCCAGCCTCCATCCCAGTGGATGTTGAGAACCACGAAAAGGCTGTCTTCGATACAGTAATCAACCACCTCTTTGACCTGTGCCATCCAGCCCTGATCGATCGCATAGGTGGTCTGATCGGCATGAAAATCCCAGGCAGCCGGGATACGGACCGTTTTTATTCCCGAAGCTTTTACCGAATCGATCAGGCGGCGGCTCGGAACCGGGTTTCCCCATCCGGTAGCCCCTCCCGGGGCTTCCATGGTATTGCCGATGTTCCAGCCGGCGCCCATTTCAGCGGCCAACGATTTCGCCGTAGGAAGTGTTTGTGAAAATGAAGAAATCGTGTTGAAAATGGTGATGATGATAAAAGAAAACAACACTGGCCTATGCAACAACATCAAAAAAACTCCTCCCTTTATTGTATTTTTGAAACCAAGATACAACCAAAAGGAGGTAATTGCGCGGTGGAATCCGCTTCCTATCGAATTACCGTTCTGAAACACGGAACGGAAATCTATTTTCAGGTGAACCGGTATGGATTGTTTATGCACAACCGCAAAGCCGCAGCAGAAGACCAACGCCCGACGGCAGGGTTCATCACGTCAGGTGGCATCATAAACAGTCGTGTATCAGTCGGCAACGAGTTGTATTGCTTTGGAGTGAGAACCAGCCCCGGTATCGAACCGAAAAGACGATACCGGGATCACCTCATGAATCAACACATTACTACAATACGGTCACAGATCAATCTGTTGACTGGTGGTTATCCGGTTTTCGAGAATGACCTGCACCAGATAAACTCCCCGCCGGAGGTTTTCCCGGTCCCCCAGCGTAATAATCTGCCGCACTGACGGAAGCGGGCCGTCAAACACCGTTGCCGCGACTCTTCCCTTGAGGTCGAACAGGCGCACCTGGAGCTGCCTGCCGGGATCATCCGAAGAAAATTCGAGAACAAGCGATGAGACCCCACCACCTCTCATGACCGTTTTCACCATTGAGCCGGTTAAGGCATTCCTGCTGACCGCACCCTGCAGTCCGTTGGGTGAGTCGAACTTCCACCAGTTGAAGTTGAAAAGTTTTCCGTTGCCACCGGTGAATTTCAGGTACAGATCCTTTTTTCCTGAGGCACCGGTAATGGCACAGGAAATGGTTTCCCACTTATCCCATCCGCCGGTTCCTTTCACGTCGCAGGTACCGATCAGGGAGCCGTTCTGACTGTCGAGGTGAAGTTCAATTTTTCCGCCACTGCTCTCCGATGCCACTCGAGCGGTAAACGTGGTCGCATTGGTGCCGAAATCAACACCCTTCACCTTTATGTAATCGCCGTTTTCGATACTGCCAACCTGCACCCCTCCTTCGCTGCAGGTTTCCATTTCAACACCCTGTTCCCAGCAGATCGTTTCGGCCTGAATCGTATCATAGGGATTGAGGCTCCCCACTTGTGCAGGCCCTTCCTTGGTTTGAGAAATTGTTGGAATGGTGCCGTCACTTTTATAGGTAAACTGCTCGATACATACCGAACGCTTGAACGTTCCGCCCCCGGGTAAATTCGCATTGTGATAAAACAGGTAGGAGTTCCCTTTGAAATCACAGATACCCGGGTGATTGGTGAAACAGTTTCCGCTCTGCATGACCGTTCCCTTGTTGGTCCAGGGCCCCGTGGGAGAATTGCTCGTGGCATGCTGCAGATTCTCGTTTCCGCCTCCCATACCGGCGTACCCCATGTAATAAAGATCACCGCGTTTGTAAAACCATGGCCCTTCCGTGTAATTCGACGGTTTCGGGTTGGCGGTAACAATGCTTCCGGAGTAGGAAGTCATATTCT
The DNA here is from genome assembly GCA_016930275.1 of Chitinispirillaceae bacterium. Lineage (GTDB taxonomy): Bacteria > Fibrobacterota > Chitinivibrionia > Chitinivibrionales > Chitinispirillaceae > JAFGNB01. Next base: position 15,525 of record JAFGHA010000222.1, read on the forward strand.
CGTTCAGTTTGACATACCAGAGAGTTCCATTTCCCCAGTACATATACGCCTGGCCGTCATCGTCAATAAACACGGTCGGATCGATATCACTCCAGTTACCCCGGTTGATCAATGCTTTCCCGATCGGATCCTTGAACGGCCCCATCGGACTGTCGGCGGCAAGAACGCCTATTCCCTTCCCCTGTATGGGGATATACAGATAAAACTTCCCGTCACGCTCGACACACTGCGGAGCCCAGGCACCGTTGTTATGCCCATTTAACCATTTAAATTCATTGAGCGTCGCCACGATACCATAGTGGGTCCAGTTTACCATATCAGTAGAGGAGAAGCCGCAATAGTTTCTCATGGTATAAAAATCATCTTCGGTAACGTCATCATCGTGGCTGGTGAATAAGTACACACAATCGTTATAGACCATCGGCGCGGGATCCGCCGTATAATTGGTTTGACAGATAGGATTATCGGCGAGAATTACCGTCGTTCCCGCAAGCAGACACACGATCCCGGCAGAAACCATCGTCAGCCACGTTAATTGCCGTATTGATTTCATAAAAACTCCTTCACTATGGTACTTCGAACGAAAATGCCCATACCTATACCCGGACGCACGATGGCACCGTTTTTCTGATGACGGGTTAATTTGACCACCGGATGCACAAGAGCACTCAAACCGAAAACACACGGATAGCTTATAACAGATAGTACTGTGTGAACGCTCCGCTGCCGGCAAGCGATCATCACTTTTTCCGCCCGGAGCGGACTAAAGAAATTCCTTTTATATTTAACCGATTAACCAACTCAACAGCACCGTTTAACTGTTATTAATCCACTCCGGTTCTTACTATGCTACCACACGACCAGTTTGTCAACAATTTGCTGATTCATGAAACAGAGTTTCACCCAGTCGGACGTCACTGCGGAACTATGAATCCGCGCCTCATCGAGCAGACCGATATAATTGAAATTGGTTTTGCCGTTTCCATGAATGCCGAAATACGTATCGGTCCCGAGTCCTTCATAGTATATCGGATTGATGTCATTGGAAACCGCACGCTCCACGCCATCGATATAAAGTATCTGGTGATGCGCCGCAGAGTCAATTGAATAAGCAAGGTGATGCCACCCGGTTTTTGCCAGAAACCGGCCGGAACTGGCGTATGCGTAATTGGTGTCGGTGAGAATGGAATCATTATGATAAGACCCGGCAGTTCCATTGTCAAAGATGATATCATCCACACGAATCAGTACAATATCACCAATTGAAATGACATCCTGTCCCTCGGTAGTGCTGTCGTACCGGACCCAAGCACTCAGGGTAACACTCTGTGGCGCTTTGCATAAGCCACTGATTTTTATATAATCACCATCAGTAAATTCTCTGGCACTACCGATAATTCCAGCACCCGTCGAAGTTTCGGCGTTCGCACCGGTGAACCTATTGGCGGTCGCATCCCGGATATCGTCACCGTCATCACTCAGATGCCACACTCCGGCGAACCCGTTGGCGGTATCAAACACCATTGCCGTGCCCTCCGGTGCAGCAACATCGGCATTGCCCCAGCACATGGTCATCGTTTGTGTACTATCATCACCGAATACCGTATCCACCTTCACCCACACTTCGGCAAGTTCGGCAACCGGATCCCAGCGTTCAATCTCATACGGCAGCAGACCGGCGCGGGTGTTCAGGAAGCGAAGATCCGACCCGTCTCTCTGCGCCTGACTGAAGGTAAAATTTTTACCGGTCAACCTCACCAGTACCGGAAAGTCTGTCACATCACCGGCGACAACCGCACCGGAAGCAGCAGTATTGAGGTGCAGAACATGTGCGAACCGGCCATCAGCCTGAACCGCCAGAGAAACCGTCTTTTCCGATGCAACTTCAACGTCGAGAATATCAACGGCCTCAGCGATTGAATCACCGGAAATCACCCGCAGGTCGAATGCACCTTCGGGAATATTATCAATCGAAAACGTACCGTCACTTTCCACCGGAACAAGACGTTCGAGCCCCCGGATCTGGACAAAACGCTGCTGATCGGCTTCGGTACCCGTCACCAGCCCACTAATCCGAGCATACGGAGCAAGACTGAATGTCCCGGTATTGGCGGTATCATATTCCTCATCGAGCGACAGTCGGACAAGGGCAGCTGAAGATTCCAGATCATTCGCTTCAACCGTATAGTTACCGGTATCGACTCCCGTAACGGAAAAGTTTCCACCGGCATCGGTTACCGCAGTAATCACCTCATGATTTTCCGATGACGAATCAGGATTTGAGAAGTAGTCCACCGGGAGGATACGTATCTGCGTTCCTTCGGACGGTGAACCGTCAGACGAAACGACACATCCCATCATTACACCATTCCCCTGCTGGCTTGAGCCACCGGCAACCGGAGAGGTGCAGTCGCACATAAATACGACGAACCCTGCCGCAACGATCAACAATAACTTATTCATCACCCTGCACTCCGTCCGCGGGCTTAATACTCAACGGGAAAAGGTGCACATTGACGTTATAGACCCTCTCTGCCGATTTGTCGTCATCAACGATACGCACCACTCTGCTGAAAAACTCCTGCATCTCCTGTTTGATTAGACTAAACGAATCCCGTGATATACCTACCGTCAGCGTCTGAATATCCCGCTCGGTCGGAGGAAACTCATCGATGGCTTTGTGAGCACGTTCCGCCATGAACCTGTTGTAACTGCGTATTCCCAGCGAACAGACCTCCGAACCGCTTGTAATCGCCGGCTCCGTCTGAGTATATGACCCGTTCTCTTTTTTCAGAAAACCGGCCTGGAGGAGAAACTCCACACTCTCGCGGGCTTCTATTTTACGGATCGGTGGAATTACTGATTTCGCCAATACACTGTAATCATCATTCCAGTCGATCAGACATGCCAGCTCCCGAATAACGATGTTATACCATTTTGAATAATATTCGAAATAATCTGTCGATACTAATGCCTGTTTTACCTTCCGTTTCATCCCCCGCATCTGCAGAAGCAGCTGCTGTTTCTCGGTACTGTTTCTGCTCTGATTGAAATGGACCAGGACAGTGAAATAACGGGCATCACTCTCGGTAAGTCCCAGCCCTTTCAGAAATGAATCAAGCATTTTGGAGGTCAGCTTCCGCTTTCCGTCCATGATCTCAATAAAATGCGACGGTGATTTAAGTCCCGCCTTTCCGCAGAAATAACGATAGGAAAAGTGGGGAAACCGCCGCTTCTGATCCTCATAAAATTCCCGGAGATATACCCGGAAGTCGTCATAGAATTCGATACGTTGCATTGTGATTTAATATAGCACAAAATAGCGCGAAACTGTAGCACTTCAGAAAAATTCATACATTTTTTTAATAAAATTCAGTACAAATATCGTTCGAATTTAAAGTATAAAATAGGCATTCAAAATAAAAACGTTCAAAAAACAGTACATTGCCTCCCTGCAGCCAGGTATCGAACACTTGAGCAAAGGACGCCGAACCCATTTTCAATACCATTTGATTGCTTCTCGTTACGATGCACCGGTACAAAAATCGGGAAAACTTACCCGATATAGACTCCCTGCGACCGGAAGATATTCCCGGAACATATACGCATTGAGGTATATTCAGTTTTCAGAATAATAAACAACAAACTACTCAGCTATTCAATTGCCGGAGAAGTTACAGAAGGAGCAGTGTAAGCTATGATAAAGAACCGATCCGAACGGGCGGTACTTGCCGCTTTCGCGATCACACTCTGTTGTACCGCCACACTGGTCCTTAGTTGTATCGCTTCAAAGACCACTCTGCCCTATACGCTGAGCAGTGCCTATTCAAATGCCAATCTGTCAAACAGAATACTTGTCCTCGGCCTGCCCGACAGCAACGATATCACGATTATGAATCCCCGGGATGTACATGATGACTACGGCGGCAGGAATGCGACTCCCGCCTCGCGCATCGAAAAATATTATCTGCCGGTTTTCGTCGAATCAATCAAATCAACTATGAGCGGAGACTCTCTGATCGTCAAAGGCGGTTGCCAATCGAAGTTTTCGCTCCGTGATTTCAAGAAAAAACCAACAAACCTGAAAACGGAAACGGACTCTTCCACACTGCATTTCGAGATTCCGACAAAATCATCCATGCGGAATGCCGGGCTTGACAGTGCGGTTTTGATCTGTATCGACCACCTGACCTTCAAGCGAAACAAACTGCATATGGAATATTACTGGGACAACAATTCAAAACGACCGGCCAATCTGGAAGTACGCGCCGATCTTGTGATATGGGATTACAAAAACGATGTACCGGTATTTTTCGGAACGGTAACAAATACAACCAACTTTCAAATTGCGATGAACCGCAAACACTGGGATACATCCGCCCGTACACTGGCGAAAAAAATCATTCTTCATGCCAAGTGCCTGTAATAAGCGTTCGTCAATTTACCAGGCGGCCGAAGCTCAGGATAACCACCTATTTTTACCGTAGCCGTCAAGCAGAGGGATCAGCATCATGAAAGCACCACCGAAAATAGTATTCCCTGCGCTCACCGGCCTCGGCATTGCAGGTATAGTGACAGTATGGCTATCGCTGGTCCACCCAGGTGCAGACACCCTGCTGACCTTATTTGGAAAGTCTGCACCAACGGCGGATTGCACCATCATCTACCCGGAAAATGCCACCGTTTTTCCTCCGGAGATCCCCCCGCCGACAATTCGATGGCGCGATGCCTCATCCACCGCCGACTCCTGGCTTGTTTCGTTGAGGTTCAACGGTACCGGTAACAACCTGAACAGCTTTACGGAGCGACAACAATGGAAACCTACGGATCAACAGTGGGAAACCATAAAACAACTATCGCGGAAATACCCGGCAACACTTGCCGTCATCGGGTTACGCGGTTCAATTCACCGAAAGGTTGTTTCCGGTGACGAAATTTCGTTTTCGACTTCTGAAGACAGTGTCGGCAATCCGCTGTTTTACCGGGAAGTGATTCTCCCTTTCAGCGAAGCAGTCAGGGACCCTTCACAAATCAGATGGCGTTTCGGCGCCATACACGGCGGAAGCATGCCGCCGGTTGTGCTCGAAAATCTGCCGGTATGCGGCAATTGTCACTCATTTTCCACCGACGGAGCCACACTGGGCATGGATGTCGACTACGCGAATGACAAGGGAGCCTATACCGTTACGGAGGTCACCCGTGAGATGAGTCTCGTTCCCGAAGATATCATTACCTGGAGTGATTTTGAACGGGACGAGAACGACCCGACATTCGGTCTGCTCTCACAGGTTTCGCCCGACGGCCGTTTCGTAGTCAGTACCGTCAAGGACCGCTCGGTGTTCGTTGCCAAACCCGATCTTGCTTTTTCGCAACTTTTCTTCCCGATTCAGGGTGTTCTGGCCGTGTATTCCAGAGCCACCGGGAAGTTCGCTCCCCTGCCCGGTGCCGATGATCCTTCTCTGGTGCAGTCAAATCCTTCATGGAGTCCCGACGGTAACTATATCGTCTTCGCCCGGAGTGCCGTGTACCATTTGAAAAACCTGCACGATAAGGGCAAGGCACTCCTTTCACCTGAAGAGTGTTCTGAATTTCTCACCGGAACGACGGCTTTCAAATACGATCTCTACCGTATTCCCTTCAACAAAGGGAAAGGTGGCCGGGCCGAACCGTTAATCGGGGCCTCCCGAAACGGCATGAGCAATTTTTTCGCGCGCTATTCACCCGACGGAAAGTGGATAGTTTTTTGCAAAGCAACCAGTTTCATGCTCCTCCAGCCCGACAGCAGGCTGTATATCATTCCCGCCGATGGAGGCGAACCGAGGGAGATGCGGTGCAATACCGGCCTGATGAACTCCTGGCATTCATGGTCGTCGAACAGCCGCTGGCTCGTGTTCGCGTCAAAACAGAATACCCCCTATACCCAACTCTTCATGACGCATATCGATACCAACGGAAACGATGCGCCACCGGTACTTCTGGAACATTGTACCGCACCCGACCGGGCTGCCAATATCCCGGAATTTGTCTATACCGGTACCGACGCCATCCGGCATATTCGTGAGCAATTCATCGATGATGTATCCCTCTGGCGGGCAGGAATGTCCTTCGAAGAAGCCGGTGACTTTGACAATGCCCTCACCAGATACCGGCAAGCACTCGAACTCAACCCGGAAAACGTCAAAGCTCTCATCAGTGCGGGCAATATTCTGGAAAAACGCGGGAAGACCGATGATGCTCTCAACCACTACACACGGGCCTTTCAGCTTGACTCATCGGATGCAATCGCCCGTATCAATATCGGGAATATTTTTTTAAACAGGGGAAACATCGTAGCCGCAATCGGACACTACACGGCCGCATTGCACCTCGCACCGGATAACGGCTTCGCGCAGTACAATCTTGCGGAAGCTTACTTCAAACTTTCGAAATTCCGCGAAGCGCGAAACCATTTCCTCGCCGCACTCCGTCTGATGCCCGATGATGCGCTGACACGGTTCGGACTGGGAAAAACCTACGCCCGGGAGCACAACCTCAATGAGGCGATCGTTCAATTTACCGAAGGTGTACGGCTCCTGCCCGATGACCCGGACGGGTATCAACTGCTTGCCGATGCACTGATCAGTGCGGGAAAACGGAACATCGCCGTCTCCCTGTACCGGAAGTCCCGAGGAAGGTTCCCCGGCAATACGAAGGTACTTTTACAGCTGGCGAATCTGTTGCGGCAACCGGAGGAAATCGGGGAAGCGCTCAGCCTTTATCGGGAAGCACTCCGAATGGAACCGGGATTGAAGGAGGCGGTGGACAGTCTGGCGGTGCTCGGAGAAAAACACTGACGAAGCAACGGTAGCGGCACACATATTCGATTTACACAGAAGCATTACCTCAAGACCATGTCACCCATATTTTTTGTCATGTTCGGGACATTAACGCGCGTCCCTTTAACAAAAACAATCCCGGTCCGATATGCCGGACCGGGATTGTTCAACCGGTGTCCCTCCCATAAAAAAGATCCCTTCCTCCACTGACTGAAAAAGGAATCCGAGGTAATCCGGTTGTTACTTCAGATATATCTTCTGCCGGAACTGTTCCATGCCGTTTATAACATCAACTACGTACATGCCGCGCGCCATCCCCTTCGTGGAGATGCTGTAATCCAGTGGCGCGATCATCTGGTTTGAATAGGCCACCTCCCCTTTCAAATTCACTATACGTATACCCATCGGTCCCGTCGTCTTTGAGCGGATAACGATCCGTTCTCCTTCCGACTGCACATCCATCGGACATACATTCACACATGTATATTGCGATATGACCTTGACCGGTGGAATTTTTAACCGTGCCATAAACACATCATTGACCCCAACCGGTTCAGGAGAGGTAAATGTGCCTCCGGCCGTCCAGTCTTCAAGATCCCGTTTTCCCCATACGTCCCGTACTTCGTACTTATTCCCATTTTTCATATCACCACCTATCGATTTGATCTGGTCGGTAGTGACACTGATGGTAACGGGTGAATTGTTACTACGGTTGAAAAGCATCACCGCATATTCACTTGAAGTCTGCCCTTTCAACAGTTTGACCCATACTTCGGAATTCCCGCTAACGACCTTTCGCCCCTGAATGATACCCATGGTGGTATCACCACCCAGCGTATCCTGGTTGATATCTATCGCATCCTTGTTGATAAGGATCTCCTGGATCTGGGTGCTCATGCTCCGGATGTCGTTACCGGCAAGAAGCGGCGCCGCCGACATGCACCAGAGTGCAAAGTGCGTTCTTGCCCGGGCGTAGTTGGTGGCGAAATCACCATAACCGACCTCGAGCATATCCGGGTCATTCCACGCACCGATTCGAGCATACGGCCATAACGGCGTATTCTTATCCAGATTGTCCATCTGAGAGCCATACTGATTACTGATATCTCTCGTTGTCCGCCATAAATGCCCAACGGTATCTCCCCACTTCCATGGTTCCTGCTCGCCCCAGTTGCAAATGCTGTACACAATAGGATGTGCATCCGGCACCTTGTCTTTCATGCGCGTAACCGCTGCTCTCAGGCAGTCCCGTACTTTAGTATACTGTTGCACCGCAGGACGGTTATCATGGCAACAGAAGTCAATTTTTAAGTAATCAACACCCCATGCCACAAACGTGTCGCAGTCCTGCTGTTCATGGTTGAGCATACCCGGGAGCCCTCCGGTACCGTAACAGGTCGCGCAGGTCGACGTTCCCACATCGGTATAGAGACCGAATTTGAGCCCTTTGGAATGAACGTAGTCGGCGATGGCCCTCATCCCGTTGGGAAAATACTGTGGGTCAGCAGCCAAGCCCCCGCGGGCGTCCCTGGTTCCCTGGGCCCAGCAGTCGTCGATATTGACATATTCATAGCCGACCTCAGCCATGCCTTTTGAAATGAAAGCATCGGCGATCTGTTTAATCATATTCTCGTCGACCCGCCTGCTCGCATTCCTGCACCCGAAATAGTTCCAGGTATTAAACCCCATGGGCGGAGTACGCGCAAGGCCGTCCTGAAGCGCCAGTACGTTTGTTGCGCCGAATGTTATCGCACATAGCACTGCTGCGACTGTTGGTAAAAATCTTCTGTTCATAGTTCCTCCATTTTTTATGGTAAAGATTGATCTGAAAATACAACTTCATTTTATTCGCCCCGAATTTCTCCTACCACATGGAGACATTCGGTTTGATTGCATTGTGACATACATGGTTTGCTTTTTTAACAACATCCTCCTCCCCTGATTTTTTTATACCCCGACAGTGCAGTTACCTTTTTCATCTCCCGGTTCAGAAAGCATAGAGAAACTTCAGTTTCCAGTGCCAGTTTCCTTTCCTGGTCAGGTTTTCACCTTCGTAGGGTACCCCTTCCTGAGTGGTGGACCGATTATGATCGAATGCGGCTTCGGCTATTACACTGAAACCGTCAATTACCGTCTTTTTCGCATACAACGACCAGCGAAAAAATCCATCATCGTAATTTTCTTTCCTGTATTCCGCATTATTGACAGTTAAATAGGGTACCGGGGATTGCAATGTGATGACATTCGTAAAATCATTCGGCAAAACACTCGGAAAATATTCGAGTTCAAATGAAAGCACATCAAGTCCGTGGAAGGTCGGAATGTTAAACCCGACCATTCGCGGGGTCCGCGCGTTAAGGTCGTCATACCATGCACGATAGGTGGAATCCGGTCCCACCGTGGAATCAATTATCGGACAATCGACTGCATCGTACCCTTTCAATCCGACCGCGCAGATTTCACCATATATTTTAAGGTCTTCGGAACCGAATATTCTCGGCGACCCGAAGAATTTCTTCGGGTCGATACTGGCTTGTACCATAAGTTTGGTCGCCTTGAATGAATAGTGCGCAGTATCCGCGGGATTGAGATTCGATTTGTAATACTTATTCCTACTCGCAGTTTCACCCGCCGTCGGCGTTGTTCGACGATCATCTACCGGGAGACAACGTGCGAAGTCGATTCCCGCACCGATTTCCGCAGCATCGAGTACGTTGTACCTGGCGAGCAGTGCAACTGAAAAATCAAACAACGGAAACATGAAAGCTTCACTCGTTAACAGAAGGTCGACATGCAGGTTGGGAATCGCCTCGGTGCTCGCATGCAGTCCGAGCAGTTGTGCGGCGGGATAATCGAATTCATTGATGATATACGTAGGATACGTGCCCGTCCGGAACAGGTATTCACCAAGATTCCTTACTTCGTGATTATACTTGAACGAAAACATGCCGAGGTTGAGACGAAGGAACGGATTTTCGTCATCACCAAAGGTAAACTTGCCGTACGCCTGCTTGATATAAGCGAAACCAAATGCACGAACCGACTTCGGGGAACTAAATTGTTGCGGAAACGGATAGTTCAGATAAAATTCAGGATTCAGGATGATGTCGAGCCATTCACTCGTATGTGCGGTTATTGACAACCCGATAAGTACGTTGTTCTCCCAGTAGTGCGAAACATCGTTTAACAACTTGTAATTGTGCCCATTGACTATCTGTCCGAATTGCCAGAAGCCATATCCGCCAATACTCACTTTTTCCTGAATACCGGATATGCCGGCACCTTCGGAATCATCCTCGAATGCAAAAGCCCCTCCCGCCAGCAGAAGTGAAAGCAACGGGATAACTGCAAGAAAACGGGATACACTGATCATTTTTCCTCCTTGTAGTAAGAACAGGTGTACTATAATCCTCAATTGAATTGACAGTGCCAGTGTCCTAGTACAGTAACTATACTCTTCATTTAAATCCGCGCCGGCGGAACCGATGGTTTGCCACTTCGTTTTCCCTGCGGAGGGTATCCGGTGCGTTCAACACCTTTTTTTACACCGCGTTCTTGCCGATCCCCCCCCTGAAGGGTTGACAACCAATACCCGACTTCTCGGAAAGTAATAAACAACCGAACTTCCGAACGTCCGACAATGCATTTTCTTCACGTGCATCGACGATCAACCATTGCGTAAAGTCAGTCGCCGCTACGGCCGAAACCCGCGTAGCTACAACGGATCAATTTTCAAATACCACAAGTGCACCATCCGTTTTTTGATTCATGTATTCGAGTTTCACCCGGTCGTCCGTCGGAACAATCCTGCAGATGCGGACTTCGTCAATCATACCGATGAAATTATAAACGGTTTTTCCGTTTCCGTGAATCCCGATGAATGTATTCTCACCTACTCCGGAATACAGGATCGAATCAGACATCGTAGTATGAATACTCAATGTTCCATCAATGTAAAGGTCCTGCTCGCTGTTTTCATTGTTGAAGACTACAACACAATGATGCCAACCGGTATTTTCCAGATATCGTCCGGAACAGACATGATGAAATGCCGTTTCCTCATCGAAGTGGTACGAACCGGTAACACCGAACGTATCGTCCTCGGTATCATCCATGCGCAACAGGCACCCATCTCCGATGGATACGATCTCTGCCCCTTCCCCCTTCGGAGCTATCGAATCGAGCCTTGCCCATGCGCTCAGAGTAACAACCTGCGGTTTACCGAAAAGTGTCGCTATTTTTATGGAATCATCACCGTTGAATTTTTTCCCCGGTCCAACCATACCCTCTGCATCGGCCGGAGTACAAACGGTCGCGTTATTCTTTGCCGGTGTCGCATCGGTACCATTATCTTCAAAATGCCACACTCCTAAAAAACCGTCTGCTGTATCGAATACCACCCTGGAAACCGCCGGCACTGCTGCCGGATTACCCCAATACATCTTGATTGATTGTGTCGCATCATTGCCGTACACGGTATCTATCTTCACCCACACCTCGGCAAGCTGGGCCACCGGGTCCCAGCGTTCAATTTCATGCGGTAGGATTTTCCCGTTTCTCCCCGCAAATACCAGATCCTCTCCTCCGGAATCCGCTTCCGAAAACACGAACGTATTATCGTTAAGACGGACAAGCAGCGGAAAATCAAACACATCACCCGACACATCCGCACCGGACGGTGAAGTATTGAGCACCAGTCGGTAACCGTATCGCCAGAGCGGCTGTTCGATAGTTATAGTAGTATCTTCATCCACCACCAGTGCACTTCGCAGAATATTGTATCGCTCCGATCCTGCGGAAACAAACAGCAATGTATCGACCGTTCCGTACGGCACATCGCCGAGCACCATGCCACCATTGTTCGCCACCGGTGCGGCGATATCAGTTCCGGGAATATAGACATATCCGTCGGCGGCACCCTCTGATTGCGAAAAGTCGGCAGTGATCGATCCGGACCGTTTCAAAACACCTGCGGGAACCTCGGTAACCGAAGCGTCGTTCACCACGACATTTCTCGTGAGAAAACTCGTTACGTTTTCCCGTTTCCGGGCCAGAACGGTGTACGTTCCCGCAGTAAGCCCGGAAAAATGATATTCCCCCTTCTGATCGGTCGTATCAATCAGTGTTGCACAGGTACCCGACATCTCCATCGGATTGAAGTCGGATGGCAACAGCTTGACAATAGCGTTTTCTGCGGGCGTCGCATTATCATCGGTAACTTTTCCCGTGACGCCGTTGGTGGTTTCCGTGGTGGCCCCCGCGAAATCCGGCGTGCAACCGGATAACAATGATATTCCCGTTACAGTCAACACGGTAAAAAGAAAATTGTAATACTGTCTCATCCGCCCCTCCCTTGACCACCAGCAAGAGGGAATAGCTGAATATTGAACTGATAGGTCCGGTCCGGATCGGTGCTCTCATTCACAAACGATATAATAGACCGACGGAACTCGGTGATACGTTCACGAATTTCCTCAAAATCCGCAGCACCGATGTTCATTGTCACGGTTGAAACATCACGTGAAGAACGGTCATGACGTTCAATCGCTTCATGTGAAAGCCGGATCGTTTCCTCCTGGTAGGCGGCAATTGCCACCGATCGCCACTCTTCACCCGTCGTCACCGCAGTTTCCGTTAACCGGTACCGCCCGCTGGTATCCTTTTTGATCAAATTCAGTTCTATAAGTAACCGTACCGATTCCCGTGCCTCTTTTGCGGAAATTTGAGGATAAAGCTGCTTTCCCAGAAGTGCGAAGTCGCCCTTGAAATCAAAATATTCAAGTACCGAACGCACCACCGGATGATACCAGGTACGGAAATATTCATATTGTCGTTCAAGCAACCGGTGACTTTTAGCATACCGTACCGAAAGAAGCTTTTCAAACAACAGTTTACTCTCCCGCTGTGAACGTGCTTTTGCGAAATGCACGAGCGTATGGAAGTATTCAGCTTCCTTGTCCGTAAGACCGCAAAAATCACATACTCCGGAAATCGACTTCTCGGAAAGATGTCGGGATTTGAGAATTACTTTAAGCAGATAACTTGGATCGATTCCGACTCTTTTTCCGAAATACCGATAAGAGAAATACCCGTGACGCTCCTTCTGTTGCTCATAAAAATCTTTGAGAAACGACCGGTAGTCGAGATATTCAAATACAGATTTCATACCGGAACCTGATGTAAAATCGGAGTAATTTCACTATAACAACGACATCTGAATAGAATCCTGTACACTAACCCTGTGCTGAAAATATAGTACAATTTTTCCCCATCAGCAGAAAATAAACAAAAATCCATGGACATAAATGTCCACACTCGACGATTAAAAGCTATATATTTAATTTATTACATAAAATTTTCCGATTTTCACCAAAGTGACATGTCCACAGGCCTTATCGGCCAAATTCCGAAGATGACGACCAGTGACGTTCTTCCCGGGCAGTAGTACTTGTTCAAATATGTAGTATGCCTGTCGATAGCGATGGTCGAACTATTGATGATCAGGCATCACCCTAAGCTTCATCTTTTCGGTTGATGGAAAACTGCTACTTTGTCGCTGATGCGTACTATGCAAATAAGACGATAATACGGAAGCTATTGAAGTCCGGCTGCTACCAACTCGTAACGCGTGTACGCAGTAATGCAGTGGCTTGGTACTCAGCTTCTTCGTCAACGGTCAAACGTCGCGGTCACAAGAATAAATATGGTAAGAAAATTAAACTGAAATCGCTCTTTGACGATATGGTCAAATTCACCGAAACTCCAAGCCCCGTTTATGGAGAAAAAAACAAGACGTTATCCTACCGTAGTATCGATCTTTATGGCGACCAGTCGGTATTCTTGTGCGCTTCGTTCTGGTAATCCATCCGCAACGGGGAAGACTGATTCTCATGTCTACCGATTTGAGTCTTAAGCCGGAACAAATCATTGAGCTTTACGGTATCCGGTTCAAAAT
>JAFGHA010000223.1 GCA_016930275.1 Chitinispirillaceae bacterium
GGTCACTCGTATTGCTTCTATCACAACGGCGCATTGCCGGGTGGGGGAAGCTTCAAACGCTCGGTGTGTGTGGAAGAGTTCACCTACGGAACCGATGGGAGCATTCCCAAACTCACCATGAGCAAAAATGGACCAGCTGCCGTTGCCGCACTGGACCCCTTTCAGCGGGTCGAGGCCGAGACTATCGCCTTTTCATCCGGTCTGAAGACTGAGGTGTGCACCGACAGCGGAGCCGGTATCAACGTCTCGTCCATCAACAACGGCGACTACATCAAGGTCAGGGAGGTCGATTTCCAGGACGGTGTTACCTCGTTCGAGGCGCGGGTGTCTTCGTCGGCGAGCAACGCAAAGATCGAGCTTCACCTCGACAGTCAGAACGGGACGTTGCTCGGGACCTGCGACGTCTCGGGTGCGTCTTCCTGGACCACCAAGACCTGTCAGCTGAGCGGCGGCAGCGGCAAGCACGACCTTTTCATGAAGTTCGCGGGCGGCAGCAGCGATCTCTTCAAGTTCAACTGGTGGAAGTTCACGCAGAAGGCAATCGGGAATATCGGCCGGAAACCGCCTGAAAATCGTGCCAGGTCGGGTAGGTTCGAGGTGTCGTTCGTTACAGGAGGAATTAAGGCGTTGCGGCTTGATTTTTCACAACCGGTTCCGCAACAAGATTTGACCGTCGGTGTGTACGATCTCTCCGGCAGGATCATAACGACATTGTTTTCGGGGCAGACACCGTCTTCACATCTGGTGCTCCCATTGAACGATTTCAGAATACTCTCGGGAGTATATTTGATCAGAATGTCGCTCGACAGGGTTGTCGTTCAAGTCAAATCCATAACAATGCAATAATGAGATTATCTGATCATGGATTTCCACATGGTAAAAACGTGGCGTTGCAGCGGTGCACATTACTCCAAAGCATCGCTTCGACATCGGTGATCTGTCGTTTATCAGAGAATAGAATGACCCTGTCACCAGAGCCAAGCCCTCCGTTACCACCGGACAAGCAGTTTTCCCGAATCCGGCGATCCCGTGAATTACCCCGTCACTGGGGGACTGGAAACAGCGATAGCTGAAGCGCTTCCGGTTTCAGAACTTTGCGCAACAAGAATAGACCCATTCGCCTGAAATCCTCTGAGGTCGGTTTGTTCACCTCCGGCCCATTGTAGACGATCCATCGCTTATGTACATATCCGCGAAGTCGTTTTCGAATCCAACGGTCCAGTTTCGTAAACATCCCGACATTCCGACCCTCACGAGGGTAATTCGCCCATCCGCGTAGAAGCGGAGTAAGTTCATCAATCACCGCCTGAACCGGTTTATCCCCCTGTTGACGTTTCGTTATTTCACGAACCTTGTCATAGAAGGCTTTCAGAGACTTCCCTGCTATTGATCGCCCGCGCTTCCCGAAGTGAAATCCAAGATAGTCAAACCCTTCATCAAATGAACTGATCCGGTTTTTTTCCGGTCGACACATCGTTCCGCACGGTCGGTACATCGTTTTGCACGGTCGTCCCATCATTCTGCACGGTCGACAACTCGTGTTTGGCCGACACCTTGCTTCGCTCGCTCGACACCCGGCGTTTCTCAACCGACACGGGACTATGCAAATTTTTCTGTAGAAAGGGTTTTACTTACCAACAAGAAATTAAAACCATGCCGTGATAACGGCATGTCCGCCTCTCTCACCGGGAGAGGCCACCTCGGTTGTAAAACCGAGGGGTGAGGTGATCTACCCCTCCACCACCTCGCGGCACGCGCGCACCACACTCGCGATCTCATGATACCCGTCAAGACCCGACATGACATCGTCGAGATTCCGCAGCGCCACGGGGATGTACTCGCGGTACCATTCCTTGCCTTTGTGAAGCGAGAGATTGCCGTAAGCGCCGAGCGCCTGCATGAGCCGCTGTGCGGCGCAGAGCCCGATGGTGCGTTCATCGCCGTTGCCGACAAGGCAGTGCTGATGATAGTAGAAACAAAGTGCGGTGCACATGTCCGCATCGATACGGGGATTGTACGGATCGTAGAGCAGCGAGGCGACATCGTACTGGGGCGGACCGAGACGGGCACCCTGAAAATCGACGAATCGTATCCGGCCTTCGAGCAGCATGATGTTTTCGGATTGGAAATCGCGGTGAATCGCGGTTTGCGGCAGTGCGGCGCATGCCTCCGCGAGGCGGCTTCGCTCCCGTTCCCATGCCCCGGTAAGGAGTGTTTCACACCCGCAGTAATCGGTAACGCAGTACCGGGCGAAGTACCACGTTTCCCACATGAACGTCTCGACATCCATCGAACGTGCGGCAATGACCGGATGTGCGGCGACCTGCGGCATCTGCCAGATATGAAGCGCATCGAGCGTGTCCCGCAGGGCTCCTTCCACCGAAGTCCGGTCGGAGTTTTTGTCAAGACAGTGATGCTTGAGTGTCATAGCGCCCAGGTCTTCCTCCAGAATCAGACCGTGACGCGGATCAGCGGCATGGAGCTGCGGCAGCAGCCCGCCGGTAACTACCCGGTCATTCCCGATCGCTATAAACCGCTCCCAGTCTTCATCGCGACTGTCCCACACGATCAGAATGTATGGAGTTCCTTCATGTATGATTCTGATGAAATACCGCTGCGAGCCGGCGCGTCCGGCAAGAGAAACGTCAGCCGCATCAGGATGAAAACCGGAAAGATTCTGCGCCAGAAAATCTTCCTGCGCGGGAGTGAGTGTCAAATGCTCATCCATCAAACTTCATTGCTCCCCATGGCGTGCAGAGTGTCGATTGCAGTGGTGCGGTCCCGGCCAGCGTATCCGCGGCGGCGTTCCTGAAAATAACCGTCCGTTCGATCGGTACGGCAAGTGCACACGGCAGCGCTTCGATCCAGGAGTACCTGCCGATACCAGCAGGCACTGTTTTCCAATCGCGCGGATAACACACCTTGCGCTCGCGGTCGATGGTACATGATGGCGGCGGTTCCAGATCGAGAATCCCGTCGATGATATCGAAATGGGTCTGCGCGAGCGACTTCGGTGTACCGATATCACGCCAGTATCCCTCCCGTATGATATCCACCGACACGCGCATTCCCATCTCCCCCGCCCGTTTCCATACCGGCAGAATGGAAAAATCGTCGGGTCCGACCAGTGGAAGAAACTCTCTGCGGTACAATGTCATTCCGATGAAGTCGGCCGTAAACGCCCCGTCCTCCGTTGCGGTATCGGCCAAAGTTCCCCGGTAGGCGAAGGTTTCCGGATCGTATCTGACGGTTCCGGTACCACCGGTATTCTCGAAAGCGAGCAACCTGCAGCAGTCATCCGACGCGAGAAACCCGCGGATGTGTGTCGCGAGATCGAACCGCGCGATGATATCGACGTTTATAATAAAAAAGGTATCGTCCGCCCCGAGAAAAGGCCGGGCGAAATCGAGCGCGCCACCGGTACCCCGGATCTCCGGTTCTTCATGAAAAACCATAAACTGATTTCCGGTGCTCGTACGGAACTCTTCTATCGCTTCGGCACGATAATGGGTATTTGCGGCAATTGTTTTAATATCATGGAGATGAAGATAATCAACGGCATGGGCAAGCAGAGGTTTTCCCGCAAGAGGAACCAGTGCCTTGGGCAGGTGATCAGTAATCGGTCGCAGCCGGGTCCCGAATCCCGCCGCAAGAATAAAACCTCTCATGAGACAGCTCCGCACGGTTTTCCGGCGCCGGGAGAGACCGGTTCACGTTGCATAGACATCAACGTCCCCAATATATATTTTTAGTCGTCATTATGAGATCCATCCCGAATCATGGTTTCCCGCTCGAATACCTGCAATTGTACCGTACCCCTGAAGGGAGTTCAATCAGGTTGTGAATATAGTAATTGTCGGTGCCGGTGACGTAGGATACAGCCTCGCTGAGCATTTGAGCCGACAAGGCCATAATACGTCCATTATCGAGCGATCCGCGGCAGTCTGCGAAGAGATCAACAACAAGCTCGATGTCCTTACCATCAACGAAAATGCCGCCGACCCGCTGACACTCGAAGATGCTGGCATCAAAAACGCCGATATGATCATCGCCGTCACGCCGAACGACGAGACCAACCTGCTCGTCTGCAATTTCGCCATGCAGTACGGGGTACCGCAACGTATCGCGCGTATCCGGTCGGTCAGACTCAACCAGCCCCAGTCTCCCGTCACGTTCGCCGGTATCGGCGTCACCCATGTGATCGAACCGGAAATGGAAGTGGTGAACAATATCCGGAAATTTATCGAACTTCCCGGAGTGACCGAAGCCGAAAATATCCACAAGGGCAGAGTGTACCTGCGCGGCTACATGATCGAAGAAGGGATGCCGGTCGCAGGAAAAACCCTCATCGAAATCAATGACCTTACCAAATCGGAACATATTCTCATCGTGCTGATCATCCGCGACGGCAAGGCCATCCTTCCCCGCGGTACCGAGACGATACTGCCGGGCGACGAAGTGATCGCCATCATGCGGAGCGACTCCCTCGGAGCGTTCCGGACGCTTATCAATCAACCGGCCGATAAACTCAAAAAA
>JAFGHA010000224.1 GCA_016930275.1 Chitinispirillaceae bacterium
CACCCGAATGGTATCGCCATGATCACCGTACAGAAGCACCTGAAACCGTGTTCCCGGCTCACGGATAACGAAATTCAGCGGTGCGGTATTGGGCGGCAGTACGATACCGGTGTAATCCGGATCGATCACCGGTTGACGACCGAGGAATTCCGTCGTCCGTTCCCGCTCCGTCGGACTGCCACAACCTGCTAAACCGATGACGGCAACCGCACCGAAGAGTATCCCGTTATTAACTGTTTTAAAATATCTAGCATATATACCTGGTAACCATTTGAGACGATTGATACGTTCTGATCGCCGGTTCTTTCGTGAAGTAATCATTCCAGCACCACCGGACGGTTGGAACGCATCAGATAATACCAGTAGGTGGAACCGAACTGCGGTTCGACCGCCTTCAACCCGGCGATACGGTCGGCGCCGGATTGTTGCATGAGCGTGTTGAAACGGTTGAACCGGGCAACGATAGCATCATCCAGTTCGAATCCGCCGATCGTCGAGGTTGCGGAGCGGGAAACCGAAAGCTGCACCGCCGCCGCCTCCTGTACATGCCTCGGTAACGAGCGGTAACCGAGTTTTTTGAAATAACCGGCGTTCGCCGTCACCGGACTGACGAAATTGTTCAGGAGGTTGTGCGCGATGATGTATTCAAGAGCGATTTTATTTTCAGTGTCCTGTTCGAACAGGTGCACCAGTTCGGAATAGTAATCACGGCAGAGATATTCCCGCTCCGGTACGTTCCGGTTTATTCCGTTGCATACCACCGTCGAAGCGGTATCCGAAAGCAGCACTCGCCGCAGCCGCCGCGCACGTTTCTTCTGAAAAGGCATATGTTCCAGAAGGGTAATGAACTTGACGGTGCTTACGGTACGGTCTTTTATCCGGTTGATACATGCGAGTCGTTCCAGCAGCCAGGGTTTTCCGCCCTGGAGCGCGAGTGCTTCATGCGCCCGGAATTCAGCCAGATTCACCGCACCGACCTCGCTGCAGCACGCGCTCACCTGCACCGGATACTTCGCCGCCATCGGTCCGGTAACGGCCATGAACGATTTTCCCGGCAAACCGTCGGGATACGTGAACAGATCGGAAAGCAGCCGGCCGGTGTGATATAACGCTCTGAACAGATGCGCCTGACTGAGGATGCTGTATTCCTGAAGCTTCTGCGGCGTCACCTCGGCGATAATCCTGTCCCATTCGCCCTGACGCGCCCAGGCGTCCACCCGGTAGTTCCGTCGGGCTCCCGCGTCGGGTACCGATATTATGATTGCCCCCAGAGCGACCACTCCGATACCACCGATGATACACCGCGGCAGCAGGGGGGCAACGTGCCGGGCAGTTTTTTTCCGGATAGCCATCCATCCTGATACCGCTGTTTTCACCAGTAAAAGCGCCGGAATCATACCATATGCGACATACACCACTCCCGATGTCTTCGGATAACGTGCCGCAGCAAGCAACGCGGGTTTGAAGTGCACCATTTCTCCGTACAACCCTCCGGGTGAAACCACCGGAAAGAGCAGCGCCGCAATAAAGGGAAGTGCTCCGGTTGCCCCGGCTATTACCGCCGCTGCGATCGGATCCTTCCGGGTGAGCGACTCATACCACACGCACACTGCCATAACGAGAAGCACCGCACCGCCGCAACAGTAGTAGACAACTGCTGCAAGCAGACCATACGGAAGCAGTCGAACCCGTCCGTGATTCCTCATAGCATACCGATAAAAACCGGTGACGGCAATCGCGACAATGAACCCGAGCGCATAAGCGCAGGAAAACCGGTAGTCCGAAAATGCGATCAGAAATAACAGTGAGGAAAGTAACGAGGAATACCGTACCGACCCGTCTATATCCATCATTTTCATCAGCCCGAAGCACAGTAATGCGGCAACTCCGGTCAACAGGGTAATGGTCACGGCTCCCACCCACGGGAACTGATACAACTGAGTTATAAATGCCGCCGCGAACCACACCAATCCTCCGGGATGCGCGGCGAATTCGGCAAGAAACGGAAAACCGTAGAAAAACTCAGGTTCCTGCACATGAAAAATCAGAGCCGGATCGATCAGAAACCGGAAATACAGACAAATGACTGCTCCGGAACCGGTACCGATAAGAAGTGGCATGCGTTTAAGCTGCATGGCAGAGAAAATACCCGTTACCGGGCCTTCATACAACCGTCAAAGTCAGGAACCGACATTCCGTTCCAGCCGTGAAAGAGCATGTAAAAAAACCAGCGCCAGCAGTGCCCCTGTCGCGTAGTGAGGAACATCAGACCAGGTGAACGTCGTACCGAACAGCAAGGCGCCCGGAATCGTGTGGCGAAAAATTTCCAGTACCGGAGGATGCCAGAGCTGCAGCAGTTCAATCGCACACGTCGCAGTGAAAACGACGACAACGTTCTGCAGCACCCGTAATCTGGGAGCCACTAGTGAAAGCAGTAACGACCAGAAGATGACATAGAATACACCACCGAGAGAGTTGTTCACCCAGAACCGGATCGGACCATGGTACTGTTTGGTGGCAAGCCCTGCCGGAACGAGCAGCAGCAGCGAAAGCAACGTCCATTTTTTTCTCAGAAACCAGACCACTTGCGAAACCCCGTTTTAATTTGAACCACACTTGTAAAGTTCCCCGTCATCCCGGAAGATACACATTGTCTGTCAATTGGCACCGGAATTTTTACCCTGTAAAAGTGAACCGCCGATGAATGCCATCGGATCGTACCAGTGATCCACCTTCTCATGATAACCCGCAATCACCGCATCCGCGATTGAAGCCTTCTCGATACCGAGATGCAGATGAGCACGATATCCGCCGTTCTGAAATGAAAATGATGGTCCGATCTCGCCGATTTTATCTCCCGCTTCGACAATTTTTCCGAGGTACACATCCGGATTTGCCGACAAATGGCCGTAATAAATGCATACCTGTTTATAATCTTCCAGAACACTTTCGATACCAACCAGACACCCCCACGACTCCTCATGCTGAATCAGTGCAACCCTGCCGTCGGTAACGGCATGCACCGGCATCCCCTCGAACAGCCAGCCGCTGTCTTCTCCCACATGATCGACCCCTGCAAGTCCGAACGATGAAAACGGCTGCCCGACTTTTTCGTAGATACTCCGGCACTGCTTATATTGCATATGTGGAAATAGCCGGTCTTTCACCATCGGAATGAATTGCGACAGTTCCGGAGACAATTTTTTTCGCGCCGTCAGTGAAAATTCCGCGCGTGGCGATTCGGACGGAAACGTTTTCAACCGCCGGTAACGAGTCGTATCGAACAACGGTAGATACGCGATTTTCACCCGTCTGCCCCCGGATGCCCTGTCAATCGCCGCCTCCAGCGTTTTCCTGACGTAGCCGTTCCGTTCCTTTTCCGCCAAACCGGTCAGCTGTGGCAGGCGTGAACTGTCTGCGGTTTTTCCGAGAGCATTCGCCAGGTATTCCCGAACAAGGTCATTTCTCTCGGTCTTCCATTCCGCAAGCAGTTTTTCAAAGTCCTCCCCGTTCCCGGTTTCACCGATGACGGTAATCGCGGCAGCCCTGAAAAAAGGGTGTTCCGATTCAGAAGTGAGTATCCGGTAATACAACGGTAAAAGGCGGGAATCCCGGTATCTGAATACGATATCATAAAACCGCCTGAGGTTCTGACCGCTTTCCACCACGCTTGAAAACAACTGTTCGAATTGAGCTGTTTTTTCTGCCTTATCTGTCAGCACGACCTGCAACAGGCTGTCGGGGATTTCTCCGGGATCGATATGTAAACTGTTTTCAAATTCATATTCCCCGGAACTGCAACTGTTCAGGATGGTGACGCAGCAGACCGACAGAAGGATGACATGGTAACGTATTTTCATTTTTTCTGTTACAATACTTTATGAGTGATACCTGTCCACATCCATCCAAAATACAGCGTGTCGTGCCGGGTAATAGTATACTTATAGTATGAATCGGCAGGAAATGTACTCCCGTCGGGATGAGTCCGGTCCTGCTGATGCATATTCCTGAGAGGGGGATACCATGTATTTGAACACCATACGATCCGCACTACTTTGTATCGTCGCGCTTCTCGTTTCTCCATTATCCGCACTGATCGTCTGGGACGGAAAAATCGTCCCGGCCTGGCCTGAAGACTACCTCGCCGGACTCCGGAAAACCGCACGGAGTTCAGCCGCACCGCAAAGCGGTTTCGGATTTTACACCCGTCCGAAAGACACCACCTACGGCCTCACCATGATTGTCGATTTCAGTGATCAGCAGGCGGCCTTTCCTGCGGAGCAGATCAACGACTGGCTCAACATGCCGGGATTCACCATGGGAAACACCAAAGGATCGGTACGCGATTATTACTACGAGATCTCGAACGGAAACTTTCTTCTCGTCAACGACGTCGTCGGCTATTACCGGGCGAAAAATCCCAAGTCATACTACGAAAGCGGTTCCGGCTATTCCCGCGCAACCGAACTCGTCAACGAGGTGATTGCGAATTTCGATCCCACCGTCGATTTCTCGAAATACGATAATGACGGCAACGGTACCACCGAAGCAATCAGTATCGTCTATGCCGGCAGCGGCCAGACCTGGGGACAGGGACTCTGGCCTCACTCGGGATACATCAACCAGACGAAGGACGGGGTCCGGCTCGGCAGTTACAACATGTGCGATATGGGTTCGAGCCTCGGGATCTACGTTTTCTGCCATGAGTGCGGCCATATGATTTTCGGCTGGCCGGACCTCTACTGGTTCGGTGACTACTGCATCATGGGCAACCGGATGAGCGACGTGAATCCGGTACCGGTCAACGATTTTTTCCGCGCCGATCAGGGGTGGATTCCCACGGTCGACCTTACCGGTGACATGAATGCCCGATACGCTGTCCGGCCGAACGGGACCGGATACCGGTACGTGAATCCATCAAACGATAAGCAGATGTACTACTGGACGAATGTACAGAATACCGGCCGGTATGCGAGTCTGCGCGGCAAAGGTATTCTCCTGTACCGCTACGATGGTGGTATCAGGGGAAACACCTCCGGGACCTCACGGTGTCTGTACGTGGTGGAAGCCGACGGTAACAACGCCATGGCCGCCGACCAGTGGCCGAGCCCCGGCAGTGCGGCAAAGGATTTCTTCTATTCGGGAAACAACACCGAATTTTCATCCGCAACCAATCCGGCTGCCGCATGGGGCCTTAAAATTTATGATATTTCAACCGTTTCAGACACCATGCAGTTTTCGGTGGGAACCGGAGTGGTCGCGACTCACCAGCCGGCCGGAGCTTTTCCGTCAATTGCCGTGAATTCCCCAATGTTACCTATCTTCGATCTTCTCGGACGGAATCTGACAATTCCGCCTATAAATAACATTGCAGATTACACCCCTTACAGAAACCGGATGATCATCATCAGGCAGCCGGCTGATGGTCGAAGGCAACTCTACATACACTGAATTATCAGAAAGGAAGTACGGTTCGGTCAACCATACTTCCTCATTTTTTACCCCGCCATTCTTTCCACAAACTCTTTGCTCGCGGCCCGCCCGCCGATACTGATGTTCACCGGTTCCACCTCGGTAATGGAAAGAATCACGTACTTCCGCAACTCCTCATTCCCCTTTCCTTCAATCTCAACCATCAGATCCGCGAACCGCCGATGCAGCTCCCGTTTCTGTTCCTCTGAAAGTGCCCCCTTCATCGTGGTGATATGGGCAATAGGCATGACAAACCTCCTTTTTTTATTGAATCATACCTCAACGCAAGTCCGGTCCGGGAGTAGTATCCGGAGGCTGGGGGCCCGTACCGGAATGAACTTTACAAATAGTTCAATCGGTTAGGACTGCCGGAGGATACTCCTTCCGGACCGGACGGTTATAGAAAATGATATGCGACAAATTATCGTTAAGCTACTGTACCGTAATGCATTATATACCGTTCGGTATATTTTATGATAAAAAAAATCAACGTTTCATCGATAACACCATATCCTCCACCTGGTCGAGTGCATGCAACATGTAGCTGTCCTTTCCCGTCGCCTTTGCAAGAATGCCTCCGCCTTCAAAAAGTGAAAGCATATTTTCGGCAACTTTTTCGGCGTCAAGTGACTGAATAAGTTCCTTTTTTTGTATACCTTCGTTAATCAAACGGACTAGTGCCTGCTTCCACCGCTGTAGTGCCGCGAGGGCGGCAGCCTTCAATGCCGGATGCGTATCATCCGCCTCGACAAGCGTGTTGAGTATGGGACACCCGCCCGAATCCATAATTCTTTTGTAAATAGCCCTGTATGTTCGTGGATACACCAGTAACTTGTCGAGTGTGGTTGCAGCTTTCTCCATCCCAACCGAAAACTCCTGGGTGATCTGACGAAGATTGTATTCAAACGCAGCCAGCGCGATCTCATCTTTGTCTTCAAAATTACCGTAGACGCTTCCCTTAGTAAGTTTCGTTGCGGAAGTAAGATCGGAAATAGCGGTTCCCGCATACCCTTTTTTATTGAAGATGGTTGCAGTTTGTTCAATGATACGGTTGCGTGTCCGCTCGGATTTGGAATTCGGAAGCTGCTTATTCACGGGATTAATATACCAATTGGTATATTTTATTACAACAACTACAGCTAAAGGTTAGAAAAAGTATACAAAAATTTATTTCTATAATTAAAAGGCGACTCTCATCATCTCAATCATCGAAGCGTTCAAAATACCGTTTAGTGATTTCTTTCTCGTATTTCAATGCATACGACTCCGCAAAGGGTTCCCCCCTGCTGCTTTCCGTTTTTTTTCTGGTGGTCATTTTATCGTAATGATGCCCCAGTTCATGCAGGAAGACATGCAGCAACAGGTATGCCTTTATCTGCTTTTCATCAAATTTACACAGATAATATCCGGGTTTCTTTTCGCATACAACACCTAACCGTTGCAGAAGTTCCTTATGTTCCCGATAACCTTCAACGGTAAACTCCGTCCATTTATCACGTTCCCATGCGCATAGTTGAATTACCCCATGGTACGAACTGTGGAATCCATCTGCGGAAGGATGCCCGTGTGCCAGCAGAATTCCGTTCAATCCCTCCGACATTTCCTCCCAGTCAGGAATGATCTCAATGAAATCCAGGATGTCCTTTTTTCTCAGAAAATGTTTATACCCTCTTCCTGCCGGTTCCTTATCGATCACTGGGATTTTCTGACTGGTATTCCAGTAACTTGGTGTTTCGTCCCGGTTATTCTTCTTCTGTACTTTGCCGTTGCGAACTTTGGGTGCGGTTTTTTTATGTTGCCTGTTCACCATGCGCTTTCCCGTCAAACCGCCCACCCCTCACCGTTCGGCCCGCAGGTAAGCACCACGGTCCCATGCTCCGTCAGAGCGACCGTATGCTCGAAGTGCGCACTGCGCGAACCGTCTTTCGTGACATAGGTCCATCCGTCATCAAGAAGCTTCATGGTTCTGCTGCCGGCGGCGATCATCGGTTCGATCGCGATAACCAGACCCGGCCGCAGTTTGAAATCGGCAGCAGGTGCCGGAATGAAATTAGGTACCTGCGGAGACTCCCATAACTGTGTACCGATCGCATGCCCGGCCAGCTCATCGATTACCGAAAAACCGGCATCCCGTACGTACTTGTATGAATGCTTTACCACTTTACTCCATTTTGATTTCTGCGGCAGCAGCGTGATATCCATTCGCAGACACTCTTCGGTCACCTTGAGCAGGTGCAGATCCTTTTCATCCACCGGAGTACCGACCGGACAGGTCACCGCAGCATCGGCACACCAGCCGCCGAGCTTCACACCGATGTCGATACTTATGATATCGCCATTCTGCAATTTCCGTTCGGAAGGAATGCCGTGCACGACCTCTTCATTGAGCGAAGCACATACGCCGGCCGGAAAGGGCACCTTTCCCGGCACCCCCTTGAACAGGGGAACCGCATTGTGTGCATAGATGAAATTCTCCGCTTCCCGGTTAAGCTCAAAGGTAGTTATTCCGGGAGCAAGCAGGCTTCTGATGAGTTCATGCGTCTGCCAGAGCAGTAGTCCGGCCTCGCGCATCCTTTTTATTTCGTCGGGGGTTTTAAGATTCATGTTTCGACATTTCTAACCGATAAAAACAACTCCGATTGCCAATCCTGAATATTGTCACACTCGCGCCTTTGCCTGAAATGAACAATGCGTCTCTTTCCGGTAAAAAGGATTCGACGGCGGCCGCTTCCACCCTACGGTCTCTCGATTTTCACCAGCAGAACACCCTCCACCTGACGATGGTTCTTCATTGTGAACACTCGTGACTTCATCACTGCCGATTGAATCCGCCTGCCTGAAAGATCATACATCACGACCTTTACCCCCGGCTCCACAGCCTGCGGCGGCAGCAGTAACCGGTTCCCGAGGGTACAATACTGCCGCACCGGGGAAACCGGCTGTCGGGAACGTACCATCGGCAATGCCGTAACCGGAACCGACGGATCCTTCACCACCGTAATCGTCGCATTCCCGCTGATACTCCCTGCAGTCGCCTGACAGGTAATAGTACCGGTCTCGCTCGCCCGCGTCTTCACGAAATACGCCATTTGTCCCCCTTCAAGCGCGGTTTTCGCTTCGCCGATGAACTCTCCGGCACCGCTTGCCGAGAGCGAAACCGAATCCGCCCGTAAGTGAAGAAGCTGACCGTTGGCATCGAGCAGCGAAACGACGATCCGGGTCATATCGCCGCCGGTGTAGAGCGTATTCGTATCAGGTACTACCATAAGCGATGCCGGATTTCCCGGAGTATGCACCGTGTGCTCAGCCGCCTTATTCCCGCTGATATACCCGACCGCCTTGAGCGCCCCGGCTGAAAAGGTGGTATTCCAGGAGAAGAGCGGATGCGGCAGGTGGGTATAGAGATTGCCGGTGCTCTTTTTTCCCAGCGAGGTGCCGTCTTTGAAGAGTTCCACTTCGTCGCAGTTGCTCACCACCAGGATGGTGGTGGGAGAGGTTGCCGTCCAGTAATTGCAGATATGCACCATGGGACCGCAGGTTTCCGGATTGCGCTGCGACTGATAGAACCAGCCTGCCAGTTTCGGCAGACGGAAAACGCTCGACACGCCGTGATGGGACAGATACCCGTTGAGCCCTCGTCCCGTTTCGTTTACCGTGGCGTTGCCGTGGCTTGACGCATAGTCAAACGCGCACCAGCCCAGCAAACCTCCCCAGTTGGCGGTAGAAAAACTCGCCTCGTGTCCTTTCGCGTGTCCGTAGGTCGCGTCGGTGATCTGATTGATCAGAATCTCATCGGTATCCCAGGAGTGTGCCTGCGGATTGAGGTTGTGCCCGCAGTATTCGCTGGTGATCACCGGCATGTTGGGAGGGTTGGTGGAAGGATTCAGGAAGTTCTGCGTCCAGATGTCCTCGAGAAAGCTGGTTGCCGGATCGCTGTTGCTTCTTCTGATCCCGCTGGTGAGCCGCGTGGGATCGTAATGATGCGCGGTATCGTTCATGCTGCGGTAAAACGCATTGTCATCGGGTGACTCGTTGATCCGGACTCCCCAGGTGAAAAGCGCGGGATGGTTGCGGTCTCGCCGGATCATATCCTTGAGCACCTGCATTTCAAGCGTTTTCCATGCATCATTGCCGATATACATCCAGCCCGGAACCTCCTCGAGCACGAGCAGACCTATTTCATCGCATCGATCAAGAAAATCGGGTGCCTGCGGATAATGGGACGTCCGGATGATATTGCAGCCGAGTTCGTATTTCAGGATATCCGCATCCTTGCGCTGCAACCGCCGCGACGCCGCACGACCGATGTAGGGGTAGGTTTCATGCCGGTTGAGACCGAACAGCTTGATCGCCTTACCGTTGAGGTATACCTTGCCGTCGGATTTGTTCATGGTGAGTGAACGGATACCGAACCGGGTGACGTACTCATCAACAATGGTTCCGCCGACACTCAGCTGCGTGACACAATGGTACAGATTCGGACGATCGAGATCCCAGAGCTTCGCATTGGCAACCGGCGAAGTCTCCTGTTCGACGGTTCTGGTCGCATTTGCCGGAATTTCACGTGTCGAACTCGCGGCAGTCGCCACCTCGTTATCATCGCTGTCAAGTATCGTCGTGATAATATCACCGTTTTGTGCAGCGCTGCCGTTATTGGTGATATCCACTTTTATATACACCACCGGCGACGCGGGAGCACTCTGCGACGGATTCTGCGTAGAAGCGAATACCCGGTCGACATGGAGCGGATCGGTAACAATCAGATTGACGTGCCGGACAATGCCGCCGTAAATCATGAAATCGAGATTGCCCCCTTCGGGAGGTACCGACAACTGCTGCCGCGGATCCACCTGAACGGCAATCACGTTGTCCTGTCCGGGAGTCACCTTGTCGGTTATATCGATGGTGAACGGGGTATACCCGCCGCGGTGCTCGCCCACTTTCATCCCGTTGACATACACATTGGCGATTACCGACACCGCTTCGAACTCCACGAAAAAACGCTTTCCGTTGTACGATGCCGGTGGCGTGAAATGCCTGCGGTACCAGCAGATGAACCGGAACACCATCTCCGTCTGATACATATGTTTGGCAATCGCATTGGCATGCGGCACGCAAACATTCTCAAACTGCGTTTCGTTGACTTCCTTCGCGGAATAACCGGAGTTGTCGGTACTGCTGTAAAGCCATCCGGTATCGAGGCTCATGATGACACGGGTAGATTCCCCGGCGCCGAAAAGCGGTGCCACACCGGAACAGGCAAAGATGAAAAAGACAAGTACTATTCTATGGATCCGGACATGATGCAACCGGGATCTCCCGGTCACCGTGATACAACTGCGTCTCATGATATGCTCCCTCTATATCCGACAATACCCCGCAATTCCCCCGGTCGGTACAAAACACTCCACGGAATTCGGAATGATAATACCAGTCTGCTGTTTCGCTCTTTTTCAGGAATATATATACATCAGAACCGGTAAGTATAATCCACAGGAATATACCGGGATAAATCCGTAGACAGAGAGATCAACGGAGAAAACATGATTATATTTTACCGGAGCAGAACCAGTCCTACTTAGTCGCGATAGCAGTCGGTACTTACGTTTATCGCTTTCTTACATTATTTTTCGAATACGGAAAATTGTCTCGAACCGACAGGGGAAACAACAATGGATCAACAATATACCACCGATACGACCTTCGATGGAGCCACGTTTAAAACACTTACCTTTGCTCAGGGAGTGTTTGAAACCTGCCGGTTCTCGGGATGTGACTTTACCGGGTACGATTTTTCCGGATGCACGTTCATCGACGGTGAATTCGCCGACTGCAACCTCAGTCTGGTCCCCCTGAACGCCACCGTGTTCCGGGACGTTATATTCTCCAACGGTAAAATGCTCGGACTCCATTTTGAAAACTGCGACCGGTTCGGTCTCTCGGCCAGTTTCGACCACTGTCTGCTCGACCACTCATCGTTCTATCGGGCAGTACTTAAAAAGACCGTCTTCCGCGCGACCCGACTCCTCGAAGTCGATTTTTCGGGGAGCGATCTGGTCGGAGCGGTATTTGACGATTGCGACCTTTCAGGCGCGGTTTTCAACCGGACAAATCTGGAAAAAGCCGACCTGCGAACCTCATTCGGTTATACGATAGACCCTGAAATAAATAACCTCAAAAAAACGAAATTTTCACTCGATGGAGTACCGGGACTATTGCATAAATACGGAATCGAGATTGAAATCTGACTTCAGGAGTGACCGACGGGTTGTATTTTTATTCTGACCTATTACTGACACTCCCTCAAGTGAAAGGATTCCAACTATGTTAACCTGGCTTACCGGACTGCATCCCGTACTGCAGGCATTGTGCGCGACACTTTTCACCTGGGGAGTTACCGCGCTCGGTGCGGGACTCGTTTTTTTCTTCAAGACAATCAACCGTAAAATGCTCGACGGTATGCTCGGTTTCGCAGCCGGAGTGATGATCGCCGCGAGTTTCTGGTCGCTGCTCGCACCCGCCATCGAAATGGTGGAAAGCGAGGGCGGAACGCCATGGATTCCCGCGGTGATCGGTTTTCTCTCCGGTGGACTCTTTCTCTGGCTCACCGATAAAATCCTCCCCCATCTTCATCTGGGTCTCCCTATTGAACAGGCGGAAGGCATCCCTACCAACTGGCGACGCAGCATTTTACTGGTGCTGGCCATTACCCTGCACAACATCCCGGAGGGTCTCGCCGTTGGCGTTGCCTTCGGGGCTGTTGCGAGCGGTCTTCCTTCGGCGTCACTGGGAGGAGCAATCGCGCTTGCGCTCGGTATCGGCATCCAGAACTTTCCCGAAGGCGCGGCGGTTTCGGTGCCGCTCCGGCGCGAAGGATTGAGCAGATTGAAAAGCTTCTGGTACGGGCAACTCTCCGGCATCGTGGAACCGATCGCCGGAGTGGCCGGTGCGGCTGCAGTGCTCATCATGCGACCGATGCTTCCCTATGCCCTCAGTTTCGCGGCGGGCGCGATGATCTTCGTGGTCGTTGAGGAGCTGATTCCGGAGTCGCAGCTTGACGGAAATACCGACCTGGCCACATCCGGTGCCATGATCGGTTTCGCGGTGATGATGCTGCTTGACGTGGCGCTGGGATAGGTACGACGGGGAAAGGGCAACAGGTTAATATCTTAACAGCAAAACGGCCCGTCACTACGACGGGCCGTTATCACGGTAAACAGATCAATTATTTCACTCAGTTTCCCGGCACGACCTTCACCTCGGGCTGTTGCTCCCGTCCTTCCTGCACACGCAGGTAACAACCGGAAGCATTCTTTCCTTTAGTCCCGATGGCGGCTCCCTGCTGCAACCGGTCACCAGTCACCAGTTTCCCCAGCAGATCGACCGTCGTGGCGGCAGTACTGTACCGGTATGCACCGGACGCCTGCACCGGCCGGTAGGCTTCGGCCTTCACGATCTCTCCCTTGACATACCGAACCCAGGTGCTGTCGTTGTAGAGCATCCACTTGACGAGCATCTTCGGCACCTCGATCACGTTGCAGTGACTGCCCACGAACCGGGAGGTACCGGTACCGAAGATACACCACGATTCCTGCCACGGCGAAGCCGGAGTGTTGATATCGGCGGCACTGCAGACCCCCAGCCCCTGATTCGAGTAGTGATCGACGATCAGACGGTAGTGTCCCCCGGCCCGGTAGATCGTCGGTCCTTCGGTACTCGCGTTGGCGACGACCTCCGATATCGTGGTATAAGGCCCCTGCGGCGTTGTCGCCCCCGATGCACGGCGGATATATTTGTACCCCGTACGTTCGTCCTTGAAGAACATCTGGTAATCGCCCGGCCCCACCTTGATGATGGAACCGTCGATAAGATCGAATCCGGTATTGATCAGCTCCTTCGGTTCGCTGAAGCTCCGGAAATCCGATCCGTCAACCATCGAATAGTACATGCGGGTATTCGTGCCGCTCACCGCGACCGACCAGTAGAGCATCCACTTGCTCTGGATATCGTCCCAGAAAATCTCCGGCGCCCAGCTGAATGAACTGTTGTTGATACTGTTGCTGACGGGTAGCCCCACCTGAGGTCCCCAGGTGCCGTCCTTAAGATAGGAGGAGGTATCCCATCCGATCACCTTACCCGTCCACGAAACGGTCCAGATCATGTTGAACCGCTTGTTGGTGGAATCGTAGGCGATCATCGGATCGCGCATGCGGGTATCGTTCGCTCCGGTCACCTGGATCGGTTTGAGTATCGCCGCTTCGTTGTTGTACTTCTGCCACCGCACCCCGGTGGAATCGCTGCTGAAAGCAAGCCGGGCACCGGTGTTATCCTGGCCGTTGATGAAATAGGTCATCATCCAGAATTTTGATTTCGATGTGTCCACCTGGGCCTGCAGTGAAGTAAACAGACCCGCGGCAAGTACCAGGTACAGAAAATGCTTCATCAGATGTTCCCTCTCTTTGCAGCTGTTCAGAAACTGAATCCGAGTTTAACGACATAGTAATATTGATCCGGCCGTGTCAACGCTTCGTTGAGCATATATACCTGATCGCCGTAACTGAATTTATCCCATCGTTGATGATCGCTCGCTATCTGTCCGACGACAGAAAAATGATCGAACAGTGTTTTCTTCGCATATACACTCCACTTCCAGTCATCCTCCGTGGAATCAGGATAGATGCAGTTGCTGCCGTCACTCCATTTCGAACTTACCGGTGTCGGCAATCCGTACAGAACATAATTCGTAGCGTCATTCGGATACCGGCTGCCGAACCATTGTGCCTGCACCGAGAGAACATCAAGCAGTTTGAAGGTGGGAATATTGATACCGAACATCACCGGCATCCGTTCGAGCACATTGTCATAACAGGTACCGAGCGTTGACGTATCGATACTGACGGGATAGTTTTTCACACCGAGAATCGCGACCTCGGCGAACAGACGCAGATCCTCTTTCCCGAAAATATCGCTTGAAAATAATACTTTCGGGTCGAACGCGACTCGTGCCATGAGTTTTGTTCCGGCAAACGTATACGTTGCGGTATCCCCGTCATCATCTATATAGAGTGCGGCAAGATTACCCTGCACATCTTCAACCGGAGGGCGGGTGTGCCGGCTATTCGCCGAGAAAAAGTTGCAGAATGAAATTCCTCCACCGAGATCGATAAGACTGTCAAACAGGGACCCCGAAGCAAGCAGGCTGAAATTCAGATCGCCCATGGTCGCACCCTCGGTATTGATGGTCAGAAGCGCCTGGTACCCCAGACCGAACGGCAAGATGCCAAACGCGTTGAGACCGGTTACCCGGGCAAGCGGATAGTCGAAATTCGTGGTGAGGTACTGCGGATACGTACCGCTTCTGAAGAGGTACTCCCCGAGGTTGTACGCATCCCGATTGTATTTCACCGGAAAATAGCCGACCCCCAGATTGAACACGTCGCCAAGTGAATACACAAAGTCCATACGGGAAAGAAAAAAGAAGTAAAAAAAACGGACACCAAGTCCGTTATCATCAAAAACCTTGTTTTTTCGGGGGGTTTCACTGAATGATTTCAGTACCACTTCGAGATTGGTGGTAACCGGCAGACCTTCATAATCGACCTTCAGGTTCAAACCGGCATAAAAGCGCTGAAATAAAAGATGATTAACCTGATAGTTGCCGCCGGTGAAAATAGTCAACGAATCGGCATCCATAATCTGACCCAGTTCAAACGATCCGAAACCCGAAGGGGACAGTGAGAGTTCGATTTTATTTCCAAACCCGACTGCCGTTACAACCAGCAGCACCGACAGTGTGCCGCGTAACCTTTTAATTACCATCTCATCTTTCTCCCTCTATGAAAGACATCCGGAACATGGGTGAAAAATCCGTCTGAAGGTGCACGGAAACCGGTATAGTGATACCACCGGTATCCACCGGAGAGCATTCTTCATGCGGGGTAGTTGAAAATCAGGGCGATATGTAAAAACAGAACGCCATTGAAGGTAATATACTGTCCTAATACAGTGGATGGGTATCCCCATGTGCTCCTTCACAGAGAAAATCTGAAAACATTCCACCCTGTCCGAAGAGGAAATCCTCCATTTTTTTCTCCTGCAGCCTTCTTCAGAAAAAATGTTGAACGGCTGGTCCACAGAAGCGACCCCGATCGACCTGCTCGGGGCACCTGACAACTGCAGGCGATTGCCACCGACAACGAGATCACCTCTTCCGCACTCGTGACAATTTCCGTCACCGCCGGCTCAGGTACAGTGATCGTTGAAAAACGGATTGCAACAAGTATAGACGATGTGGAAGAGAGTGCCGATGGAAATATGCTTACCAGCAGCGGCAACATTCATCTGGTGTACGAAAATAAAAAATCCGGCAATCAGACAGTCGGTCTCCGCTCGATTTCTTACGGTACCTTTATAATACACTTACCTCTGATTTGACAGATAAACAAGGTACCGTCAGCAGATTCCGTTTTCCGTCAGAAAGCACCCGTTTATGCTTCAATTACATCCCCACAAGTAGTATAATCTATACTTACCATGATCAATTAACCCAGTATCGGTCCAATAGGGGACATGAGACGTATTTCCGGGAAACACCGCTTGTGAAAATTTTCATTAATGATGCACATCCGGGTATGCAGCTCGCTACCGATGTGACCATTTCCGGCAGTGTACTGTTGAATCAGTCTCAGATTCTCGATGAGAGCGTCATCAACCTTCTGATTACATGCGGAATAAAATCCATCGACGTGGTTGAAGATTCTGCTGCCGCACCGGAAGCTGCGACAACCGACGTCGCCTCAACCCAAACGTCTTCCGTCAATCTGCAAATGCAAGGACCGGAGGTAACGAACCATTTCTCGGTCGAATCACCGGTTCATCATACCCCCCTCAGCCCCCTCCCGTCACCGGCAGTTCCCTCGGCGGAGAACACCGTTCCGCCGGTACTTGCCATCCGCATCACACCGGATGCGATGTCGGCGACACTCGTGATCGAACCTCCCCCCGCGGGAACCGCGTCGGAAATCAACAGCGACATGATCCTTGCGGCGCTTGCGGAGGAGGAAGTCGTCTTCGGCATTGACATACCGGCGATTGACCGTCTGATTGAATCGTGGTCGCGTCTGAAACGCCGGTATGAAGTCAGTAATATCGCCGTCGGTACACAGGCCCAACCTGCCCGGGAAGGCGCTTTTGCCATGAACATCCGTCATTTGCGCTCAAAAGCGGAGTGCGAGGAAGTGGAAGCGCGGCATATTTTCTGGGAGATTGCAAAAAAATATCCGCACCTTGACCGCGTCTTCAAAGGAAAACCGTTCGCCGAGAAGCAGACCGGGCATATCGCTCCACCGGGAAAAAATATCCATGGTGCCCCGGTATTCTCCGACGAGGTAATGCAGACGGAACTGACACTCGAGAAAAATGTCTCGCTCAGCACCGACGGCCTGCAGCTTATCGCCGATGTCGACGGCATCGCGTATATGATCGAGGATACCGTCGGGGTCATCCCGATTGATTTCGACGGCAGTTGTGAATGTACGGTCACCCCCGACGGCATGAGCGCTGAAATAACCGTCTACCCCCCGGGACCGGGCGGTTCCATACCGGAGAAATCCCGTCTCAAACAGTTACTGGCCGAAAAAGGAGTGAACTACGGAATACTCGAAAGTGAAATCGAGGCCCTGTATGGAATGTGTCAACATGGCGCATATCCTGCCGATCCGGTCACCGTGGCGCGTGGTACCCCCCCCGAAAACGGCAAGGACGGTCAGATTATCTATCATTTCAACACCACCACCTCACTTGCACCCAGTATATCCGACAAGGGACAGGCTGATTACAAATCAGTGAACATCGTCAACTCGGTGACGGAAGGGCAGCAGCTGGCATCAATCCGTCCGCCGGAAAACGGTGTTGACGGTACCGATGTCACCGGTAAATCAATTCTCGCGAAACCGGGAACCCCGGTACGGATGCCCCAGGGCCCGAAAACCAGAGTCGCTCCTGAAAATCCGGACGTCCTTCTTGCGGCCACCGACGGTATCGTCCGTCTTTCAGGATCACTGGTTGAGGTGTGTGAAGGCTTTGTCGTTCCCGGGAATGTCGATTTCTCAACCGGTAATATCAATTACAACAAAACCGTGATTGTAAACGGTGATGTCAAAGCCGGTTTCACTATTCACTGCGGTGCCGACCTGCAGGTCAATGGTACCATTGAGGACTGCCAGGTCACCGTGGGGGGAAACGTCCTCTGCCGGTTCGGATTTCTGGGACAGGGAAAAGGAATTATCGACGCCAAGGGCGACGTGAATCTCGGCTTCCTGAAAAACCAGACGGTAAAAAGTTTCAAAAACATCACCATCGCCAAAGAGGCGATCAACTGCACACTTCTGTCACGGGGAACCATAGAGGTCCACGGTTCTCCGCTTTCGGTTGCCGGAGGGGAACTCAAGGCACGTACTTCGATCATCGTTCATACGGCAGGGAACCATACCGGTATCAAAACGCTGCTCGAGGCGGGCACCGATTTTCTCATCGCCGAGGAGCTGGAAATGCTCGGGAAACAGGAGAACGAAGTGGCAATGCAGATCAAATCGATCAGCGAGGCATACGGACGTTTTCGTAAATCAATTGACAGCAGCCGGCGTCCCACCGCCGCTCAGCAGAAAAAGAATATCGACTTCACCACCGCACTCAGGCAGGCACAGCAGCAACTCGCGGTACTCGAGGAACGCAAGACGATCGTAGCGGAAAAACTTCACAAGCTCGACAATGCATTCATCCGTATCGAACACGGAGCATATCCGGGGACGCTTCTGAAATTCGGTGAACGGCACTTTCTGATAAAAGAGGAACTTACCGGCCCTAAAAGCTTCCACTATATCGGACATGAAATAAAAATCATGTAACGGTTTCCCGCCCGGTCGATCGCACAGGCCGGAAACGGTCCGAGGTTACCCGTCTTCCGAAAGACGGTCGAGTACTTCGGGTGAGTCCACAATCGTGATGAATTGCGGCAGATCGGAGATTTCTATCACTTCCCTGACACTCGACTGCGGCCGGTACAGTATCAGTTTTCCCCCCGCATCACTGCAGAGATTGTGCAGGCGGACCAGAAGCCCCAGTGCCTGCGAATTGATGAACGTAAGCCGTTCGAGATCGAGGATCACACGCGGCTTTCCCGAAGCGATGCAGATGTCAAAATACTGTTCAAGCGCCTCCATGTCGCCACGTTCCCAGAACTGCCCTGCAAGCAGCAGTTTGCGGTATATTCCTTTTCTCCCGCTGGTGATATCCATCAGTTCCTCCCCAGCAGCTTACGGCCCATAATCCGGTTTCCCGCCGCATTGAATGCGACTTCATCAAGATAATGTCTGATGAGAAACAGCCCTCTTCCGTGGTCGCGCGTGCGGTTCTCCGGAGTAAGCGGATCGGGAATGGCGCTGTAATCGAACCCGGGCCCCTCATCCACCACACTGATAACCGTTTCAATGGCGGAAATCTTGTAGAAGACGAGCACCTTTTTGTCCGGATCACCTCCATTACCGTGAAGAATCGCATTGGTCATCATTTCAAAAATACAGATCTTCACCTGCTTGATGTATCTGTCGGGATACCCGTGACAATCCATCTCACGCAGGATGATCGAGCAGACCTGATCGATTTCCTGCAGTCGCATCGCCATCAGAATCGACGGCTCGTCTTCCGGTGAGAATCCGCTTTCAGCGAGAAGCTGCTTCGAATCACCGATCTGAATACACAGCAGCGTGAAATCATCACGCAGCGGTGTTCCGTTACGGAATGCCGTCTGATCGGCAACTACCCGGTCGATAACGGCATGTACCTCATCGGTGCCGCACCCGGTAAATACCTTCCTGAGCCGTTCCCCGCCATAGAGTGTTCCGTTATCGTTGTACCCTTCGGTGAGACCATCGGTGTAAAAAAGCAGCTTGTCGTCCGGTTCCAGCCGGATAACGTCATTACCGTATTCAGCGATTGACAGCAGCGCACCGTGCCCGATAAAAAAGCCTTTCGAATCGAGCCTGCTCACCGTCCCGTCTCCCGCATGAAACACCAGGGGCGGTACATGGCCGGCACGGGAATAGGTAAGCACGTTATTGACCGGATCGAGTATTCCCAGAAATGCGGTGAGATACTGCTCGGTTTTAATGAAGCGACAGAGCTGTTGATTGACATGATGAAACACTTCGGCGGGAGAATCGGTTTTCTCGATGTAATGCGCAAAGAGCATCTTCGCCATCGCACCGATGAGTGCCGCGGGAATACCATGTCCGGAAACGTCGTAAATGAGGATCGCAATTTTCTGCCGCGGTGTCCTGATGATGTCGTACAGATCGCCGCCGACTTTACCGGCAGGAATGTACATCGCCGCCGATTCCAGATTCACCAGTTCCGGCAGTTCTTTCGGAAGGAGTCCCTCCTGAATGCGCTGGGCGGTTTCCAGTTCCTCACCGATTTCGGAATTGATGCGTCCTAGCTGATACTGCACCTCCTTGAAGGCCGCAGCCTGCTTCTTCTGAACAAGCTCCATCGCCTTCTGACGATCCAGTAGTTCACACTGACGACGCTTGTATGCACGACAGAGCCGCAGGAGTCGCTCCAGCCGCAGGTCGTTCCGGTGATGGGCAGATGACGCGTTATCGGTTCGCATTGACAACTATCGGAATAAATCGAATGGAACAATCTTCTTTTTTTTCAGATATTCCCGGTCTTTGGAACCTGCCATTTTCTTTAATATGCGACGTTCCTCGGTACTGAGCGCATCCATCCCCTCACGGGAAATTTTTTCGAGAATCGGATCGATCCGCTCTTCGTACAACCGTTTTTTTGCTATAGCCTTCTCGGCATTGCGTCGCATGTTCCTTTCCGACCGGAGTTCCGAATGCACCCGGGACCGCTCTGAAATTAAAGGATACAATTTCAGGTAGGCAATTGCCACCAGTATTCCACCTAAATGGGTGATGTGCGAAACCATCCCGTATGGGGCGAGAGTCCCGAAAAGTGAAAATAACGCATAGCCGATCACCACGATCCGGATATTCACCGGCAGGATGAAGAAAAGCAGAACTTTCCGGTGCGGATACCATGCGGCATACACCGTCAGAAGAGCCAGTATCGCTCCGGAAGCGCCAATTACTCCGGTCCACTTCATGACGGTGGAAAAGAGATGAAACAGACTGAAACACCCGGACCCGATGCCGGCGATAAAATAAAAATGGAGAAAACGGCGGGTACCCCAAACGGTCTCTATTTCCTGTGCGAACATCCACAGCGCGAGCATATTGAAAAGCAGATGAAACGGAGCGCGTTGATCATGCAGAAACATATAGGTGACAACCCGCCAGAGTTGGCCCTGCGCGAATGTCTGCACCGGAACGAGCGTACCCGAGTTCAGAACGAACCGGCCGAAACCCGGAATCAGTTCCAGTACATACACCACAACATTCACAATAAGCAGCCACTTGACTGCCGGGGTGATCTGCCGGCGGGTATACCCGTTCATATGCCGCTCTCCGGCTTCATACGGCAGAATCCGAGGAATCGGAAGCGAATCTGCCGAGCAGCTGCTCCCTGACATACTCCGGAACAAAATTACCGATATCTCCTCCGAAACGGGCGATCTGTTTCACCATGGTTGAATTGAGGTAGGTATACCGCGCACTCGGCATGAGAAATACCGTTTCCGCGGCATCGAACAGTTTCCGGTTGGTATAGGCCATCTGAAATTCATATTCGAAATCGGTGAGCGCGCGCAGCCCTCTGATGATTACGGTTGCCTTGTGCTCCCTGACACAGTTGACGATAAGCCCGCCGTAACTGATTACCTCGATGCGCGGAACATCCTTCAGCGATTCCCGCACCATGTCAAGACGCTCCTTAACGGAAAAAAGGGGATTCTTGCCCGGATTCTGGGCAACCACGGCAATAACCCGTGAGAATATCTGTGAAGCCCGGACCGCAATGTCGATATGCCCGAACGTAATCGGATCGAACGTGCCCGGATAAAGCGCAGTACTCATAGCAACCTTTCATGAAGTTTCACCGGAGACGAAAGGGAACATTCCGACTGCTTCCCCCGGAATGCGGTTTTCTCCTTTAAACTGAATAACACAATTTGGTGCAGAAATCAGATTCCATCCCGCCGAGCGGGAAGGATATCAAAGAGTTACAACCATTCAAGAATATCACCTGTCTGATGATAACAAATTTGAATTGATAGTTTTATGGAACTGCTTCTCTGATTTGGTGTTGACGTTATTCTGATTCCTTCCCGCTTGGCGGGATGTGTTTTAACTGCTGTTTTTAGTAAAATACTTCGCGACCCGGGCTGTTTAACGGATTTCCTGCGGCACCACAAGGAGGGGAATCAGTTTTCAGCCGTTCCGGCCGGCTCCGGCTGCCGATAGAAACGGATCGCTGTTTCGCCGTAAGTGCGCAGATCATATGGGACAGGTGTCGCGTCGAACCCTGTTGCATCGGTGCGACCGCGACGGTTGCGATGCTCATGAACCAGGATGCCGTTTCCGGAAAGCAATCCCAACAGGTCGGAAACCATCGGAATGAATACCGGATCATCATAGGGCGGATCAAAATAAATCAGGTCGAACCGGTCGGTACAATCGCGAATAAACCCCCGTATATCAGACTGGCTGAATCTGCAGCGGTCGGAAACACCGAACCGG
This sequence comes from Chitinispirillaceae bacterium, assembly GCA_016930275.1. GTDB lineage: Bacteria > Fibrobacterota > Chitinivibrionia > Chitinivibrionales > Chitinispirillaceae > JAFGNB01. The sequence continues at coordinate 22,173 of JAFGHA010000224.1, forward strand.
TCGGCATGTTCCCGCAGCAGTCTGAGACGATACCGGTCATTCTCGACAAATACACATTGCCGTGCGCCGCGACTGATCATCTCGAAACCGAACGCTCCGCTCCCGGCACATATATCGGCAACCGAAGCATCACGGAGCCGGGAAGAGAGAATGTTGGACACCGCTTCACGAATCCGCTCCCGTGTAGGGCGGAAACCGGTATCCCGATCGGGAATGGAGAGAACGCGTCCCTTCAGATTTCCGGAAACAATCCGAAGCTTCATGCGGTACGGATCACTCTCTGGCGGTGATGATCAGCTGCAGGTCGACGTCAACCGCGGTTCCGTCGAGCGCTTTCAGGTTGATTTTCCTGAATGCGCAGGGAACGCGGGCGTCGTAAAGAGCCAGTAGAAACTTTACAAAATCGTTATAGGTGGTACGGCCCCGGTAGCGGTAATGGAAACAACGGTACGCCCCTACCCGTTCGGCATCGAGCTGTTTCGGAGTACCCTTGAACGATACCCCGGTACTGTCGCCGATACGTGAGATCCTTTTCGTCAGAATCGGCAGATCATCACGCGCGGGAAGATGGTCGCTCGCCTGAAACGGATCGGCAAGATTGAGTCCGAAATCGATTTTACAGGTAACGACAAACCGGTATCCTTCGCCGTCGTTCGAAGTGATGTATGAGAACGGCTTCGGCAACAATTCGAGTTTTTCCGTCTTGAGAGCGATGAATGTCGAACTCACCAGTTCCCGTGATGTCCCGAGACCGACGGCATACAGCGTCTGAAAGTTTTCGATTTCAAGTGACCGCAATCCGATACCGGCAGGCACCACCCGTGAAAGCATACTGAAAACATTCCTGGCGAACAGCACCTCATAATTGACTTTTTCAAGAAAAGAGAGCTCCGCGTACGGTAGATCAAGCGTCCCCCGCCGGTCGCCTGCAGCGCGTTCTTCCGTTACCTCCTGCACCACATCCTCAACGATATCCGCCTTACGGTAAGTTGACGGCTTGAAGGGTTTTGCCGCCGGTGCCGGTTCCCTTGTTGCTTCCTTTACCGGCGGGGTACTGCGGTTTTGAATCAGATGCCACCCGAGATA
>JAFGHA010000225.1 GCA_016930275.1 Chitinispirillaceae bacterium
CGGTTTTCAAACCGGGCGAACTCTTTGACAAAAGCCAAATGCGCGGTACCGACCGGTCCGTTCCTCTGTTTACCGATTATAAGTTCGGCCTTTCCGCGGGCATCATCATCCTCTTTATTATATACTTCGTCACGGTACACGAACAGTACCACGTCGGCATCCTGCTCGATCGCACCCGACTCACGGAGATCGGAGAGCTGCGGTCGATGGTTGCCGGTGCGGGATTCCACTGCACGGGAGAGCTGTGAGAGCGCGATAACCGGGACGTCAAGTTCCTTCGCCACCCCTTTGAGCGACCGTGAGATCTGGGAAATTTCCTGTTGCCGGCTTTCGATCTTTCCGCTCGACCCCATCAGCTGCAGATAATCGATAATGATCAGCGACAACCCGTGCTGCGCTTTGAGGCGGCGTGCTTTCGCCCGCAGTTCAAGTACCGATATCCCGGGAGTATCATCGATGAAAATCGGTGCCTCGGAGAGCGGCCCCGCAGCGAAACTGAGTTTCGGCAGATCCCGTTTGGGAAGCGTACCGCTGCGCAGCTGGTGCATGTTGACACGCGCTTCGCTGCAGAGCATGCGCTGCACCAGCTGGGCCTTGGACATTTCCAGTGAAAATATCGCGGTGGCGAATTTACCTTTAACCGCCGCATTCAAACCCAGCGAAAGGCAGAAGGCGGTTTTTCCCATCGAGGGACGTCCGGCAACGATCACCAGATCACCCCGCTGCAATCCGGTGGTCATCTCGTCAAGTTCGGTAAACCCGGTGATGATTCCCTGAAACGCCCCTTTCGCATACCCTTCGATATCCTCGAAGGTTTTCGGCAACAGTTGCCCCACCGACTCGAACTTGTTTTTGATACGTGATTCCGAAATGCCGAAGATCTTCGCCTCGGCCTGATCGAGCAGCGCCTGGGGTTCGATTTCCGGATTGAAACATTCAGTGGTTATCTCGCCGGCGATGGAGATCATCTGCCGCAGTGTCGATTTTTCAAGAAGAATCCCCGAGTAATATTCGATGTTCGAGGCGGTGGCGATACTCTCGGCCAGGTCGGCAAGATACGTTTCCTCTCCAACCGCTTCGAGCAGACTTTTTTTGCGCAGAATATCGGCGAGTGTTACGATGTCGATCGGAATATTCTTCTCGAACATCTCCCGCATGCAGTTGAAAATATGACGGTTCGCCGCCATGTAGAAGCAGCTCTCATCGAGCAGCTCGAGCGCCATAGCCGCGGCATGCCCGTCGATGAGCATCGATCCGAGCACGGTACGTTCAACGTCGAGAGCCTGTGGGGGAATACGACCCGCCGATACGACCGGAGTGGTTTGCGTTTCATTTCTTTGGAAGGGAGCCATAGATATCCATTGATGCTAGTAGTGTCTGGAATTGCTGAAGATCTTCCCAGGCGGGACGTTTATACTGGGCGTTGCGCAGCAGCGCCGCGGGATGGTAAATAACCATGACGGGAATGTCGTTGTAATTGAGCACCCTCGACCGCATCTTCGCGATACTCTCGGTCATATCGAGCAGTGCATGCGCGGCGATACGGCCGAGCAGCAGGATTGCCCTGGGGGCGATGATATCGATCTGCCGGTAAAGCAGGGGAATACAGGTCAGAATTTCCGCCGTTTCGGGGTTGCGGTTGCCCGGAGGGTGACATTTAAGAATATTGGTGATGAAAACATCCTGTGACCGGTCAAGTCCGATAGCAGCGAGCATGGTGGTAAGGAGTTTTCCTGCGGCGCCGACAAAGGGAAGTCCCTGCTGATCCTCATCCTGTCCGGGAGCCTCACCGATGATCATCACGGGAGCTTCGGCATTACCGGCGCCGAATACGAACTTCCGGCGACTTTGTGCAAGATGACACTTCGCGCACCCGGCGACGAACAACTCCTTGAGCGCCTCACGTTTGTTGGAGACGGTTCCGTCAGATTCCCGACGAAGCGGTTCGGCAGTCGATGGTGACGACGCAACCAGGTCCCCCACCGGTCGCAGCGATGAAAGACGGCTTTTAAGGTCCATCGGTTTCCGTGAGGGCTCCGGAGGTCGGGGCAGCGTCGGAGCGGAGGCAGCCGCATGCTGTCTCCCGGAGGCATCCCGCACCCGGGAAAGAGATGAAGCTTCGGCAACGCGTTTCCACGTCAGCGGTTCCAGCAGCGAACGGTCGATAAACGGGTCAGGCATGTCAAGCTCGGCCTGCTGTCTGAAGTATCTGCCGAGCAGCTCACGGCTATTCATGTGCAGTTCCAAGCAGTTCGGCGATTCGTTCGAGCAGCGCGCGGGCGACTTCGGCTTTGTCGGTATTTTCCATGGTGAATTGCGTTCCGTTGCGGTGTAGCACGGTTACGGTGGTGGTAGCGGTACCGAGTGCCTGATCGACCCGGTTGAATACCATGAGGTCGCATTTTTTCCGGTTCATTTTCTCGCGGGCACGCGCACTATCGCCGTCGCTTTCCAGAGAGAAGCCGACAAGCAGTTGCGATGCGCCTTTTTTCGTGCCTAATCCGGCAAGGATATCATCGTTCATTACCAGACGGATGCTGAGCGTTTCACCGCTTCTGCGGATTTTTTCCGAAGCCACCTTTTCAGGACGGTAATCGCTCACCGCCGCGGCCATAATGCACACGTCAACATCAGAGAACCGTTCGGAAAGCGCGACCTCCATCTCGGCGGCGGTGCGCACGGGAATCACCGTTGCTCCGGCCGGCAGCGGTGCCGTCGCGGGACCGCTCACCACTATCACCTCGGCACCCATGGCGAGAGCAGCCTGTGCAAGTGCCGCCCCCATCCTGCCGGAAGAACGATTGGTGATCACCCGAACGGGATCGATCGGCTCCTCGGTGGGCCCGGATGAAATCAGCAGCCGCCTTCCCGAAAGTATACGGCCGCCCCCCGCCGCCTTGACTATCTCTTCGGGCTCAAGCATACGCCCGGCGCCATCATCACCGCAGGCCAGTTCTCCACTTCCGACGGGAAGCACCTGATATCCGCGCCTGCGCAATACGGCGATATTCTCCTGTGTTGCGGAGTTTTCCCACATGGCGGTATTCATCGCCGGAGCGATCATCACCTGCGACGGTTTGAACGCGAGTGCCAGAGTGGTAAGAAGATTATCACCGATCCCGTGAGCGACTTTAGCTATGGTGTTGGCGGTGGCAGGGGCGATAAGCAGCAGCTCCCCCCATTGTGCAAGGCGAATATGGTCCATATCGTAAACGGTTTCACTGTCGTGATAGACCGGATTGTCTGAAAGGGTACGCAGCGTTTCGCTGCCGACAAGTGGTTGGGCATGGTGCGTGAGCACCACTTTGACCGCTGCTCCCTGCTTGCGGAGCAGACGGATCAGGTGGGGAATTTTATATGCGGCGATCCCGCCCGTAATACCGATAACGATGCGGGTAATCACGGATCAGCTTCCGATATCGCCCTCGTCGTTCTCGACGACACGACCTTCGAAAAGCCGTTTGAGTGCGAGGGAAGTGGGTTTTTCGGTCGTTTCAAGAATATCGAGACGGATCTGATCATTGATGAATCGTGCTTCCTGAGAGGCCATGAGTACCGCCTTGTAACGGTTGATACCCCGTTTCTCAAGTTTTTCAAGATCCAGCTCAAGCAAATCTGACATAGCGTTTCCTCCTCGCAAACTACATGGCTCTGGAACGCGCCGCCGGATTCCCGGAAGCGGTCCTATTCTATATTTTGTATCTGTTCCCGAATCTGTTCAATTTTCTCTTTCAGCGAAACCGACAGGTGTGAAATGTCGGCATCGTTCGCTTTCGACCCGATGGTGTTCGCCTCACGGTTCATTTCCTGCAGCAGAAATCCCATCCGCTTCCCGACAGGACCGTCGGCGGAGAAATCCTCGCTGAATCGTGCAATGTGCGCCTGTAACCGGAGACACTCTTCTGATATATCAAGACGATCGGCGCAGAGCGCGATTTCGGTGGTCATACGCTGCGGATCGGGAGGATCGGCAATGAGTTTTTTCACCCGCTCCTGCAGTACCACCGCGTAGGTTTCGATACGTGCCGGCGCCCGTTCCTCAATTTCCCGCAGGGATACACTGATATCATCGAGCACTTTTTTGAGGTCGTTGACGATGAACGCCCCCTCGTCTTCACGGGAAGATTGAAAAGCGGCGATCGCCTGTCCCATCACCGGCCCGAGATGCTCCCAGATTTCTTCTTCATTGTAAATGGTATTTTCGGCCTTGATGAAATCGGTAAAGTGCAGCAGATCGGAAAGTGCGATTTCTCCCTGCAGATCGTACGCCAGACCGATTTCCCTGAAAATGGTCATGTACCCGTCGACAATGCCTTTGTCCCAGGATATTTTGACCGTTTCATCCTCCCGGTCGCAGAAAACATTCACCTGAATACTACCGCGTGAAATAGTACCGGAGATTTCCTTACGGATTTTCTGTTCAAGGTTGGCGAGAAATTTCGGCTGCCGCACCTGTATTTCAAGAAAACGGTTATTCACCCCGCGGATCTCCACCCGATAGGTACCCGAAGCAGTACTCTCTTCAGCTGCGCCGAAACCTGTCATACTGCGAATGGGCATACTCTGGTGCAACCTCGCTGGAAAATTATCAACATACAATAATTGGGGAAAACTAGTATAATATAGATTTTTGCAACAAAGGGAAGCAATTGTTCATTTCATCAGTAGGTGCATGAACAACACGGCATGGTGAATGCCGCCTGTTTGAACCTGTAACCCCGGCTGATCGAGAATGGAACTGCCGATCAGACGGATTTTTCAGTGTCTATATGATATATTTAAAAGAACTCAACACCTGGAACTATGGAAACAATCACGACATTCCTTCGTTTTCCGCTTTGGTATCTTCGATCTGCATTCATCGCAGGAATCCATCTCCTGCCCGTGCTGTTTATAATAGCAGCTCCCGGTCCAGGTCGTGCCGCAGATCTTACCCTTGCTGAAAAAATCGATATCGCCAAAGTTTGGGCGGGACACTCTGTTGATTTCGCGATAGCGACAACGGAAAAATATCAGTGCGTCGTCTACTACGATACCACCCGGAGAATGGTCGCCGCCGCCCGTACTCCGGGCAGTACCGCATGGAGCTACCACGTGCTTCCCACCACAACGGGATGGGACTCGCATAATTATATCGAATGTACCTTCGATGATTCCGGGTACATTCACATAAGCGGCAACATGCATAACGCACCCTCGCTCATTTATTTCCGGTCGAAACATCCCTGGAGCATCGATACCTTCACCACTCCGGGAATGGTGGGCAGCGGGGAAAGCAGCGTCACCTATCCGGTATTCATCAAGGGACGGAACGATCAGCTGGTCTTTCAGTACCGCAACGGCGGCAGCGGCAGCGGTACCACGATATGGAACTCCTACAACCTTGCCACGAAAAAATGGACACGGCTCACCAGCCAGGGACTCCTCGACGGCGAAGGCGAGGTCAACGCCTACCAGACGTCACCGGTGGCAGGACCCGACGGATTTTTTCATGTCGTCTGGATGTGGCGGGATACGCCGGTGGCCAACACAAACCATCATCTCTCGCACATCAGAAGCCGTGATCTCATCGCATGGGAAACCATGTCCGGAACACCACTGCAGATTCCCGTCAGGCAATCAACCCCCGGCGTCGTGGCTGATCCGGTGGGGAGCGGCCACGGACTCATCAATATGGATTTCGGAATTTCCTGGGACCGGCAGAACCGGCCGGTCATCACCTATCACCGTTATGACAACAACGATGTAAGTCAGATCTTCAATACACGATGGGAAAACGGTTCGTGGCATATTTACCAGACCAGCTCCTGGAACGGCTTCAAATGGGACCTCGACCGGACGGGATCACTCACCCACGACATCGCCGCGACACCTGTTTTCATCGACGAACGCGGCGAGCTGGTTCAGAATTACGTATACCGCACCGGTGAAATGCGCCGGTGGGTGCTTAACGAGACGACGCTCAAGCCTTCCAGTGACGGCATCTACGAGCCCCCCGAAGTAATGGAAGAACTCTACCTGGTGGAATCCACCTTTCCCGAAATGCAGGTAAACCGGAAACGGGACGGAGAATACTACCTCCGATGGGAAACAATGCCGATCTATCAGGATGCGGCCCGCTCCGACGGTACCTACCCCTCGTCAAGTGCCCTGCGTCTTTACCGGTTCTCCACTCCCACAACCACACTGTCGACGGAACTTTCCATCAGCTCGGGCGCTCTTACGCTTGAAAAAAACCGCTTCAGAATCGTTATCTCACGAAGTACCGGCAGTGATCGGAATTCCCCTTTCTCGTTTTCCGTCGCTTTGTTCACGCTTGACGGCACCTGCATCAGAAGCGGGGCGGCAGGGAGTTCCGGGTGCTGCGTTCTGCCGATCAGCAACCTTCCCAAAGGGGTATATATCATTCAGGTCCTTTCCGACCGGCCGACCGGTTCACTCCCCGAGATACTTCTCACGGAACAGGTGGTTTTCTTCTGATGTCCGCCACCATGCTGGTACCTGCTGCGATTTGTACCGGACTCATTCTCGTTTCTTTCCTGTGCACACTGTGCGAATCATCTCTGCGCACTCTCTCTCCCGCCGAAATAATCCGGTTTACGACGCATTATCCGCTCGTGGCACGTATTCTGCAACGCTTCAAGGATTCTCCGTTGCTTCCCCAAACCACGATCGCACTGCTGCATTACCCGTCTTTGGTCCTCGGCGGCATCATTCTCCTGCAACGCCCGGTTGCTCTTCCTTCGCGATATATTTTAACCGGTGGACTGCTTTACGCCTACCTTTTCATCTTTGCCGGAATTCTGCTTCCGCGTGCGCTCGGCACCCGTTACCGTGAGCCGCTCGCATTCATTTTTGCCGTACCGCTGCGCATCGCCTCGGCACTACTCATACCATTTTCTCTGCCGCTGATGAGTATCTGTCGTCATCTCTCTACCCATAAAAAAAACGATCCGTCGGTTATTACCGACGACATTATCCTCCTGACACAGGCTGCCGCAAATGGTACGGCCCTGAGCAGACAACAGGCGCACCTGATCACCCGCAGCATTCAGTTGTCAAACAAAACCGCCGCAGATATCATGGTCGAACGGTCCGAAATGCGGCCGATCGCCGATACCTGCAGCCTCACCGAGGCACTCATCGAAGCGCATCATCACCACCACACCCGTTTTCCCCTTACCCACGAAGGTGATCTGGATCAGATTATCGGCTACGTGAACTTCAAGGATATCGTGGGTGCCCTTCGTATCAATCCGGCGGATCCGACACTGTACGGTATCCGGCGACCGGTCGAAACTGTCGAGGCCGCGACACCACTTCCGGAACTGCTAGAGCTTTTCACCCGCGGCCGGCAGCATATCGTTATTGTAAAGGATACCGGCGGAAAGACACTTGGTATGGTTACCCTGGAGGACCTGCTCGAAACACTTATCGGCGATCTTGAAGATGAATACGACACACCGCCGGACTTCGTGGTACAGCTGGGAGAAAACCGCTTCTGCGCGGGCGGCGGTGCGAGTTTCTCAAAACTCAGAAAGAAGGTTTCGACGGATTTTCCCGACTGGGACGTTACGGTGAACGAATGGCTGCTCGGACTTGCCGACGGAAAACTGCAGGAAAAATATACGGCGTCCTACGAACACTACCTCTTCACCGTGAGGAAAATCACCCGCGGAAACGCATTCGATGTGATCATCAGCCGGAAACCACCCACGGTACCGGAAACGACAGCTGGTGTACCATCTCTTCCCCGGTGAAAATCTTCGCCAGATTATCGACGGTAATCACCTGCGGTACCATCGCTCCCTCCGGATCTCCGCAGGAAAACCGCGTTTGAATATGCTGTTTGCATTCGGTACCGTGTAGCGATTCCGGAATACCAGCCCGAATCCGCTCCGAGGGGTCTGGATATTTTCTGTAGTAAGCCTCCACCATTTCTTCGATCCGGGTGATGGGTACGGGTATCCTTTTTCGCGGACGGTACCGGTCGTCCCGGTCGATCCGGCACCTCACCTCGCGGATTCTTCATCGACAGAACGCTCCGTTACCTATTTTTCTTGTTTTCATTCACCAGGTTGCCTATTTTTAAAGAAATACACCCCATCTTTCAAAAAAAAGAACAGTAATGGCCTATCTTGAAATAAAAGAAGGACCGCTCGCCGGCACTCACCTGACGCTTGAAGGAAAGATCACCATAGGTCGTCACTCGGGTTGCATCCTGCACCTCAACGATGCGAGTGTCAGCAGACATCATGCCGAAATATGGCAGAAGGATACGTACTTCGCGCTGGTCGACCTCGGATCGGCAAACGGATCCTTTGTAAACGGAGAACAACTCCATCGTCTCGTTCCCCGCCCTCTCTACGATAACGACGAAATCATCCTCGGCAACAGCAGACTTTTTTTTCACGCCCAGGGCCAACAGCCTCCGGGCAATGACCACCATTCCCGGCAGCATACCGCCTCCACTGCATCACCGCGTACTTCCAATCTTTCGCTTTCGGTAGTCATGACCGGAGATGATCACCAGCCGCTTGTCAATGCGACCATCGATGCTTCACGGGCACTCCTGTTTGATCCGTCAAATGATGCCCCGGAACAGCTTCTCGTCACGATACAGCGGCTTCAGGCGATGGTGCAGATAGCGAACGATCTCGGTACGGTACTCAAGCCCGACGCTCTTGCTGAACGGATAATGTCGAGCATTTTCGACATTTTCCCCCATGCCGACCGTGCGTTCATCATGGCCTGCGATAGTACGACGCAGGAACTCAAGCCCCTTGCCGCCCGATCACGCGCCACGACATCCGAGTGTGGTGAATTTCCCGTCAGCAGCACGGTATTGCAGACGGTCATCAGGGAGCGGCAGTCGATTCTGCTGTCCGATGCCAGCAGCGATGAACGTTTCGCCGGGCAGCAATCGATAGTCAACCTGTCGATACGTTCACTGATGTGCGCACCGTTCATCTGCAAGGATGAGCTCCTTGGCGTCATCGGCGTGGACACCATGTCCCGTCAGAAGGCATTTTCCACCGACGACCTTTCAATGCTCACGGGAATCGCTTCACAGGCGGCGATTGCCTTTAAAAACGTCGATCTCTATTCGGCCGTCGAAAATGAAACGCAGATCAGAACGCAACTTTCCCGCTATCTTTCACGCGATGTAGTCGAGGGGATTATCGGCGGCACCATTCCGCTTCGGCTCGGCGGAGAGAAAAAATGGGGCACGATTCTTTTTTGTGACATCGTGGGTTTTACCAGTATCGCCGAAAATCTTTCGGCACTCGATGTGGTTGAGAAACTCAACCGGTACTATTCGCTCGTTACTGAAATCATCACCAGTAATCATGGCACGCTTCATAAATTCGGGGGCGATATGATCATGGCGTTCTGGAACGTCATGGTGGCCGATGACCGCGCCTGTTACAACGCGGTACGGTGCGGCCTGGAAATGCAGAACGCCATTTTCTATTTCGGGATTCAGCTTGAAAATGAGGGACAGCGCCCGCTGCATCTCGGCATCGGCTGCAATACCGGTGAATTCGCGGGCGGAAATATCGGCGGCGCCAACCGGATGGAGTACACCGTCATTGGCGACAATGTCAATCTCGCCCAGCGCATCGAATCACTCGCCTCCCGCTGGCAGGTCCTCATTGCCGAAGAAACCTTCGATACGGTCAAAAACTTCTGCAGTGCGATCAGGATGCAGCCGGTTCTTGTCAAAGGTAAGATTCACCCGATCACGGTATACTCCGTTCGCGGGATGCTGCTGCACGATGAATCGATGCTGCTTACCATACCGCTGATAATCATGACCCCCGAAGGAACCATCTCGGGAAGCGGTCTTGCCACCCTCTGTAATACTTCGGAGCATGACACCGAACTCCATATCGTTTCGATGGCGACCATTCCACCATGGACCACCCTGCTGGTCCAGTTCGATCTTCCGGAACTGTCGGTTGCCCCCCGGATCACGGGAACCATCTCCGCCGCCTTCCGGCGGACGAGCGAACACAAAACCGCCTATACCCACATTGTCCTGACGGAGCTTACCGGAGATGCCGCGGCATTCATGCTGCTGCGAGCCGGTGCCTGCGGTGAATCGAGAAAAAACTGGGGAGATATGAAACGCCATTGACAGATTTTCAGCCATTGGTATGCGTTACTTTACATTCCAACAGCGGAAAACCGGATACAAAACCGCCGCAGAAATTTACCGGGGTATGACTTCAAGGGGCTCCGAAGAAGCGAACATTCCGTCCACTTTGCCGTGAAACAGACCGGCTGGTCTGCGCAGCAGCAGGTACCGGTCGACTGCAAAGAGCGGTATCTCGAAATGACGAGCGATCCGATCCGCCTCATTACCGTTATCCTGAAACCAGAGTGTCGCCAGACGCAGTTGTTCGGCCTCGTCGGTAAGCACCTCCCGCGGCACCCAGCCTACGGCACATCCGAATTTCCGTTCGACAAGAGCCCGCTCGTACTCGGTTACTCCACTCCCCGCGAGTTCACACCGCATTCCCGCCGCCGAAAGATCCGCGAGCAGCTTTTCGGCGATACTGCGCGAAACTGCATCATCCTCGCGGAAGAGAATCCGCATTGTCTCCTGCGCCGCCGCGGGAGGAAGCTTCACCGGTTCCGCTTTCCCGGCGGTCGTTTCCGCTGAATCGGTATCTGTGGCGATCATTGAAAGTGCCCTTCCGACCCCCTTGACACTCAGTCGAAGCAGATCCGCTCCGTTGCAGTGTGACGCGACGAAGCTGCGTACCGCCTCGTTCCCCGCCGCGCAGGAGATGAAATACCGGTCGTTTGAAATCACTTCAAGCGAGGCCTGTTTATCAAGAGTCGATCGCGCATACGAAAGGTCACTCTGTGTTATCAAGGTGATTGCATCGTATTTCTTGAGTGAAAATGAGAGAATCGGATTGTTGTCATCGTGCACCGACAACACCAGGGTGTCCAGAAGCGCCCGCCGTTTGCCCGTCGCGGTATTCGCCAGGAGCAGCAGCTTCTTCTCTTTGGTACGTAGCGGGAAATACGGTCCTATCTTCGAATACACACTCCCGCATAACCGACGGGTCGTGATCCGCCGTACCGCCAGGGTATCCCTCTTTGACAATCTGAAATAACAGGTATTCTGATCCACCGCGCCGATACCCCTGATCACCGCCTCGCGACCTGCCACGAACTCCTTGATTCCCTCCACATTGCGGAAGAGCGCCAGCCCCTCTGCGGGATGTTTCTTCACGAATCCGGTCCATGCTTCAATGAGATCGAGGGCCGATACCACCCGGCCGGTCCCGTCAATCAGGCGACCGTTGATCGCAAGCGTGATTTTCTTCGGCGATACCGTGGACACGGAAAAAAGCGGCCCGCTGACACTGTCCCGCGCGATGAAAGGATCAACCGTCACCAGTGGCAGAAATGTACCGTCGATACCGGTCCGCTGCAGATACAGCTTCAGTGTACCGCCGGTCTGGGGAATAATCGTATCGATAAACAGTTCCGGAGCCGTACTGTCACCCGGAAATCGTCCCATTCCCTCCTGTCCGGCCGTACCCTCGAACGTCCCTTCTGAAAACCTGCTCTGCTCGACGGGACTCAGCGACATAGGAACCTTCATTCCTTCACGGTAAGGCGCGATATGAATAACCACCTGTCCGGCGACGGTATCATTGCGCAACTCCGTAAACGGATACTCCTTTAAAAATGATCTGAACGTTTCGACGAACTGTTCACGTTGCGCCCACGATGAGAAGGTAACGGTATATCCGAGCGTATCGCCCGGCTGCTCTGAAACCGGGGGACAGGTTTCATGCGACACTGCGGTTCTGGTACCCGGTTGCGGTGTACACGCCAGAAGTAACAACACTACCACCATAACGGCTCTCAATAGTGACATTCGCGATTTCTCCTTATCAAACGGACTATCCGGCTTCAGCTGTTGCATCACCCCGGAAAGATGCAGTAACGGCCGGAAACAGATTACCCTATTCAGTTCTATACGGAAACAGAGATAGGGAGAGCACCCTCTCTAATACCTCAGACAAACCCGGACGATGAATCCGGCCACACCCTGTCTCCGTTCGGCGTATCGTCATCGTCCGGAATTCCCCACAGCCCGGTTCCCGACACATCCTAACCTACATAAAAATACACCCTCCGGCGCCGGGTGTCTATAACCGTTATATCTTTCACATTTTCATACACTATTGTAGATTATTACTTTGAACAAATCACCTTCCGACACTCCGCGGAGAAACAATATCCGACCGTGACATGACAACCAAAGTGGAGCTATGACGAAAAAAATCCGAATTCTGAAAATTGTGCTTATTATCATCGGTATCGGTACCGGTCTCATCATTGTCGGCGCTTATCCGGCCTATCTGATCGGAAAAGTAGTTTGCTACCGCTATTTCAATAAATGGGGTAAAAAACTCGTCGACCTTGAAAACCGGGGCCTGCTTTCAAAATCATACGGTGCAGGCTGGCAGGATGTACTTACGGAAGAAGCCATGAATGACGCGGCGGCAATGATCACCGACAGAAAGGATGAAGACACCGCCGGTACCGCTCCTTCGGTACAGACCATCGACGGAATCGTTCTCGCCGATTACCCGTCCCTCTCCATCATCAATAAACTTCGTGAAATCCGCGTGTATTCCAATACCATCGAAATTGTCGACCGCCTTGAGCGCCCGATCGCGAATATCAGAACCGATCACCGGCGCGCTCCCATCGAAGAATTCCCTTCGACACTCATTGAGGCGCTTCTTGCAGCCGAAGACAAGAATTTCAGAGAAAACAATTACGGATTCGAGTACGGCAGTTTTGTCCGTGCCGCACTGCGTTCGGTTTTCGAAACACTGACCTCTTTCAAAAAACGTTCACCGCGCGGCACATCGACCATCACCCAACAGGTGGCCAAACTCTTCATATCCCGACTCGATGAACAGGGATTCAGGCAGGTAAACCGCTCCGTCGACCGTAAGGTCCGTGAGCTGCGTATCGCCGTGGCACTGCGAAAAATGTTTTCACCCGATGATATCCTGGAGGTGTACTGCAACCACTGTGTTACCAGCGACTACGGCATGATCGGCTATGCCGATATCGCCGCCGGTCTGTTCAACAAGAAGCTCGGCGAGCTGAGCGACGCGGAATGCGTTTACCTCGCGCGGATGGTGAAATGGGGCAGGAACATCAGCGAGAAAATCATCCGTCAATGCCACATCGACATGCCGCGCATGGGAGAAGCGCTCGGCTGGGATGCGCAGAAACAGCAGGCGGTACTTGCCGAGATCGACACCCTGCGTTTCAACCGGCCGCGCCGGTTTCAGGGAAGTCACAGTACGCTGGTCGATCTCGCCAATGAATTCTGGCTGCTCTCATTGCGTAACATCGGCAGGCCGGAAAGCGAAGTGGAACAGATGAACATCATCGATCCGAATTCACTGATCCGGAAAAAAGGCAACCTCACGATCCGGCTCACCATCGATATCGGATTGCAGCAACGGTTGGAAGCGCTTGTCGACGGCAGAGGATACGGCCCGGACACGGTCATTATCGACGAGGTGCGTATCGGCAGCAACGGAAGCACGGTCGATCTGGAACGCCCGCCGCGTGACACCATCCGGGCACTGCGCATTCTCGACGGACCGCTTGACTTTCATGAACCGGGCAGCGCCTATCTCACCAGCCTCAACGCGGGTGATACCGTACTTACCAATATCCGCTACTCGAAACTCGGAAAAAACCGGTACCGCCGCAGCCTGTTCCATTATGTCCGGAAACCGATCACCACCAACGGACAGTATTTCGCCTATGCGCTCATGAACGCGAAAACCGGGAAACTCCTCGCCTACTATTCGAAAGACCGTCTCGGCAGCCGCCTTGCCTGTATGCTGCAGAACCGTACGCCCAACGGTTCATCAACCGTCAAACCGATCTGTAACGCGCTCAATTTCGATCTCGGGATCCTGAAGCCCAACATGAAATGGACCGATACCCTGCCGGTACTCGACGATGTCCCCTGGAAGCGTGATTTCGACTACGAGCGGGGAAAAGCCACCGGAATGGTATTCGCGCACAGTGCAGTCAGGGGCGTCGGGTATCGCGTCCATAACCATAATGACGTATTTGAAGGATGTCAGTATATATTTGATCTGCTCTCGTCATCGAACAACATCCTCGGTACCGAAACCATGTATCGTCTCAACCGGACCCTTTTCACGCCGGAAGGCGAGATCGCCCCCGATGCATTTCCGGTTGTTCAGCTGTTCTCACGTATCGGCGCGTTCTCGCGTATCAAGGATTCACTTCGGCTCAATGCGGTTACCGGAGTGCGCGTCTTCAAGGAACTCGCCCGGATCGTCGGCGTCGACACCGACTCACTCATCTCATTCGGAAAAAAAATGCCCCTCTCCGACAGCATGTATTCGGTGGCACTCGGCGCACTCGAAATGACACTATACGAACAGATGCATCTCTTCAACATGCTGTACAACAACGACATCATCGAACAACCGGCGAAACACCCCTCCCTCGCCATCGAATCGATCGTCCTCAACGGCGATACCGTTGTCTGTCCCGACACCATCCGCCGGTACCACCCGTTTACCGATCTCAATTCGCTGCGAACCACCTGGCTCGGACTTCACCTGCGGCTTACCGGCAACCGGTACGATGGTCTCACCGGCTATGACATTCCCCTGTCCGTCGACTCCGCTTTTCCACCGCCGCTGCCGCCTTCCGACAGCGCCTTTTCCGCCGAGGCGTATACCGTTGATGAACCGCTGTCCAATTTCGCCAAAAGCGGTACCACCGATGACGTAATCCGCCCATACAACGTTGACGTGACCAGTAAAAAAAGAACCAACTATGGCATCTGGAATGCGGTAATCCGTATCGACCTGTCAAAGTTCTCACCGGTAAAAGATCCCGATGTTCATGATGTCACGGTCGCCTGCATCGGTGAGTGCAACGAAAAGTTCACCGGAGCACGCGACGGAAAAACCCTTCACAAATTTCTCACGAAGGAACTGCTGCACCAGGCGGGACGGAAAGTCGACAACGGGTACTTCACACGGTATGAACGGTATCTGCGCAGAGTTCCAGCCGACGAGAGACTCTGCGGTTTCGAACCGGAGGAAGATCCGTTCGCTTTTCCGGACGGTTCGGGGGATCCCATGAACACTCCTCCGGCACTCATGGAGGAACCGGCGGATATTGGAGCATGGTAGAAATAAGGTTCCGTCTTTTTTAAAACCGGTACCCCGCCGTAAACCCGAACGACTTCTGCGAGAGAAAGAAATCCAGTGAAACCGACGAAACGAATATACCCGCGCCTCCGGTGAACACATGCGCATTTTTAAACGATGTCAGTCCCTCAAGGATGGTTTTCGGTTCACGGGCATAGCCGACCCGCAGTGCCACCATCCGGTTGATGAGTACCGAAGCCCCGCCGCGGAACACGAAGGCGGTTTTCACTTTCCGGTCGAACAATCCCATCAGTTCCATATCCACCGGGAAGAACAGGCTGATCGACGCACTCGGCTCCAGCCGATACACAACCCCGAGAAGTAATGAACGGTATCTTCCGGGAAACCAGCTGCGCGTATACCCCTCCTCATCGATAAAACGGTAGTGCCGGTCGAAACGCGCCACGGTGTCGGTACCGGAAACCGAATCGGCGATAGTGGAGTCGGAGCTGATCATACGTGGTGATTCCCGGTGCCAGGTGTATCCCAGCAGATTACGCAACACCAGACCGAAGTCGAGATGTTCGAGAAAATTCGGTTGAAAAAACCCCATATCCAATGCAAACCGTTTCACCTCAGCCCTTCCGGAACGCTCTTCAGGGGTGCTGTCAACGGTACCGATACGATGCACATTCCCGGCAGTATCAATCCGGTACCGTTCCACCGGCATTTCCCGGATATCGTCGATATCAAGAACCATTTTTTCAAACCGGAAATTAATCCCCATATCCACCGCTCCCTGTACATCGGCATTCTCGAACAGCACCCCCGAAAAATTCACGGTCATCTCATTCTGGTGAACCTTATCACCCCCCAGAAACCGGTAGTACCCCCCCATCGCTCCTTTGCCGCTCGTATAACCGAATGCGACCGGCATGATATGGCGGTTGAACAGTGAATCCCTGCCGTATCCGGCAGCCACGGCTCCGCGACCGTTTTTCAATGAGGAATAAAAAAGCGACGGATTGTACAATCCCATGCTGATGTCGCCGGCAAGCGCGGTACCGGCGTCACCGAGACTCTTCAGCAGCGAGCTGGTGAAACTGCGTTGTGTCATGAAGGTATAGTCAGGTGACTGTGCCGTGACAGTTGCAATGAGAATGACGGCCGTCAGAATCAACTGATGTAGGACTATGCGCATTGAATTTCCTGTGGAGAAGTGCTGCCGGCAAAGACGGCTGTGTTTCTGATAGCAATCAGGGAATACAACTTCAAAGATAGCATTATAATCCGGAAATAAAAAGGGGCTGCAACACCCTGCAGCCCCTCAAACCGGAATAATTCCGGATATAATTCCTTTTATACCGCAGTCGGTATGATTTCCACCCGCTTGCGGTCGTTCTTTGACCGGGAGAATTTCACTACACCGTCAACCTTCGCGAAAAGCGTATAATCGCTCCCCAAACCGACGTTGTTTCCCGGATGCACTTTTGTCCCCTTCTGCCTGACAATGATACTGCCGGCAGTAACCGTTTCACCTCCGAAGCGCTTGACTCCGCGCATTTTCGGATTACTGTCACGACCGTTACGACTGCTTCCTACACCTTTTTTATGTGCCATTGAAAATTGACTCCCTTGTTATGCATTGATCGAAATAATCTGCAACCTGGTATACGGCTGACGATGTCCGTTCTTGCGACGGTAATCCTTGCGCCGTTTACGTTTGATGACGAGTACTTTTCTGTCCTTGATATGCCCGACCACTTTTGCGGTCACGGTCGCGCCATCAACCACCGGTGTCCCTATTTTACAGGTATTGTCATCGGCACCGAGCAGCAGTACACGGTCAATGGTAATTTCATCGCCTTCGGATGCGTTGATAAGCGGAACGCGGACCGTCTCGCCGGGTGTCACTTTGAACTGAACTCCACCCTGTTCGATAATCGAATACATCTTCACTCCTCTATTGACTTGCCGGTTCATCTGGTGCAACCATCGGCTGCTCCGGCCGTTTATGCATTATTTTCACCCGATTGGGCAATTTTCGCTGGAACAATCTTGTAAAAATAACTACCGGCTGAATGATGAAGCAAGTTTCGCTTACTGATCACTCTCTGTTACCCGTTTTTTTCTATTACTGCCGGACATCTGCCTGATGGTGTACTCATCCTGATCGAGCTCATCATCTTCAACAATGGTAAGTTTGCGGCCGTGCTCCCGCTCCAGCATTTTCAGGATCTGGCTGCCTTCCATGGTCAGATAGGCACTCACCGAAGAAGGCACCAGAAGTTCCAGATCCCCTTTTTTATCAGTACGCCGCCGCAGATCACGATCAATGCGGGCGGTTACCGATTCCGCTGAAAATACCCACCCGAGCCCTTCGCAGGCCGGACAGACATCGGTGAAATACTCCTGCAGTTCAGGCCGTACCCGCTTGCGGGTGATCTCCATGAGTCCGAATTTCGAGAGCCCGGTACAGGCGTTTGCCGACGGATCGGCGGCAAGCAGTTTCTGCATAGTCCGTTCGATGGTCCGACGGTGATCGGCCTGCCGCATATCGATGAAATCGACAACAATAAGTCCACCGATATCGCGAAGCCGCAGTTGCCTGCAGATCTCGGCAGCCGCATCGAGATTGGTCTTGAAGATGGTTTCCTCCAGACTCGACTTTCCGATGTTTCTGCCGGTATTGACATCGATGGCGACCAGCGCTTCCGTCCGGTCAATCAGGACATACCCGCCGCTGCGGAGCCACACTTTACGTTTGAGCAGCCGTTCGAGGTCTTTCTCGATATCGAACTGATCGAATAGCGGCACCTTATCTTTATAGTGCACCACCCTGTTGCACAATGCGGGAGAGAGCGCCCTGAGATAACCGAGTATCTCCTTGAAGTCCTCTTCCTGATCGGCGTATACTTTGGTGACATCCTCCGAAAAAAGATCACGGATAACCCGGGTGGTGATGCCCAGCTCGCGGTGTACCAGCTTCGGGCCGCTGCCTTCGAGCGCCGCAGCCTGTGCCTTGCGCCAGAAATCGAGAAGCTGATGGATCTCGTTGATGAATTCCTGTTCGGAAACTTTCAATCCGATGGTACGGACAATGAACCCGACTCCCGAAGGTTTGATATCGGCAATAATCTTTTTGAGTCGCGACCGACGTTTCACATCGCTGCTTTTTTTGGAAACACCGATAAAATCGGTATCCGGCACGAGTACGAGAAAGCGTCCGGCAAGACTTATCTGCGTGCTGAGTTTCGCCCCCTTGGTGCTGATCGGCTCCTTGAGCACCTGCACCAGGATCTCCTGGCCCACGGTAAGTACCTTTTCGATGGGAATTTTGGCGATGCGTTTGCGTTTGTTCGAAGCACCCTGCCCCGTGTAACGCTCCATCAGCGAATCATCGGCATCGAGCAGTACCGACGGATCGACATCGGTAGCATGCAGAAAGGCGCATTTTTCAAGACCGATATCCACAAAGGCGGCCTGAATGCCGGGAAGTATCGACGTCACTTTGCCACGGTAGATGTTTCCTACAAGGCGAAAATAATCGGGCCGCTCCACCACCAGTTCGACCACCTTCTCATTTTCAAGAAGTGCCGCCCGTTTCTCGGTGGGAGTAGCATTGAACAATATCTTTTTTTCCATATAACTCCGTTAAAAACTGATTCGTAAAATAATTGAAAAGTCCCATGTCGTCTGTGTCTTTCCCCGGATATCGTTCTGTCTGAACGTGAATTCAAGCCGCCCGTTCACGTTATCGGTAAAAACATACGACAGTTTCGGTATGATTTCCAGTGTGGAACTTTTGCTGTCGGGAACTTCGTCCTTTTCCGATCGCTGGTTGAGCGTTAGACCGATGGTTGTTCTTCCTTTGACCGGGATGGTCCACATCAGAAGTTTAATCTCTGATAATTTACTATTTCGCTCGATGTCATAGTTAAGAGTGAATTCATTCTGATGCATGGTGGCATTTTTGTTGAGTTCACCCTCTTTGGCGAATTCATCAAGTTCCATCGTTTTCTCATGTGAATAATTATGCCGGTAATCAAATCTGATCGGCCACTTTTTAAGCGTACCCGAGAGTGATGCCAGCGGGAGAAGGTCGAATTTTATCGATCTGCTCGATCCGCCGATCTGCGCGGAGGTAAGCCGGTCTGACTGCCGATAGGTGAATGACGAGTTGAGATTGAGGCCCTGTAACCAGGTCTTCACCAGTTCGATTTTATTGAGGATCTGCGACGACATCGAGATGGAGAAATCGGGAAAAGTAATCGTGGTATCGCTGCGATTTGTATCGGGATAGACTGAATAATTGATCCCATGATTGAAACTGATCGACCGGAATGAAAGATCCAGCGGCTTGATTTCAAATCCGCTCGACAGACGCAGCGACCGGTTGACCACCCTGCTGTCGTTGTGGTAAAAATCATACCGGTCGTTGATGGTATCACGCGATTGCATACCGAGAAAATGATCGTCATCCATTTCTCCGGTAAGCAGATCGAGCGGTGAACGACCTTTCAATCCCGCCTGATAAAGCATGAAATCCTTCATACCGCCAAAATGCTGCTTTCTGAACAGTCCGGTGCTCAGATAGTTGTTCGTGAGTGACGAGGAGGCCGTATAGTTGGCGGAAATCTGCCGGAGCCCTATCGCGTCAAATCCCTTTTTGATCGTTTCGAACAGACCGCCGAGCGAATTTTTCTCGGTCGCGGTTTTCAACCCTCCGAAAAGCTGGTCGAAGCTTACCGAGCCGTTGAGAGAAAGACTGGTCCTGACACTTGCATTGAGATAGTTTTCCGGTTCCTTGAGCCATTGCACCACCGTCTGGCTGTAATCGCTGCTGTACGATCCCGAGGTGGTGAGCCAGTCAAAAAAACGGGGAGAGAGATTCATCCCCATATGCTGTGTCCGGTCCTTTTCTCCCCACATAAGAAGGTAATCGTTCCAGGTCTCATCCCGCCGGAAAATTTTCTTCCCCTTTTCGATCGCCTCATCGGAGGCGGCATGGATGAGATCCCGGTTGATACCCAGCGAATAATCCAGATCCAGGAGAGGAGAAATCGGCGTGTGATCGATCGAGAGATTATGACGGACGGTAAACCGGTCCTGCTCGGTATGCGGGAGTCTGCGCCAGGTATCCACCTGCCGCTGCCGCTGGAAATTCACATCGGCAACGTCAAACTGAATGGTGCGGGGCAGCAGCGTCAACTCGTAGCTCTTCAACCGGTCGGGAAACCACTCCTGCTTCACCTCTTTGAAAGGCAACCACTTGAGCCACTCCGGCGGATTCCGGGGAGAAAGATCGTAATGGACCTTGCCGCTGTAAATGTCGGTGGTATCCCGCTTCGCAAAAAGCGTATCACCGGAAACATTCTTTCCATAACGGACCTCCGTCATGGTCGTGGAATATCGCGCGTCGGCATTCCAGCGGTCAAAGAGAAAACTCACCAGCGGGTTCTCGTCACGGGTCGTCTTCCGGTATCCGGTGTAATAGGTACGGCCGACATTACCGGTCTGATAAAGCTCCGCCCTGGTGACGCTGTTGTTTTCCTGTTCGATACCGACCATCCCGGTGACGGCATCCTTGATCATATCCATGAATCCGTCGGGCTTGCCCTCGCCATCGACAAGATACACATCGGTCTCATTTTTAAGCTGCGGACGGGTAATCGAACTGTTGTAGGTCACCCCGGTGGGAAGCGACAATCCCCACTCTTCGGGCAGGAACTTCTCGAGACCGATCGAGGCACCCATACTGCCGCTTATCTGGGTGTTATCGGGAAGATTGGCGGTTTCGGTCATCCTGCGGAAATTGCCGTTTTCGTACTCCATGCGCGCCTGTAACGATATCAGGTCGGCCATTTTTGTCGAAAAGTCAACCCGCGAAGCGGTACCGGTAATCTTTCTGATTCCCGTGAGTTTCATCTCGTTAACCCAGATCTCACCGGAAAGGGAATCATTTCCGTCCGACGCGGCGGTGCGGTATACACCGACCGCCATCCACTGGACGCGGGAGAAATTTGGCTGCCGTTCTTTTGGGGCATGTACCCGCAGCTCTCCTCCGGAAATACTTTTCATTGTATCGATGGCACCATCGCGGTGGGCGATCATGTACTTGTCTTTGAGATCGGATATCTCCTTGAGATTGATATTGATGATATTGTTCCATTCAGGGTAAATCGGCCGCGTATATTCATAATAGGTTGAATCATCGGAACCGAACCGGAAGACGAATCTCACATTCTCGTTGTATAACGGTTGCCGCCTATCGGGATTGGCCTGTTCGGATTTACCGAATACCACCAGCGAAAGCTTTTCATACGCCGAAAGGTTGAGCGTCTGATACTGAAAGCTCCGTTCCACCAGCGCGGTATCACCCGGCACGAGGTTGACGAAATTGAGCCGGAGCGACTGTTCAACCTCGTATCCGTATTCGTCACGTTCACGGTTGATGAGATTTTTGTAGTGCTCCCATATATCCTCGTATTCCTTATCCTCCTTGGTATTCACCACCGAGGAGCGTATCTTCACGCGTGACGAATCGGCCACCTCGATCCACTGGTTCCCCACGAATTCCATATTGTAAAATATCAGCGACTGTTCCTGCGTCAACTCAACCGGATTGAAATCGGTCCAGATCATCCGGACCATGGTGATGTTCGACCAGCTCGGACTGTTGATCGTATCGAACGCGTTCTCGTACCCGGGAAGAAGCTCGTGCAGTGGTATCTTGTATTTTCTCCACCCGCCGCCGGGTACGAAATTAACGGAATGATCGATAAACGGCGACGCGGTATCGCTCAGGTCGACGGAAAACTGAAAATACCGTTCCGTATTCGACGTCTGCACGACACCGTCAAAATTGATATCCTCGGAGAACTCGATTTTACCGTCGAACTCACGACGGCAGGCGTACGGGTAATTAGCGGTGTCTCCCTTGTCGTAGTAGTATTGTCTGAAATTGTCCTTAGCCGGATCGGTTGAATCCGCGCCGAGGAGAGGATTGCCGTAGCCGAGCGTATCCCAGGTTCCGGGAAGCACTCCCGGAATCAGATAGACCTCCGAGGAATCAGGCAGTTTATCCCATCCGAGATCGAGATTCTCAACGTAGTTCTGTTTCTGAACGATCTGTGAGGTGTCTTCCCGGTCGGCACGACCGTTCGGAGGACCGCCGTTGAGTGAAATATCCTCGCGCATCGATCCCATCTGCAGCAGCAGCGTTCCTTTGCCGGCGAACCCGCCGTCGGCCTTGATGAAAAACTCGAAAAACTGGGACTGCTTCTTGTTGGCGAAACTCTGTGAAATAGGAGTCATGATACCGGCCCATGCTTTACCGAACCGGTCTTGAAGCGTATCCGACTTGGGAGCCGGTACCGCATGGAGTCGCAGCACGCTTTCGGTACCGGTACCGACGGCACTCGCCTTTTGTTCGGCTTCACTCAGAACCAGAATATCACGCCGGTACACCAGATGATTCTTGTCGGCGTCGCGCGGCGTGAACCAGTAGAAGTCCCACACGGGCGGATGCGCCCAGAAAAGCGAATCGCCCAGGTACGGCGGACTGGCGACAAACCATGATTGGTGACTGTTACTTAACTGATCGGACTGTTTGCTCTCCTCGAAATCATCGACATAGGCGCTCTTCGCCTTGTTCGGATTGACTCTGCTGCGGGCGAACTCGAGATCGAGAGAAACCGACGAGACGGTTTGCGTCTTTACCAGCGGCAGATAATTGATGAGCTGTGTCATCCATTCGGGTTCGAATTCGATGTGAGTATTGATATCGAAAAGCGCCTTGCTGTAGGGTTCCTGATCGAGACGCGGAATGTCGTCGTTGCTCGAGGTGCTCTGGAAGAGGATACTTGCACCGGCATAGGATTTGTCGGTGATAAACGGCAGTTCCATCCGTCCGTGCATTCCGAGAAACACCTTCCTCTCAGGAACAAACAATGCCTCGCTCTGATACTCTATCTCGATTTTTTCGGCGGATTTCGCCTGCTGGGAAATCAGATCAAGCGACCCCATATCATAATTGATGGTGTAATCGACATCCCGCTCGAGCCGCACCCCGTCCGCCTTGACCATTTCGGTTCCCGGCATGATCCCCCACCCGAGGTCATCATAGGTGGTTTTCTTTTTCGAACCCGACATTTCGATCACATACTGCGGCTTGTACGTTCCCTCCGTTTTCAGATTTTTTATTTCCTCATCGGAATACCGGTATATAAGTGAATCCCGGTTACCCATATCGGGATTGTTGAATATCTCAAGTCCGTCCTCACCTTCGTTCCAGACGGAATCGTAGGGTGGAAGAATCAGTTCATTGAATTCCCGGCTGAATACTTTCTGATTGTTGATGAGCGGTTTGTTTTCGGTTGACAGTCCCATGATATCGGCGTAAAAACCGCCGCCACCGGGCAGCTGCTCGAGTTTCTCCTCGGTTTTATCCTCGCTGATCCGTTTCACGTTCAGTTCGAACGATGTCGGATCCGAAAAGTTGGCAGGTCCGTATACGTTACGCCACATGAGATTGAACCGTTCAGGGTCCGCCTCGGCATTGTATATCTGCTCCTGCGGTTTGAGCACCCAGAGGGTCCACGTGGTATCCGGTTCTCCCTGCGCATTGACGGTGTCGGCGGTGCCTCCCTTCTGCATACCCGCATACCGGGAATCCGTGGACTCTTCCGTTCGCAGGTAGATCGCGATCTGCTGCTGCGGTTGAAGATAAATGGAATCCGCGAACCTGATGTATCCTTCCACCTCATCGAGATAGTAATGCCGGTCCCGTTCGAGTCGTTCGAACTTGTAGTAATCAAGATTCGATTCGACATGCACCAGCTTGATACGGGACTGACTTTCGGTTACCAGACCGTCGAAACTCCGCCATACCGAGAGGGTGGCGACCCTCGGCGGCGCCACCGGATTGGGATCGGGATTCTTGATATTATACTTGTGAAGGTAATACCGCCGGTAGCTGTTATGCAGAAAGAAGTATTTGTTTCTCATATACTCATCGGCAGGGAAACTGGCGGTGTTTCCCCCGCCCGCCCCGGAACTCGAGTAGGTTTTCTTGTTCGACTGCCCCTGCTCGATTGAAGCGATACTGGTAAGCTCGAGCGGACCGAGTCGGGAACGGACCTTGATACCGAACAGCCCTTCATGGCTTTCGGAATAACCACTCAGGTTGGTTCCCGGCATGCTGAATCCCGTGTACCCGACGATCACTTCCTGCACGATCTCATCTTCAAGCTCACCGGGTGTCGATTCCTTGTACTCGATCTTCATGTTCTTGAGGTCGTTCGAAATATCGAAGTTCTGATTTTTCGAAGCAGTGATATTGAGATTGATGAGCCTTCCGACACTGCCGGTAATGGTGAACTGGTAATCGATCTCGAAGTTGAAATCATTATTGGCCTTGTAGTTCTGCGTTGGAACATCATCGTCGTACTGAGTATTCGCATAGCCCATTTTTATTTCCAGATAGCCGTCGATGGTGAGCTTCGGCGGTTCCTTTCCGAGCACCCGCTGCGCCCAGGAGGGATACTGTACCGACCACTCCCACTCTAACTTCATTCCCTTTTTGCTCGCGTCAATGCCCGACGGTTGAAACATCGTCATGTTCTTCCGCCAGGAACGGGCGACCGCATACCGTTTCCGTGAAGCAAGATAATCACTCAACTCCGGGTAGTGATATTCCCAGAGAGTGTACCCGAGCGGATCTGTTCGCCGGAAGGTAATCTGCCGCTTTTCAAAATCAATCTGGGTGGTATCGTGAAACATCTTCGATTCAAGCTTGAGAAGCACCGGATAGCGCGCATTGAGCGGGGAAAGTGTCGATGCAGGTTCCTCGTCAAGCGGATGGAATCCATCCAGATAGGGCGGTTCGATCCGCAGCCCCTGAGAAACCGCCGGTAGTGCCGCCAGCACGACCGCAAGCAGGAGGATACGCAAAGCAGTATTGTTCACTTAACGTTTTCCTCCCTTTTCAGGAGCTTCTCCGCCGGCCATGTCCTTACAGCAGCGGAATCCAACCGGGTTGTGCCGGTTCTGCGGATAATAGCTGTAGCGTTTGTCATGACAGGCGCTCTTCGGGCCGCTCTCCCAGAACCCTCCCGTGACATAATAGAATGAGCTGTTTTCAACCGCTCTGGTACTGGTCCATTCGAGCAGATTTCCCGCCATATCGAAAATACCGAAAAAACCGCGGCACTCGGGTTTACTGCCGGATGGCTCCACGAGCGTGTCGTGGGTAATACAGGCATACGGTTCGTATTTCTGGCCATAAGGATATTTCCAGGAGTACGGACCGGCGCACGCGACCGACCACTCCTCCACCGTGCAGAGCCGTTTTCCCGCCGCGAAGCAGGAATCCATGGCCTGATAGAGCGATACGTACGCCCGGGGCACCGCGCCGCGACGGTTGGGCCACTCGTAACGGTCAATACAGAAATTCATGGTTCCCACCCTGACCGGCTCCATGTCGTTCGGGCATTCCGACGACGGGCGGGCGGTTTCGATCTCGTAATACTCCGAACGACGTTCCATCACCTTTCCGCAACTGTCAATAGCATCGAAATAGAGCGTCGTGGTTCTGGAAACCGCAACCGGCGTTCCGTCGTATTTCATCCATCCGGTGTCACCCTGAAAACGGTAATGAATAACCGCCGGGCGATTGGCGCGAAACGCCACGTCGACACCGCGATAATGCAGGCCGCCCGACGGATCGGGGTAAACCCACAGTTCAGTCGTATCGCCGCCGCACCCCGCCGTTTCCGGAGAAACCGACGTGGAAAGAGAATCCGTAACCGTATCCACCACAGGAGGCACCGCCGTATCGGCTACCGGAATCGTGTCAGGTACTGCGGCGACCTCGGTTGTTTCTGTTTCTTTACCGGGCAACGGTATCGTAGCTTCCTCCCGGATTTCCGGTTCAACTTCAGGTGAAACGGTCGTATCGGAGACCGTATCGGTTTCGACGGTATCCACTGCCGTACTTGTATCTGAAGCGGGTATGGTCAACGGAACGCCGGTCGGCATCTCCACCGGCGAACACCGTCGGATGATCAGCAGGAGCAGCATAAGCAGAAGAACGATCGCCAACAGCCCTGCAACCGCCGCCGGTCGTCGTTTCGATTTATCCGGTCCTTCAGACCGTCTCTGCCGGTTGTTCCGCATCACTGAAGCCGTCTGAAACCCTCAACTCAATCCGGTCAATACAGTTAAAAAATCAACGGTTGCCGCCACATCGTGTACTCTGAAGATACGGACTCCGCCATACCAGGCGGTCGCCACACTCGCTAGACTCCCCGGCAACCGGTCTTCAACGGTTTTTCCGGTGAGATGACCAAGAAACGATTTCCGTGACGTTCCTGCCAGAACAGGAAATCCCGTGTCGGCGAGTTTCCGTATTTCCTTCAGCAATGTGACATTGTGCTCCGCGGTTTTGGCGAAACCGATTCCCGGATCAAGCACCAGCCGCCTTCCGTCCGCGCCTCCTCTGCGAAACATTTCGACCGCATCGAGCAACTCAGCGATCACTTCGGCAGTTACGTTTTCATACCGCGGATTGAGCTGCATCGTCTGCGGAGTCTCTCTGCTGTGCATGAGTACCACGACACACCCGGTTTCCGCCGCAAGCGGCACCATGCCCGGATCACACCTGCCGGCACTGATGTCGTTGATCCAGGTTGCACCGGCGCTGAGCGCGCCACGGGCCACACTGCTCCAGGTCGTATCAATACTGATCGGCCCCGAAAAAAAATCGGCAACCCCCTCGATTACCGGGACCACCCGCCGAAGTTCCTCTCCGGGTGAAACAGGCTCGGCTCCCGGCCTGCTCGAGGCTCCACCGATATCGATGATGTCGGCCCCCTGCGATACCAGCTCGCGCGCGCGCGTGACGGCGGCATCAGTCTCGTGATACTTTCCTCCGTCAAAAAACGAATCGGGAGTGACATTGACGATGCCCATCACGGCAAAGTGATGTTCCTTCGCCTCCAAGAGTGCGCACGGGTATGGTATATTATTGCACCCTTCCGGCAACTTCACCTTTGATTCTCCCGTTCCAACAACGGGGGCAGGTTATGCACCTGCCCCCGTTCGAATTATTGACATATCTTAAACCGGCGCCTGTCGTGGAGCCTTCCCGACCGCTGAATTTTCAGACCGGCGCAGTCCGGCTGCTACTCATCCGCCGGCTGCGGAGAAACCGCGGTCGCACCATCATTCACCGGCGATGCAGCGACGGCATCCGCTTTGACCTGATTTTCAGGAGGACGCACGATAGTTCTGGTCTTTTTCACCGTTTCCAGTGTGGCACCCGCGATGACTTTCATGATCTCCTCACGATCGAGCATTTCATGTTCAAGCAGAGCGTTCGCCAGTCGTTCGAGCTGCTCACGGTGCTCGGTAAGAATTTCACGGCAGCGTGCCACCTGTCCTTCGATGGTTTCACGCATCAGACGATCGATCACTTCAGCCGTCAGGTCGGAATAGTCACGGTGACGGGAGATCTCTCTGCCGAGAAAGATCTGTTCGTCCTTTTCGCCGTAACTGATCGGACCGAGTTCTTCGGTCATCCCGTAATCGCAGATGAGTTTGCGGACCAGACTGGTCGCCTGCTTGATATCACTTGCCGCTCCGGTCGTCTGATGACTGAAAACGATCTCTTCGGCCATTCTTCCGCCCATCATCACACAGATACGATCGAGAATGTAATCTTTAGTATAGCTGTGCTTGTCTTCGAACGGCAGCGAAAAAGTGACACCGAGCGCCCGGCCCCGGGGAATGATGGTGACCTTGTGCAGCGGGTCGGCTTCTTTGCAATAGATATTGCAGATCGCGTGTCCCGCTTCATGGTAGGCAGTGAGTTTCTTCTCTTTTTCGGAAAGCACCATGCTTTTCCGTTCGGCACCCATAAGCACCTTGTCCTTCGCCTCCTCGAAATCGATCATCGTTACGGCATCCTGGCCGAACCGGGCGGCCATAAGTGCCGCCTCATTGGCGAGATTCGCAAGATCGGCACCGACGAATCCGGGTGTTCCCCGTGCGATGGTAAAAAGATCGACATCCGTGGCAAGCGGAAGGTTCTTGGTATGCACCTTGAGAATGCCTTCACGTCCCTTGACATCGGGTACGTCCACCACGATCTGCCGATCGAACCGCCCCGGCCGAAGCAACGCGGGGTCGAGCACATCGGGCCGGTTGGTCGCGGCAATGAGAATCACTCCCGAATTCACCTCGAATCCGTCCATCTCGACCAGCATCTGGTTGAGGGTCTGCTCGCGTTCATCATGTCCGCCGCCGAGCCCTGCGCCGCGCTGCCGTCCCACCGCATCGATCTCGTCGATGAATATGATACAGGGAGAATTGCGTTTGGCGGTTTCAAACAGATCCCGCACCCGGGATGCACCCACGCCGACAAACATCTCCACGAAATCCGAACCGCTCATCGAAAGGAAAGGAACCCCCGCCTCACCGGCGACACAACGGGCCAGAAGCGTCTTTCCCGTCCCCGGAGGTCCCAGCAGCAGCACTCCCTTCGGGATCTTTCCGCCGAGCCGTTTGAATTTTTTGGGATCTTTGAGAAAATCAATGATTTCCTGCAACTCCTGTTTGGCCTCCTCTACTCCGGCCGCATCCGCAAAAGTTGTCTGGGGGCGGTCAATCATGTTGAGCTTCGCCCGGCTTTTTCCGAAAGAAAATATGCCTTTCTGTCCCGCCTGCATCTGCCGCATGATAAAGACCCAGAAGATAATCATGATCGCCCAGGGCAATATACTGATGAGAATATCACCCCAGTTGAGCTTCTCCTGCTCGAAGGTATAGCCGAACCCCGCCTTATCCCATTGCGCGAGCATCTCACTGTCGATATACGGTAGATTAACGATAAACACTTCGCCCGGTGTTGTATTGCGGAGCGACGGCAGTTTCGTCAGACTCACCGGGTCATCGACGGTACCCCGAAACTGGGCGCGATCAATTCCCTTCTGAATGATTTTCGCTGATGTTATCCTGATATCCGGATTGACCAGTACTTCCTGAAACTGGCTGTAGGTGAGTTCAACTTCACGTTGCTTTCCAGCATTGTCGAGGGTCCTCAACGCAAAAACCACTGCCACAATTATCGCGAGCCACATCAGAATTGATTTGAACGGGTCCTTTTTCGGTCCGCGTTTTGATGAATCGCCTTCTTTCTTGCGCCCGCCCCCTCCGGGAATCGGCCCCTCATTACCTTTTTTTTCTTCCAAAACCGTACTCCTCAACATGAAACAGATGACACCCCCTCCTGCAACATCGGAAAAGGCGTGTCTAAAATACATTATAATATTATAAAATGCTCCTGGATTGTACTACTATCGGACATTTTGTGGCTTCCGTGACACGAAAACGTTCATCCAGCCTGATTCCGTGAACCCATATGGGTTTATTGTCACGGGTAGTCAGGATACCCGTACACTCCCGCAACGGCCGGGGCACTCCCTGTTTCGACAGGAATTTCAGGACTTTCACTTCCCGACGGGTACCGAATGGAATGAAAGTGTCATCAGGAGAGATGGTACGGTAGATGAATTCATTCCCTGTTGCAGTACCATCAATAACGACCGTCCATTTTCCTGAATCGAGTTCTTCAGGTACAGTGTCCAGATATTCCAGACGGATACTCCGCCCCTCTTCGACAGCACGGATCTCTCCCGGTACCCGAACGTTCCGGAAAAATTCCGGCAACACCTTGAAAAAGAAAAGAACTCCGCCACCGCAACGATACTGCCAACCGCCGGGCAGCAGAAAAGTACCGCCGGTTCTCCGGGCACTGGCTACTATACCGTTGATGTGATGGCGCGTAGGCGGTATTCCTCGTGCCGCCAGCAATCCGCGTAGTGCTTCGGATGCGACCGGTTCGTCTGAAAACCGGTCCGTCTTCAAACGGAATGAAGTATCGTTCAATGCGGTAAACGAATGACCGATCCATGCCGCGACCTTCTCCCCGAGCACCTCCAACTGTACCGCGGCATCGGCTGCAACCGCTGCAATATGCATCGCCGCACCCGACTGTAACGATTCAAGCTGCGGGAGAACCGAATGCCGGATCCGGTTGCGCAACAGGTGCTCATCATCATTCGACCGATCGACCCTGAAACCGATACCACGATAATCAAGCCACGATTCCAGTTCCGTTTTTCCGATCCCGAGCAGCGGGCGTACCACCCCGTCTTCCCGCAGCGGTGCAATACCGCGTAATCCGTTGAGCCCGGTCCCCCTCAGTATTCGCATCAGTACGGTTTCAGCCTGATCGTCCAGTGTATGACCGGTGGCGATCAGATCGATCCCGGTGGAGGTCCGGACTTCATCGAAAAACCGGTATCGCTCCTCGCGCGCCCAGGCTTCCAGCCCCGGTTCATCGATGGAATGCCCTTCAAGGCGACGACAGTGACACGGTACTCCGAGCGATTCGGCATGTTCCCGTACAAGCCGCTCATCGCCGTCCGATTCATCTCCCCGCAGGCCGTGATTGACATGGGCAACTACCAGTGCTACCAGTCCCAGTCGCCCGCGAAGCTCATGTAACAGATACAGAAGCGCCACTGAATCGCCGCCGCCGCTTACCGCCACAACCACCGATGAACCCGGCGGAATGAACGGGTTAACGTATTGAAAGACCTGTTCGGGAATGGATTTCAGGGACATGGCTGTTAAAAAAAGGGGGGAAATAGCAGCGGAGGGAGTCGAACCCCCGACACGTGGATTATGATTCCACTGCTCTAACCTACTGAGCTACGCTGCCAAAAAAGTGTATTGAAAATATATTCGAGTTGAGAAAAAAGGCAAGATCAAAAAATGGCTCTACACCGAACCGGTCTAATTACACATACTCATTTTTACTCGATTTAAAATCCCTTTTATTCTATAATTTTAGCCATGTTCAAACTTCCATTGAATTTCAAAAAGACATTTTCCCTCATTTGTCTGATTCTGATCGGAATAAATTTCAGAAGTATTCTCCTTTTATTATCTACTTTTTTTTTAACACTAAATAGCTTAAACTGTACTTGGAACCGTAGAAAGAGGACTTTCCTTCTTATAAGTATCATTGGCGTAGCAATGTTTTTCAGTTTTTTTGAGGCATATTTTGAACATAAAAGTATTACCCTATCAAACCAACATATACGTAGCGATACTCTTTTTATCGACAATCCGTTTTCGCAGATCAACACACAAAATCATTTTGACAACGACTCCACGATCCATACCTGCCAGATAACAATAACCACGAAAAACATACTTCCTCTATATCTGATTTTCCCAACAGCAGGGTGGCGGCACTTCTACAAAGAAACCTTTAAGGACATTATTTCTACTTGCTCAGCATTACAGCATGTTATAGTGATTACCCCTAAAAACAATAATATCGCAACCCGCCATTTTATTACCTCGATGATGCATTCCCTTTTTTCCAGAGAAACCGATATTTCAAATGGCATTAGAGACACATTTTCAGTTGACTTGACACTTCCGATATCAAACCCTGTGAGACCAGATATTCTTTATTGGTATGACGCTCCAAACAGAACAACCCCTTTTATGGAAAACAACACGACTATTTCATTGTTTGCATGCATATTCTTTTTATTTCTTCTTGTCTTCTGTTTCGACAACCGCATTACTCTATTCCGTGTCTCGACAACATTTCCTTCTATTCTATCGGTATTCATGGTTTATTTTATTGTGGTTTCCGCAAACTTGAATACAACATTCCAAACTTTTTTAATAATTTCGTTTCCATTCAGTTTCATTACAGTACTGCATAACATCTATTCTCACATTTCTGAAAAGACAGGAAGAATAATTTTTATTACATGGTGTATTCTCTTCTATGCATACCGCTCACAAATTACTACAATAGTTTCGGATATAAACTCTCCAATCCTCATTGTCCTGGTTCTCTGCGTTTTAA
>JAFGHA010000226.1 GCA_016930275.1 Chitinispirillaceae bacterium
ACTGGTGCCGATCATCGCTCCCGGCGATGTGGACAAAAAGTCATGGGATACCCAGTGCGATTTCGTTTTTCCCTTCAAAGGTACCGAAGATACCGTGCAGATGTATTGCGGTGATCGCTGGAAACGGCCGCATGTGGAACGGGGCGGGGATTATGTCTGGTTACCCATTACCTTTACCCCTCGCGACTCGGTGGTGCTCGAGTACCATCAGGACTGGGAAGTCGAGCCCGATCTCGGACTCTGGCGGCTGATCGACGAGAAACGGAATCTTGCTCTGGGAAAAACCGCAACGGCATCATCCGAGAGCGGTGGTAATACCGCCGGCAAGGTCACCGACCAGTCGACGTGGAAGAATTACTACAACAGCAAATGGGTAAGCGGGTCCGGTGATCAGCAGTGGATCTCGATCGATCTCGGTTCGGCGATGAAGGTGAACCGGGTCATTCTCAAATGGGACTCGAGTTACGCCCAAGCATTCGAGATACAGGTGTCAACCGACAACTCGACGTGGGAGGATGTTTTCAGTACCACCATCGGCAGACCTCGTTCGATTACCGATGAAACATTTCCGACAACCACCGCCCGGTATGTGCGGATGAATGGAACCAAGAAGGGCGGGTCCAACGGTTATACACTGTTCGATTTCATGGTCCTGAATGACTCCGTGACGACTTCGATAGCAATGCCGTCGACCGCAACTGCACCCGTTTCTCTGCAGCAGCTAACGATTGGTCGGGATAACATGGTGCACTATCGCGTTCCATCGGATAATACCGTCACCATCGATGTGGTCGACAGCAGAGGAAAACGGGTAGCAACGCTTGTAAACGGATTGAAACACGCAGGAGAGCATGCTGTGGAACTTCATGGAACACTGGCTCGCGGCATGTATATTATTCGTATGGCAACAAGGGCTGAACTACTGACCGTACATTATCTGAAATTGTGATGATTTTTCATTTCTGCGGTATTCTGATTTCTACCACCGCAGTTATTTACCAGAGGGGGTTTCTATGGCCACTCGTATGCTGGCAGCTTTTGCGATTGTCGTCTCGATCGTAGTATCGGGTTTCTCACAGACCAGA
Organism: Chitinispirillaceae bacterium; assembly: GCA_016930275.1. Lineage (GTDB taxonomy): Bacteria > Fibrobacterota > Chitinivibrionia > Chitinivibrionales > Chitinispirillaceae > JAFGNB01. Next base: position 1,086 of record JAFGHA010000226.1, read on the forward strand.
ACAATGCAGATTGCCGGGGTCCAACGGTCCTATATCGTTCATGCACCATCCGGGCTTCAAAATCCACCGTTTGTGCTCAATATTCATGGTTACAACATGGATGCGGCATCGGAACAATCCTACACGCGAATGGATCAGATCGCCGATAGGGAGAAGTTCATCGTGGTCTACCCGAATGCGATCAATAAATCGTGGAACATGTCGGGGCAGGACGATTTCACGTTTCTCATGGCGATCATCGATACCATCGACAATCAGTATCACATCGACCGCAAGCGGATTTACTCCTGCGGATTTTCCCAGGGCGGCTTCATGACATTCCAACTCGCCTGCAGGTATTCCGATGTGTTTGCGGCGATCGCACCCACCTCCGGGAACCTTACCGGGAACTGTTCCCTGAAACGACCGATGTCGATGCGGTTGACCTTCGGAACCGATGAAGGTTTTGAGGGCGGATCAGCCGGATTCATGGCGAATGTCACCAAATGGATTGCGATGATCGGATGTCCGGAAATCCCGGAAGTTACCCGGCCGTACCCTCCCTCAAATCCGAATTCGGTTGTAACAAGGCTGTATTACGGTCCGTGTGATGATGGAACGGTGGTTATTGCCGATTCCATCCGTACCGGCCAGCATGAGTGGCCCATGAACACGAATGACCGGATCAATAACAGTGAAGAGACCTGGGCATTTCTGAAGCAGTTCTCGCTTCCCGATGAAACGCCGGTCCGGAAATCGGTTCCTTCAATGATGTCTGTTCCTGTATCGGCGACGTACAATGCCGGTGTGATTCATTTACGGGGTGTTGAAGAGGTCTGTCCGGTGCGGGTTATCGATACCGAAGGAAGGCTGGTCGTTTCGGCAAGCGCACAATGGAACAGAATTTCTTTCACCAATAAATCAAGTGGCGTGTATTTTGTACAGATTGAAAGGGAAAACGGATCGGTTGCCCGCAGGGTGCTGATTCCCTGAAACGGAAATGGGTCTTCGAAAAAAAAACTCCATCTGTAAGGGTGGAGTTTTTTTTCGGGTTGTTCTATTTATCTAAAGAGTTGATAGCTGTTTCTGCCTGATTCAGTTATTTCAAATACCGTTGCAGGAGTAGTGAATTCATGAAAGCAGAGTCGATTATACTTATTTTCCTTGCCGCTTTGATCCTCGAAGCTGCCGACAGAATCAAGGTCGCCTGTGTCGGCAACAGCATCACCGAAGGCGACTATAATTACTCTTCCTACCTGCAGAAAGAAAAGAGAACCGACCGTTGCTGCGGTGTCCGGAAAAATTAACGACTGCATACGACATCTTCTGCCGTATGCAGCCGGGGTCCTGCTGCGCCGGTTTTCGGGAAGGGGTCAGTCTCACCGGCGGGAAGGATGCCTGTTCCAGCAATTTACTCTTGCCAAATAATAACCACGTCGCGTTCAAAGGAAACCCAGTACATGGTCGTTCCCTCGACCCGTACGTAGTATGGCCCGTCAAGTCCGACAATTTCCGACCCCTGTACCAGAAACGCGGGTTCGTTCGTTCCCAGAATCTGTCGGGAGATGAGTGTATCGGTGCCTGATGCAGTAGTAACCTGCAGCGGGCTGAGGTCGTTTCCGGAAAGGTTCCATTCAAAAAACAGACCGCTTACCCCGGTGAGGTCGGGGCTTCCCGTTCCCCAGCCCGTTACCGTGTTGAAGGTGGTATTCATGTCGGGTAATGGTTGACCGGCGGGCACACCATAGGCGATCAGCGTTTCGGGGTAGGCAGCCCAGGTGAGTACCTCGATGGTCCGTTTGGCGGTCGTCTGGTTGCCCTCAGCGTCGTGCACTGCATAGGTTAGTGCGTACGTGCCCGGAACATTGACGTCAACAGTACCGGTTCTGCTCAGCTTCGCAGTGAGATCACCGTCCTTCGCGTCGATTGCCGTCGCTCCCGGATCGATGTACTCCGAATCGTCGGGATTCATCCACAGTGAGACGGTATCGGGATTCGATCCCTTAAGTGTAATGACGGGAGGAGAGGGCTCGGAAATGTATTCGTCAATTACTTCGACCCTTCTTATCACCCTGGCGACATTGTCGCCTTCAAACGGCACCGAATAAAGTATGTAACAGATTCCGGGCTTATCGATATTGTCGATAAGGTCTGAGGTGTCAACCGCTACCTGTGCGGTGATGTCACCATCGGTACTGCTTGATGCGGTGTAGCCGGGTTCAACCCATGTACCGTATTCGGAAGGCACCTGAAAAGTACTGTCCGCGTTAAGCAGCGTGATGGCTATTTCGGGAATCGGTCCGACGACGGAAATTTTCCGGAAGGTGTTGCAAGTGTTTCCGGCGCTATCACTGACTGAATAAAAAATCGTAATCGAGGTGGAATCCTTTTGCTTCCGAACCGTGACACGGTCGGTGATGTCGCCGTTGCTGTTATCGGTTGCGGCATAGCCCGGTTCTTTGAAGGTACGTTCAAGAATGTCGGTGCTGACCGTGTCGAGAATGAAAATCGTACCGGGGCCGAGCAGGGTAATGACCGGTGGGATGGTATCGGATTCTCCGGGGTCCACAACGACCACGACCAGCTGGGTGGAGGCGACATTCCCGGCGGCATCGGTCACGGTATAGGTCAGGGTATACGTCCCCGCGGAATCGACATTGACGACGCCGGCGACGACAATCCGGTCGGTGATAGTACCGTCCACGAGATCGACTGCCACGGCTTCGGGATTGACAAAAGCAGTATTGCGTTCAACGAAGACGGTGTCATCGGAAAGGGTGATAACCGGAGGAGTTTTGTCACGGGTATCAGCGGTAATCATATATACGGGTAACGACCATTCCGATAACGACCCGTCTGATGAGTGTTCTATCTGATAGCGGACCGGGAAACTGCCCCGGTCGATCCAGATATGGACCGCTTCGATCTTCGGTTGCCAGGCAGTGGTATCGCCGTCTCCCCATGTAAATCGGCAGGTCGCGGCATCCGATGCGGTTGTCGTGGAATCAATTTCAAAAAGATAGGGAGTATCGGCGGTTCCGGAAACCGTGTCAATCGAACCGGACAAGATAAACCGTTGCTCCGCCAGGGTAATGTTCCATTGAACCGTTCGGGAGGCACCGCCTGCATCTGAGAGAAGGACATATACGGGATATACCGCATTCAAGAGGGTATCGGTCAGAGGCCAGACAATGGTAACCGTCTCTGTATTCGCACTGAGCGTCATTCCCGGGGCGCCCGAGATGAGGGAAAAGGAAATCGGATCGTTTTCCGCATCCGTCGCTGAAAGCATACAGGTGTATAAGCTGTCGGATCTGGCGACTGCGGAGGGGAGTTCGGATAGTGCCGTAAGCAGGGTCGGCGGTGTATTGTCAAGTGCGGCTACCGTAGTGTCGGCCGGATTGACCTCTACCGTGACGCTCTGCGAATTGGCGGAAGAAAGACTATACGGAACGGAACCCGTTTGCGCATAGGCGATCACCTCGACCGTTCCCGATGGGATTGAATCGAGAATGACACTGTCGCCTTCTATGTTCCACGAGAGGGTTGTTCCCAGAAGGAACATGGTATTCACGTTACTTGCTTCGGGTATTTTCATCGTCAGACGTGCGGTTTTCTTCAACTCGTCGGAGGCAAGATCGACCTCTTCCTGTTCTATTCCGATAGGCCCGCGAAGCAGTTTCTTTCCGGCACCCGCTGCATTGAGATAATACGTACCTTCGGGGACCTCGTTAAAACGGTAGCTACCATTGCCGTCGGTACGGGTGGAGAAGACTCTGTCGGTGGTAGTTCCTCCGGGTATGAAGTTCCTCGCGACGAGTTGCACTTCGGCGCTGTCCGATTTTTTCCCGTTATCGGTAATCGATCCGGTAATCTGGGAACGCGCATTACCGATCTCGGTGCTTCCCCCGTTACAGTGCAGATGCAGCTGTGATAACACCGTGAGTAAAGAAATGGTAAGTACAGTAACCTTTTTCATCGGGTTAGGCTCCCTTGTCATCAGGTTTGCTGAGCGGAAAAAGCTGCAGGTTGAGACTGTACACACGATCCGAGGTCGTGTCGTCGTCGACAATTCGTATTACACGGGAGATGAATTCCCTGATTTCCTCTTTGATCCGAGCGTAACTGGCTGGTGAGATCCCCGCGATGACGCTTCGGATATCCCGTTCCGTGGGTGCGCCGAGAAAAGCTCGGTCACTTCTTATAGAGTGAGTTTGCAGAAAGGAAATATCGAAGAACTGCAAACAAGTCTTTATCCGG
>JAFGHA010000227.1 GCA_016930275.1 Chitinispirillaceae bacterium
AAATCGCGCTCTCTTTTCCACGTCTACGGCCGCAGGCCGGCTCATTCAACCCCGTCTGCAGTATTACTGATCGTCAATTCGTCCGTCTGCTCGTCGCGGCACGTCTTTTTCTTCCCGCCGCCGGTATCACCATGTCCACCCGTGAATCAGCCCGGTTCAGGATGTCCGTTCTACCGCTCGGGGTCACGAAAATGTCGGCCGGTGTTTCCACCAGTGTCGGCGGCCATGGAAACGTAACTTCCACACCGCAGTTCGAAATCGCCGATAACCGCAGCCTCGCCGCCATAAGAGACGACCTTCTGGCGGCAGGGTTTCAGCCAGTCATGCACGACTGGAACCGGACGCTGACCGCCTGAATCCCGCCGATCGCCATTCCGTCGAAGATAATTGCCTGTTCTGTATAAAGATACGTATGGCTTCCCACAGATTTTCAATTGCAGTTTTGAGAATACAATCTTATAATTTCTATCCATGACCGATTCTGAAAAAAATCCCTACATCTCGGTTATCGTTCCGGCTTACGACGAAGCGGCATCGCTGCCGATACTTGTTGAAGAACTTTCCGCCGCAATGACGGGACATCAGTACCGGTACGAAGTGATTATCGTCAACGACGGTTCGACGGACAGTACCCGTGGATATCTCGATGAACTCGCCGGCAAAGACCACAAAATCAAAGTGATTCACCTCCGGAAAAACTCGGGACAAACCGCCGCGATGATGGCGGGTATCGATCACGCGAACGGCACGATCATCATTCCCATCGACGCGGATCTGCAGAATGATCCCGCCGACATTCCGCGTCTACTCGAGAAAATTGACGAAGGATATGACGTCTGCTCAGGGTGGCGCAGAAAAAGAAAAGACAACCCGCTTGTCCGTACCTTCCCCAGTAAAATCGCTAATTTTTTCATTCAATTGATCACCGGCGTCAGACTGCATGACTACGGTTGTACCCTTAAGGCGTACCGCCGTGAGATTATAAAAGAAATACGTCTCTATGGCGAAATGCATCGTTTCATTCCCATTTATGCGAAATGGACGGGCGCAAAGGTAACGGAACTTCCGGTCAACCACCGTCTGCGAAAACACGGCAAGTCAAAATACGGTCTGAAACGCACGATTAAAGTGATACTCGATCTGATGGTTGCCAATTTCATTCAGAAATATTTCCAGCGGCCCATTTACGTTTTCGGCAGTTTCGGTCTCCTGAGCTTTCTTCTGGCATCCAGTACCTTCTGTGCCATGCTGTATTACAAATATTTCGGCAATAAATCATTTATAGAAACACCACTTCCTCTTCTGACGGTACTGTTTGTTCTAATCGGCATCATTGCCATCTTCATGGGATTTCTCGCCCAGATCACCATGATGACGTACTATGAATCGCAAAACCGCAGGTCGTATTTCATCGCCTACACCCGGAATCTGGACTGAGCATCGATGTGCGGCATTTGCGGATTCGCCGGCAACGGTTCCATTGACGATCTCAAACGGATGAACCGGGCGCTTTTCCATCGCGGCCCCGACGCGGAAGGACTCTGGTCCGATCCGTCAAAGGGTATCCATCTCGGTCACCGGCGGCTTTCCATCATCGATATCGAAGGGGGCGCTCAGCCCATGTGGACCGCCGACGGAAAGCTCGGCGTTACCTACAACGGAGAGATCTACAATTACCGGGAACTGCGCCGTGAACTCGAACTGATTGGACATTTCTTTACGAGTGATCATTCCGATACCGAAGTGCTCCTGCACGGCTACCGTGCCTGGGGTACAGCGCTTCCGGAAAGGCTCAACGGCATGTGGGCATTCGCGCTGTATGATACCGAGAAGAATCTTTTCTTTTGCAGCAGGGACCGTTTCGGCAAGAAACCACTTTATTATGCCCGGAGCGCAGGCACGTTCATGTTCGCTTCTGAACTTTCCGCGCTTCGTGCCCATCCTGCGTTCGATTTTCCGGTTTCGCGTACCTCGCTCAGAAAATTCTTCGCCTATAATTACATTCCCGCACCCCGTACCATTTACGAAGGGGTATTCCAACTGTCCGCGGGCTGCAACCTGATTCACGACCTCGCCGGTGGCGGTACCAGCGTGCACCCGTTCTGGGAATTTACCCTTGAACCGTTTGACACCGTACCACGGAACGCCGAAGCGATCTGGGCTGAAGAGCTGCGTGCGCTTATCGATAAAGCCGTCGAACGTCGACTTATGTCCGACGTACCGCTGGGAATATTCCTCAGTGGCGGCATCGATTCATCAACGGTAGCCGCGTTCGCGAGTCGTCATATCGACCCGAAGGACCTCATGACTTTTTCAATCGGATTCGAGGAGCCGAGTTTCGATGAATCGGACTACGCCCGGCAGGTCGCGGAAAAGCTCGGCACCGATCATCACCACCGTACACTGTCACTTGAAACCGCGAAGGCCCTGCTCCCCGAAATCGCCGGCAGGCTCGACGAACCGTTCGGTGACAGCTCACTGCTGCCAACCTATCTCCTCTGCAACGAGAGCAGAAAACGGGTAACCGTCGCCCTCGGCGGTGACGGCGCCGACGAACTCTTTGCCGGATACGACCCGTTTCATGCCCTCGCGGCGGCACGCTGCTACGCATTCCTCGTGCCCCGACCGGTACACATCGCGATTCGCCTGCTCATGCAGCATCTGCCGGTTTCACACGTCAACATGAGTACCGATTTCCGGATTAAACGGACGCTCCGGGGCCTGAGTTACCACCGCAGTCTCTGGAACCCGGTATGGCAGGCATCACTCGATCCGGAGGAAATCGATGAACTTTTCGAAGAGAAAATGCCGGTCGAGGAACTGTTCTCCGAAGCGATCGACTGCTGGGAGCGGTGCCGCACTCCCGATATCGTCTCGAAAACACTGGAATATTTCACAAAGCTCTATCTTCAGAATGATATCCTAACCAAGGTCGACCGGGCGAGCATGATGAACTCCCTCGAAGTACGGGCGCCCTTTCTGGATATCGATCTTGTCAACTTTGTGCGACGTATTCCCTCGGACTACAAATACCGGAATCGGACCACCAAATACATTCTGAAAAAAGCGCTTGAACCGGTACTCCCGGACAGGATACTTTACCGTAGCAAAAAGGGCTTCGGAGTACCGGTGGGAAAATGGTTCAATGAAGGCTCACTGTCCATCGATACGGCGAACATTGCCGACAACCTTTCGCACCGGTTTGTCGAACAGCAGATCGACAGTCATCGTAGCGGCCGCAGTGACAACCGCGCGTTTTTATGGAACAGCTGGTTGCTGGAACGGTTTACCGGAAGGAATGCGGTCTGATGCAGTCGGTACTCTTTATCAATTATGAATATCCGCCTATAGGTGCCGGTGCCGCCACGGCTAATTTTCATTTCGCGACACAACTTGCTGCACAGGGAATACGGGTGACCGTACTGACGTCCGCCTTCCGGAACAAACGGGGAATAACGGAAGAGGAAGGGGTTATAGTGCACCGGATTCCCGCATGGCGTAAAAAAACGGGGCAGTCTTCACTTCGACAAATGCTGGCATATCTGGTCAGTGCACTGTTGCATCTGCCGAAGGTGGTTCGAAAACATCGGCCGGATACAGCCGTCGTCTTTTTCAGTTTTCCCTGCGGCCCCACCGGTATTCTGCTGAAACGTCTCTGGAACATTCCCTATTCAATCATGCTCCGAGGGGGTGACGTACCCGGATTTGAACCGTCACTTGACACTATCCATCGAATGCTGCGACCGATGCGAAGAGCAGTATACGCAAACGCCAGTGCAATCATCGCCAATTCGGAGAGCTTGCGGACCCTCGCTCTTGAAAGTGATCCGGATGCGGCAATCAGTGTTATTAACAATGGGGTCGATACGGAATTTTACCTACCGGCCGACAACAGAGGGGATGCAGAGCATCACCCGTTCACTTTTCTTTTTGCCGGAAGGATCTGCACTCAGAAGAATCTTGGCGTGCTCATTAAAGCATTTGCCGCCTGCCGTTCACGATGCGACGACCTGAAACTGCTTATGGTCGGAGAAGGTCCGGAATTACTCCGGCTACAACGGCTTGCGTTTTCCCTCTCCCTTGAAAATGAAGTAGTATGGGAAGGATGGTGTTCAAAGGAAACACTCCGGGATTACTATCGGTCATCAGCCTGTTTTGTAAGTCCTTCCACCAATGAAGGAATGTCAAATACTCTTCTCGAGGCGATGGCCTGCGGATTACCGATACTTGCGGGGGATTGCCCGGCCAACAGGGAAATCGTACTCGACGGTAGATGTGGTTACCTCGTTGCATCAGGAGACGTTGAAAGACTTGCCGAGAGAATGTGCGGCTATGGAATCGAAAGGAATTTGGCCTCCTTCCATGGCTCTTTCGCCCGATCATGGGCTCAGAATAACTATTCATGGGAAAATTCAACCATCAAGCTGTATTCCATGATCAGTCATCCTGTCGCATCAGCTTAAAACTGTGCATTTTCGATAAAACCCGCCCTCTCTTTTAAAATGAAACCATCAACTATACTGCATCGTTGAAGATCGACTTCATCACAGGCAGGGCTTGAATCGTTCACATATCCCGACTCACCACCCCGTACTCCACTTTGTGGCGTAATTCTTCATATCACTCATATTGCCGCACATTGTTCAGTAGAATCATGTACCTTTTTTTTCGCGATAAAACGTACTATTGGTGCGAAACCAAGTCTTGCGAAAATCCAGCTGAAGGGGAAAGTTGCCACATTAACGACCGGAGAGTGTCCATTGAACATTTGTGACAACCACGAAGGAGCGTTCCGGTCATTGAGGTAATTCCGGACCGAAGCCTGCCAGGAACTTGGCTGCGGCTGTAAAGACAGCCGGATTCCGGTAAACCCATGTTGCCGTAAAAAACGAAAGAGCAATCCAGGAGAAAAATAGGTCAAATGGCGTGGCAAATGATACATCGACCAGTAGGGTCCGAATAGCAACCGCTCAACAGCCCTACTGCAGGGGGTTTCTCCGCTGATGATGCCCCCTTTATTAAGAATCCGAAACACCTCATCAATTACCCTGCCCGGTTCAGGTAGATGTTCAAGCACATGATTCATAATCACCAGATCGAATTTCCCTGATGGAAAATGCGCCTCCTCGAGCGTGGAACAGGTTACCGGTATCCCGTGACTTCGTGCGATACCTGCGGCATGTTCCACCGGTTCGACTCCTTCACATGAAAAGGTTGACTCGTTCTTCAGATCACGCAACAGGTCTCCCTGTCCACAACCCACATCAAGAATACGTGCTGAATGCTTTTTTTGCTGAACAAGCATACGATAACGTTTTATTCGTGGTTGTTCCAGAAATCGTTTTCGTAACATGCGCATAATCGGTGAACCCACGTCATGGAAAGGCTCGTATTTTTCAGTATAATACCGGAGAATTTCCCGGAATGGTGGTCGAGGATTCTGGTAAATAAGAGAACAATCGATGCACTGAGCGATATGAAACGTTCCCGGCAACCGGTATTCGTAATCCTCCGCATTGTACAGATTCCGAAAACGCTGTGAGGCACAAACCGGGCAGGGTACCTCGTCTGTGGCCGTAGCGGATACGAAATCAGAATTGCTGATTATCATAAAGCGCTTTCGTTTCCTGATATTTGGGATTAATTTCCACCCCCATATTGAAGGAGAGTATACCTTTACTTCCAAGCCGTTTCAGCGCGTAATCAATACGCCGAAATTTTTCCGCATCATTGATCATACCCTCCATCCCGGCAGCAGGAGTTAACGGATTGCTGTAAAAAGGGAAAAGAGTGACATTGGTACACCGGCATGCAATTACCAGATCAACGGATTCCCTGAACTCTTCGAATGTCTCGGAAGGAAATCCGACAATAATCTGCGTAATAAGTACGATCTCGGGACAGACACGACGAATCGATTTCATGAGGGAGAGGTACTCCTCCCGTGTGTACTGACGATTCATGAGTTTGAGAATACGGTTGTTCCCGCTTTGCAAAGCGGACATGAGCGATCGTATCCTGCCGCTCCGTAACAACTGCAGAAATTTTTCCTGATGCCGGATCAGCCACCGTGGATGAAATCCGTCGAGATTTGCCAGTACTATTCTACGATCAACTTCGAGGACCGATGAAAGAAGAGCGGTGAAATCACTTCCGATATCCGATCCCCAGGTTGCGGGACTGTCGGCAATAACCGCGAAGCGGGTAACCCCCTCGGCAAGATTGTCCTTGACCTCCCTGAGAACGATATCTGCCGGCTTGCTGATAACGGTGCTTCCAACGGCCTTCCATTCAACACAGAAAGTGCAATGCGGTTCCGGACATCCCCAGGCGATCCGGAGAAAACGCAAGGTATTCCGTTTCAATCCCATACCTGACCATAACACCCGCCTTATATTACCGGCCAATCGCATCCAGTAGCCGGGATTCAGCGTGAAATTGTCGGCGAGATAGTGAAGAATTGATTTTAAAGTCATTCCGGTTGACTGCAGATCTTTTTGAGTGAAAAGCTCGGTTGTATCATCAAAGAGAGACAGTTTATGGTCAAATTCAGGAAAAAGCTCATTGAGTTTCTCCAGTTGTGCAGTATTCACGGCAGCTCCACTGAAATACTTCCGCAAACGTTCCAGATTGATTCCAGGCAGACATCCGGTGATAATCAGGCGCCCGTGATAATTGCGCCCGACAACTGCCCTGATTTCCTCGATGGCGATGTCCTCTGTTCTTTTTACAAAGGCGCACGTTTCAATAATAATTACATCCGCATTCTCCGGATTAATTGAAACCTTCCAGTTGTTTCTGAGAAAATAGCGTTCGATTATTTTTACATCGATAACTCTTCTCCAACAACAACCTTCAGTGAATTTAAGAAATACGGTTGACATGCATTCGTTTCCCCTGTGTCAATTTGAAATATTCGTCTCGTGAAAGTATTCAGCACCAATCGTTTTTTACCTGTTTAGTGTATATTCCGATACCACAATTCACCATTATCAATAACATCCAAACCGCTCGAACAAAAAACATCTGCTATACGGAATTCTTTTTCACCGGCCACTTACCGAAAATCATCCCTGACCGGTTTCTTTCTCCTTTTTCATACTGAACACACCGCAGAACTGGTCACCATGCGTTCGCAAACTGCCGTACCTGAAAAGCATATATACAACCAGCGCTATAACCCGTTGAACAGGACCGTAACGATTCCGCGTGAAATCCGATATGCCTACACCGGTAAGTTGACAGACATCACGATATAGCGGTGAATAAAAAGGAAATCCGGCATTGAAAACAACTTTATTTTCAGCTCCACAGTCCCGAAGTACCTTCTCCAGTTCCCCGCGTTGAAAATTACGGACGTGACCGACCTCCTTTTCAAATGGTCGCATCCTTCCTGTCGGTGTAGACAGGATAAGATAATGTGAGCACTTCGTCATCTTTTTCAGGATTGGTTTCCACTCTTGAAGATGCTCAAGTACTTCGAAGCAGCAGATAAGATCATACTTCTTCCTGAACATTAGGGTTCCATCGTCAACATAAAAACGTATCCGATCATTCCGGTAGTGTTTATCGGCTATGGTTATGCCAGATTGTGATATATCGCAACCGGTAACCGTCGCCGCAGGAAAGAGATCTGCTATAAAAGAAGTAGTCACTCCGGTACCACATCCGAAATCAAGAATGGTTGAAATGTCCGACAAGTCAGCACCGACGATTGCTTCACGTGCCAGCCAGCGCAACCACCTGCTGGCTGGACCGTAGATTTTCATATCCTCCCATGAGGACCATGATTTATTGTATATTTCTTTGTTATCAACATCCTGATTCATTTAATTATCCATTTTTTACCTTTCCACTTCACCGGGAAAAGTGATTTATTACTCAGTCAATTAATTACATCTGAATCTTTTCTATGCTCATGATGAGCCTGAGTTTACCCTGAGCACCGTCGAAGGGAACCATAAAGTTACATTTCAACGAGTTCAGTATGAGCAGACTCGTGCATATTTAATTGCCGGAGTAATGAAATACACTATCACGAACTGCCATCTGTTCTCATCTGAATAATACGAATAATTTCCACTCCTCCCCCTGCAACCGCAACAATAAACATAAAGAAAAACAACAATAAAGAAAGCGCCAGCGAACGATCCGCGGAAATGCCCATATACGAAAGAAGCCCGATCAACGATCCGTCTCTGATACCGATTCCTCCGATACTCAGGGGAAGAAGAACCGCAATGGACATCAGACCGTATATCCAGCACCAGTCCGTAAACGCAATAACAATGTCCAGATCAGTTGC
>JAFGHA010000024.1 GCA_016930275.1 Chitinispirillaceae bacterium
GCCGATCGTTCAGTGGGGTACTTATGCGGAATATGTTACGGTTCCGGAGTCATCGGTTTCCCGGAAACCGTCTTCACTCACCTTCAGTGAAGCCGCCGTGGTTCCGCTCTCCGGACTTACGGCGTATCAGTCTCTGTTCGAGGCGGTCGATTTGCGGAACGGCGAAACCATTCTGATTCCCGCTGCCGCGGGAGGGGTGGGAAGCTACGCCGTTCAACTGGCGGCATTGCAGGGTGCACGGGTGATCGCAACCGCCCGTGCGGTGAACCATGACTATATACTCGCACTGGGTGCTTCACGCGTGATAGACTATACCGCCGAACCGTACCATGAAGTGGTGAAAGCCGCATACCCGGGAGGAGTCGATGCGGTATTCGACCTTCTGGGAGGAGATGATACGTATACCTTGATGAGCCTGCTCAAGCCGAAGGGGCGCATGGTTTCTATTCTTGTCCCGGAACAAGCGCTGGATACCGCTCGTCCGGGGCCGGTGAACAGCAGGTACTCATATGTATTCGTGCGCCCGGAGTCACGGCAGCTTGATAAGCTTGCCGCTTTGATCGAAGCCGGGAAACTGAGAATTCATATAGCAGCGTCGTTTCCGCTGGAGGAGGCGGCAAAGGCGCATGAAATGATCGAAGCCGGTCATGTCCGCGGGAAGATTGTGTTGACAATGGAGTAATTTCATGGATGCAGGGGCTGCAGCATCGATGTATTTTATCAGATCAACGAAAATGTAATTTCCCTCTTTCCACGGATCGGATGAAACATGCTTCAGCGTGCCGATGCCCTGCTCTCCCGATATGGCTATTGCTCCCGCAAGGAAGCCAGGCAATGGCTCAGTGAGGGACGACTTCGCATCCCGTCCGGACGCATCACCGATCCGGCGGTGAAAATCAATCCGGCGGATGTAACGGTGGACGGAGCTCCGGTGGAGTATCCGGAGGGGCTGTTCGTCAAGGTACACAAACCGGTCGGGTATGTCTGTTCGCACGACCCGGCCGAGGGTCCTTCCGTGTACGATCTGCTGCCGCCGCAGTGGATGCGGCGCAACCCGCATCCCACGGTGATAGGGCGTCTCGACAAGGATACCACCGGGCTGGTGCTCATCACCGATGATCACCAGCTCGTACATCGGCTTATCTCGCCTAAAAATAAAATTCCCAAGGTATATCGGGTGGGGTTAGATCGGTTACCCGATGCTGCACTTATAGAGATTTTCGCTGCGGGAACACTGTTGCTCAAAGGGGAAAAAACTCCCTGCCTTCCGGCAGCGATAACGGAAGTTTCCGATACTGTATGCCGGGTTACGCTTCACGAAGGCCGTTACCACCAGGTGAAACGGATGTTCGCCGCCTGTGGCTTTCAGGTTACGGCACTGCACCGGTTGAGCATAGGAGCATGGCAACTCGGGAAACTTGAGGAGGGACGGTGGGAGGTGGTTGCCTTTCCTGAAAAGTAAAAAGAAAACGGAGCTGAGCTCCGTTTTCTTAATTCTCTGAAACGATACATCGTTTACCGGTGGTATGCACGGTGGTCATGATGCCCCAGACGGCACTGCGGCACTACCTCAAAAACGGTGATACTTCCGCTCACTTCGTACCCGGCGATTACCAGAGGCTTGAAATTCGGACTCTGTTGCGGGGGAACAAAGATGATCCCTTCGGGTGCTAGGTCGCCGGCTCCGTCGGTTTCGGGATCGCCCGAGAAATCACGGGTATTGACATAGTCGACAAACGACGGAGCGGCCGGGTTCGATACATTGAAGGTCATAATGCCGCCGATCCTTTCAAGGCCGATAAATGCATAGGTGTTATTGAATACTTTTCCGATGGCGATACCTTCAGGCTCCGGCCCTTTGTCATCGCTGCGCCCGTCTTTCGAATCGTTTTCATCGTTGTCCGAATTGAAATCATCGGGATAATATCCGGCGGTTATTTCCTCGAGCAGAGAGCCGCTTTCATAAACAGGCGCTCCGGTTTCATCGAGAATCGAAAACGATCTGCCGCCGTAACAGTACAACTGTTCGAATTCGCCGTCCTGATCAATATCACCCTGCGAGGTGGTGACTTTTAAGCGACCGAGATTCTGCTTTTCCTGGAGATTCTCCCATTGCGGGAAAGCGATCGGATCGAGCTTCAGATCCTTGACCCGGCTCTCCTCGCTGTACCCGTCGTAATCGCGCGCGTCGCCTTCGTTTGCGGTAATCAGATAGTCTCTGCCGAAAACGTGAAATGAGGCGATCGCATCCGGAAGGTACATGCCGTAGACCGGCCAGGTGTTCAGATAGATCATATCGTCCTTGTCGCTGGCGTCAAATTTGTTGTACGGGTCAAGATGGTCTTTATAGCCGAGCGGGACGATGTCGGTGACGGTGGCGTATCTGATCGAAATAACCGCAAGCGCATTATTCTCCTGCAGCGTTACCCATGCCGTTCGTGAGTCATGAGAAACCGCGATGTATTCAGGTTCGAAGTCCTGTGCAACCGAGGCGTTCGGTCCGTAGATCCGTACACCCTTGGCGAGCAGTTCCTCTTTCCGGTCGTTGAAGGATGAAAAAGACGCGGTCGCTACGGTTGCCGCCAAAGGTCCATGCCGCAGATCGATAATGCTGACCGATCCTTCAGGGTCGTTCGAATAGTCGTCACTCGGTTCGCCTTCATTTGCGGTGAGGACGTATCTTCCATTCGGGGTAAAGGTGATCATATCGGGAAGCGCACCGATTTCAAGGTTGTTGAGCAGTGGACATTTGCCCCAGGTCCTGAAGAGCAGAACCCTGCCGGGCGCCTGTTTGTCGTTGTTCTCCACGGCAACGGCGAGCAATCCGTTGCAGATGGCGACACTGTTCGCGCTTTTTCCGTATCGGGCCAGATCGATGGAGAACAACAGCGTCGGCCGGGACGGATTGCGGAGACTGAGCACGTCGACGGCTCCGGTATGACCGTTGACGGAGAAGAGCCTTTTGGTGAAGCCGTCGAAGGCGATGATTTCGGTGGCGCCGTCGGCGAAAACACCGGTACGGTAGTTGCCGACCGGTTGCAGGGTAATTGATGTTGCGGGATGCGCGAGCAGGGCAGCCGCACCTGCCGCGATAACGATGAGTGATGAGGCGAGGATATGCATATCTCCTCCTTGGGGATTGAGTGGATGAGAAACCATCAATACTGTCGGAATGAACGGAAGTCTTGGAGAGGTATATTCGGAAGCGGTTGGTTCCGTTCATGTTATGAAGGAGTAAAATAGTGCGGGCGGAAAATTGAGTCAATGGATTCCGGTTGCGGTCGGTCATCACGGTTGCCATCTACCCTGCCGCAGTACTCAAAGAATAATGGTTCGATGCATGAATTAAACAGGTGAACCTAGTAAGGTTTCGATTTTCGTTTTGTTGGTTGTTCCATAGTTCAGGGACATCAGGTTGGAGGGTGGAGGTTCTGTAACCGCATTGCGACAGGTCGAATTCCGTTTCCGGTTTACTTTTCTGTTTTGGTGCCGCAAATAGTATTTTTACTTTAAATCCACGGTAATCATTCATCCAAAAAACATATAACCATACATCCGGAGGGAGTATTTATGGCGGAAGCAACAGCGACCGGTTCTCAGAAAATGGAGTTCCAAACCGAAGCGAAACAGCTTCTTCACCTGATGATTCATGCCCTGTATTCACACAAAGAGGTGTTTCTGCGTGAACTTATCTCAAATGCGTCCGATGCACTCGACAAACTTCGGTTCGAATCACTTACCAACGAGGCGATAAAGGCGAACACCGACGAGATGGCGATACGGATCAAGCTCGATAAAACGGCGAAAACCATCACCATCTCCGACAACGGCATCGGCATGAACCGGCAGGAGCTCATCGACAATATCGGCACCATTGCCCGCAGTGGTTCAAAGGCGTTTCTCGAGAAGATGACCGGCGACCAGAAGGCCGATTCGAATCTGATCGGACAGTTCGGTGTGGGGTTTTACTCGGTATTCATGGTGGCGAGCAGCGTCAAGCTCGTTACGAAACGGGCAGGCAGCGACGAGCCCGCCATGCAGTGGGAATCGAAAGGGGAGAATGAGTTTACTCTTGAAGAGACGACCCGCGATACCCACGGCACCGATATCGTCATCTACCTCAAGGAGGAGGAGGCAACCTTCGCCGAGGACTGGCAGATCCGTTCACTCATCAAGAAATATTCCGACTTCATCGCCTTTCCGATCTATCTCCCGAACGACAAGGGAAAAGAGGAAGTGGTCAACCAGACAAAACCGCTCTGGCGCAGGCCGCAGTCGGAAATTACCGACGAGCAGTACAAGGAGTTCTACCAGCAGGTGCTCGCCGGATTCGATGACCCGCTCTCGATTCTGCACAACCGCGCCGAAGGGATCATGGAGTACTCATCGCTGCTCTATATACCCACTAAGTCGCCGTTCGACCTCTTCTCCATGGAACGCAAACACGGCGTAAAGCTCTATGTAAAGCGGGTGTTCATTATGGACAACTGCAAGGAACTGCTGCCGGAGTATCTGCGGTTCGTGCGCGGGGTGGTCGATTCGGAAGATCTGCCGCTTAACATCTCCCGCGAGATGCTCCAGAAAAATCC
>JAFGHA010000004.1 GCA_016930275.1 Chitinispirillaceae bacterium
GTCGTCACGAGTAAAAGAAACAGGGCTTGGGGCAGTAGTGCTATTTTCATAACGGTTTACTGAATAGTCGGATCGTCGGCGGTCAATTCTCCGAAAATAATCTGCCTGATCACATCGGATAATTCTTCTTTACTGATCATTTTATTGTCGAGTCGTATAGTACCGGATACATACTCCCGCATCTCTTTGACCGTTTCATCACCGATCACCGGCCGGAGAATTTCAAGAACCTCATCTATATTCCTCGGGTTGTATACCGCAGTACTGTCGACGAGTGGTGCAATTCTGAATGCGAATATGTTACTCCGGATTTCTGAAGTAAACGCTCCTCTGAGAATACCGATCACCTCCCAGTAGTAGGTATACCCCGGAGTAAGCGCGCGCGCATCGGCGGGATATCTGAGATTGAAGGCGTTTACCCGTTGAGAAAAATAGGGCGGGCGGGCGATAGCTTCAGCAGAGGAAACTCCGGGCCGTGCCTCGTAAATTCTGAGTTCAAAAACATCCTCGTTGTTGTAGATTCCGGGATGAAGCTGGCTGACCCAGGAGAAGAACGGCCGGCGAGTGATCACCTCTTCAGCCGGCAGATCCGCATCGGCACCCGGCGCAATAAGATCGATCGTGCTGGGATTCATGATCATATGTGAAAAGGAATTGTTGTCATCGTTCTGATCGACGGCCGGAAAAAGCTCCAGTGAAAAAGTGAGTGTACCGTCCGGGATCATCATACTGCTCAACATGCGTTCCTTAAGTGCCATGTCATCAAGTTGATACGCCATATATTTAAGGGAAGTCCTGACGCTGCTATTATTGGGTTTCATGAATTCCGTACTTGAAATGTTGATGTTTTCATTCGGGAATACGGTGAATTCAGCGGTTAGTCCCTCATAGATGGTCTGCCTGCGCTGCGTTCCGTTATCGCTGAATTCGAGTACTGCGGAATACCGGATCACACAACGACGGTAGGTGGCGGTATCGCCGACATTATTGAGATTGAGAATGTACATGGGAGTACCCACCCCTTCTCCGAAAAGATCAATCTGACTGAGAGAGGGATTGGTGATTACCGGTGGAAGCACCGGAATATATTGAAGATCCAGCGACCGGGCGACACCGGCGAAAAGGAGAAGTGGAATTCCCAACCGCAGTGACCGCAACAGCAGTCGTGAGCGGAGTAGACGAAGCAGCATATCCGTTTCCTGATTCCTTGTGAACCTTTTGTTACATTGATCTGCGCCGAAGTGAAAAGTGTGGTGAATTCTGCATTTCACCCTCCGGGTATCCCGCGTATATGTTCGGTACTACTGATCGGCAGGATAAGCTGAATTGTTTTGCCAGCAATGTCGTTTCATTTTCACCGGGTCGGCAGAAGCAACGGTAGGAATATACTTAATGTACTATCCGTTTACTAACGTAGTATTTATTGTGCAGTTCATGTTGATTATTTTTCCGCCGACATGGTTCACCGTCTTTACTTGCCCCCAGGAATTCACCGGTTCAGGTCATACCGTTGAAATCACGCATACATTGCATTCGTGGTAGCAATAGCCTGCTTAGGTGTACATCTCTCCCCTTCTTCACCCCGCACCGGCGCATATTGTATATTTTAAAGCTTTTTTGAACCGTATCGCCACGTCATTTCAGGCACTGCCGTGGCATTCACCGGTACTTCCGGTTTCCGCCGGATCAGGGAGTTTTGTGGACAACGCATTTATCCGTAATTTCTGTATTATCGCACACATCGACCATGGCAAATCGACGCTGGCCGACCGGTTTCTTGAACTCACCGGTACGGTGAGCAAAGAGAAGATGCAGGCGCAGGTGCTTGACGACATGGATCTCGAGCGCGAACGGGGCATCACCATCAAATCCCATCCGATCCGCATGCAGTACAAGGCGAACGACGGCAACACCTACCAGTTCAACCTGATCGATACCCCCGGACACGTCGACTTCTCCTATGAGGTATCCCGCTCACTCGCGGCATGCGAAGGGGCTATTCTGGTGGTGGACGCCTCGCAGGGAATCGAGGCACAGACCCTCACCAACATTTTTCTCGCACTCGAAAACGACCTGACGATTATCCCGGTTCTCAATAAAGTTGATCTTCCCTCCGCCCACCCGGAAGAGGTACGCCATCAGGTGTGCGAACTGCTGGGCGTTGAACCGGAGGGTGTTCTCTCCTGCAGTGCGAAAACCGGTGAAGGGGTTGCCCCCATTCTTGAACGGGTGCTTGCCGAAGTTCCGCCTCCGGTGGGTAGCTCTACACAACCGCTCAAATCGCTGATTTTCGATTCAAAATACGACTCATTCCGTGGCGCGGTCGCCTATGTACGTGTTTTTGAAGGAACCATGCGTAAAGGTGACCAGATAAAATTCTTCTCAACCGGTATCAACTATGAAGTTGACGAAATCGGGTACTTCAAAATGGGGCGGGTCCCGGTGGACGCTCTGTACGCCGGCGAAGTCGGGTACATGATCGCCAATATACGTACCGTTTCGGATATCAAAACAGGAGACACCCTCACCACCCGACTCAAGGGATGTGAAGTTCCGGTCGCCGGATACCGTGAAGTAAAACCGATGGTGTTCAGCGGGATCTATCCGGTCGACAAGGCCGATTACGAGGATCTCCGGACGGCACTCGAGAAACTGCAGCTCAACGATTCATCGATCAGTTATGAACCGGAAACCTCCTCGGCGCTCGGATTCGGATTCCGGGCCGGATTTCTGGGACTGCTGCATATGGAAATCGTGCAGGAACGGCTCGACCGTGAATTCAATGTCAACATCATCACCACCGTCCCCAACGTCAAGTACCGCCTCCGTCTCAAAACCGGCGAAGAAATCTTCATTGAAAGTCCGGCGAAAATGCCGCAGCAACAGGAAGTGGAGTTTATCAGCGAACCGATCGCGAAACTCCAGATCATCACTCCCACGGAGTATGTCGGACAGATCATGAAACTCTGCGAGGAAAAACGCGGCAAAATGGGAACGATGGAGTACCTTGAAACCACCCGGGTCTGCCTCCACTATCGAATACCGCTATCGGAAATCATCATCGACTTCTTCGACCGGCTTAAAAGCTGTACCCGGGGCTACGCCTCGATGGACTATGAATTCGACTGTTACGAGCGCGAGCATCTTGTCAAACTTGACATTCTCATCAACGGGCAACCCGTCGACGCGTTTTCCTCCATTGTGCATCGCGACAACACTTACCACTTCGGGCAGGGTATCACGTCGAAACTCAAGGAGCTCATTCCTCGCCAACAGTACGAGGTCGCCATTCAGGCGGCGATCGGCAACAAGGTGATCGCACGGTCAACGGTCAAGGCATTCCGAAAAGACGTCACCTCCAAATGCTACGGTGGCGACATCACCCGCAAACGCAAGCTGCTCGAGAAGCAGAAAGAAGGTAAAAAGCGGATGAAACAGGTGGGCAATATTGAAATACCGCAGGAGGCGTTTCTTGCGGTACTGAGCCGTGAATAACAACGTCAAAAGACCGACGAAATGAGGTGTCTGATTTGCTGAAGCATGAGTATTCCGGACGATTCGATTTACGGATTACAGTGTACCGGGCGGTGAAAACACTTCTGGCAGCCGCGCTCGTGGCGGTGGTCGTCAAGGTAGTCCTGTTCGATACCGTCCGCTGTTCCGGAAACCAGATGGAACCGACGATAATCCGTGGCGACCGGCTGCTTGTTCTGAAACTCCGGTCACTCCCGCTGCTGAGCGCTTTTTTCGCTCCACCGCTCGATAACGTCATCTCGTTCCGGAGCCCTTTTCAACCGGGAACCATCGGCCTGCTCCGGGTAGCGGCATCGGCCGGTGATACCATCAGTATCGACAGCGGACAGGCGCTTACCGGCAAACCGGCGGAGCGAACCCGTCAGTTTGCGGATCAACTCGCGGAAATCATCCCCGCCGAATATTCTCCCCGTGATTATTTCCGGTGGTACCGTGTACCGCGGAAAAATGATCTTCTGCTGATCAATCGACTTTCATTGAGGGATTTCTTTTTTACCCGCTCAATTGTGCAGCAGGAGCATCCGGGAAAGGATGTCACCATAAAACCGGTTCTTCTGCTGGACGACTCGGTATGCACCGGATATGCTACCACCGATTTCAGTCTCTATACCGGAGCACTCGATTCGGTTCCCGATACGCTGCGGCATAACTGGTTTTTCTGGGATCGACTTGAAGAGTATCTTTATCAGAAGCATGATACCCGGAAAGTGTCGCTCTATTTTTCCCTCCTCCTCGACGGTGTGGAACTATCCGAGTACCGGGTGAAGGACGATTATTATTTTTTACTAGCCGATAACCGGAAAACCGGCTTCGACAGCCGCTATGCCGGTCCGGTCCGCGCTTCATCCTGTACCGGTTCGGTGAAAGCCGTACTTTGGTCGTTCGGTGATAATGGACAGGGAAAGCGGCAATTCAGATTCAACCGACTGGGAAGATTCGTTCGATGAAACACGGCAGCAGAAAAAAGGGGTATTTCGACGATTACGGTGGTTCATATGTTCCTGAGACACTTATGCCTGCACTCGGTGAGGTTGAAGAAGCATTCATCGCCTTCATGAAGGATCGTGCCTGCCAGGCGGAATACCGGGAACTGCTCGCCACGTTCGACGGACGACCCACTCCCCTCTATTTTGCACGGGGACTCACCGGACACTGCGGCGGCTGTAAAATTTATCTCAAACGGGAAGACCTCAACCATACCGGAGCACACAAAATCACCAACGCGCTCGGCCAGGCACTTCTCGCCAGATACATGGGAAAAAAACGGCTGATCGCCGAAACCGGTGCAGGACAACACGGTGTTGCGACCGCAACGGCAGCCGCCCTGCTCGGCATGGAGTGCGATATCTACATGGGCACAATCGATATGGCACGTCAGAAACCGAATGTCTTCCGAATGAATCTGCTCGGCACCCGCGTGATCCCGGTGGACAGCGGCGGTAAAACGCTGAAGGATGCGGTGAATGAGGCCCTGCGTGACTGGACCGCTACCGTACCTACCACCCATTATGTTTTCGGATCGGCACTGGGTGCCCATCCCTTTCCGACGATCGTCCGTACCTTCCAGTCGGTCATCGGCCGTGAAACGAAACGACAGATTCTCGCCATGGAAAGAAAACTTCCCGAACTGATTGTCGCCTGCGTGGGAGGAGGATCGAATGCAATCGGTATTTTCGATGCATTTCTGAAGGAGCCCTCCGTGGAACTCATCGGTGTCGAAGCGGGTGGCCACGGAATCAAAAGCGGAAAACACGCGATCCGGCTGTCACCCTCGCCTGCGGCGCGCACCGGGATACTTCACGGATCGTACTCATGGGTGTTGCAGGATAAGAACGGACAGATTGCCGATACGCACTCGATCAGTGCCGGACTCGATTACAGCGGTATCGGTCCGCAGCATGCCTATCTCAATGAAATCGGACGAGTACGCTATACCTACGCGACCGACCGCGAAGCGATTGCCGCATTCTCCGAACTCTGCCGCCATGAAGGAATTATTCCAGCGCTCGAATCGGCACATGCGGTTGCCTACGCACTCAAGGAGGCGCCACATCTCCCGAAAGATGCGGTCATGGTGGTCAACCTCTCCGGCCGTGGAGATAAAGACATTTTTTCTGTGGCTGATTATCTGGGAAAAACACTATGAATCGATACGATCAGGTATTCACCCGCCTACGGAAAAGTGGTGAAGCGGCATTTATTCCCTTTGCGGTAGCGGGCGATCCCGATGCCACCGTCAGTGAAGCGATACTGAAGGCCTATGTTGACGGCGGTGCCGATATTTTAGAAATCGGCTACCCGTTCAGCGATCCTATCGCCGACGGACCGGTCAACCAGCGCGGTGCGCAGCGTGCCATCAGCGCCGGAATCACCCCGTCCTCGTTTTTCAGGCTCATCAAATCGATACGACAGTACAGTGAGATTCCAATCGGACTGCTGCTCTATGCGAATACGGTCAATCATCTGGGAAACCGGACGTTCTGTAAAAAAGCCGCGGAAGCGGGTATCGACAGCCTCCTCGTGGCGGACATGCCTCCCGAAGAGTACGATGATCTCGGTGAGGCTATGCGGGAGACCGGGCTTTCACGCGTTTTTATCGTATCGGAACTTACCCCGCAGGAGCGGATGCGCATGATCTGCAATCAGGTGGATGCATTTGTCTACGTGGTGAGCCGGCTCGGTACCACCGGCACCGGTACCACCCTGAGCGGCAGTGTGGGTGCCACTCTACGGAAACTCAAAGCGGTTACCGACAAGCCCCTTGCCGTCGGATTCGGCATTTCGACCCCCGACCATGTGCGGGAGGTTGTCGCGGCGGGAGCAGACGGAGCGATCGTCGGAAGTGCGCTGGTCAGACTGGTCGAGGAACATCTAGCTCACCCCGGCAAACTTTCAGAAGTACTGTCAGAAAAAGTACGTGCCTATAAAAAAGCCACCAGGATCCCAACAGCAAGTGACAGGTAATATAATGACCAAAGAGAACAAACAACTTGATCTTGCCTATATCGCCTCACGTCTCGAAGGCATGGAAGAAACAATCATTTCCAAATTGATCAACCGAGCCCAGTTCGCGGTGAATGCAACCGTTTACGAGACCGGGAAAAGCGGATTTACCGGAGAACCGACCCGCAGCCTGTTCGATCTGCGCATGTATTATCATGAGCATATGGATGCACTGTTCGGCCGTTTCTGTGTTCCCGAGGAACGCCCTTTCACCCATGACCTTCCCGAGCCGAAACGGACCGTCATTCTTCCCGACACCGGGTTGTGCATCGATGAACTTGAACATGTCAATTACACGAAACCGATCCGGTCGGCGTATATGAACCTCGTCGAAAAAATCTGCCGTGCCGGTGACGACAGTCAGTATGGATCGAGCGTCGAACATGATGTCTATGCAATGCAGGCGATTGCACGCCGTATACACTTCGGGGCATTCTACGTTGCCGAAAGCAAATTCAGAAGTGATCCTGAGTCCTTCCGTCGTCCAATTGAAGAAGGCGATGCGGAAACGATCGAATCGATCCTGACGCGCCAAGAGGTGGAGGCACAGATAATCGACCGTGTACGCAGGAAAACGATTGAGACCCAACGCGGAGTGAATCCGTTGTTGCGCAACATAATCGACGCGGAGGAGATCGTGCAGTTTTACCATACTACGATCATTCCGCTTACCAAAAAGGGAGAAGTGACCTACCTGTTGTACCGGTGTCCGGCGACTTCCGCATCGCCGTCCGCACAATATAAATTCAACTCGTAAGAGAACTTCCCCCCGGCCGACGAAAGGAACCATCCGTTGCTGACCATCCGACCAGCTAAAAACCTTCAGGGAAAAATCGATCTTCCACCCGATCCCGATCTTTTTATGCTCGTGTCAGTCACGGCTCTCGCCTGCGGCAGAACGGTATTCGTGACACCAGCGGTCTCCACGCCACAACTTACTGATTGGGCCCGTTCCTTTGAGCGCCACCTCATTTTCGATTGGAGCGCTGAAGGATGCACGATCTCGCCGGTAACCGATGATCCGGCGATCAGAGTAGTACTACCTTCACCGGCGACGCTTCCCTGGCGTGATTATATTGTCTTTACCCTGCTTGGTATGGGAAAGACACTTGTTTTTCCGGCAAACACCGCCAAACGCTGCGGCGTATGGCAGGAACAGGCGAGGCGGTTCGGATGCACCTTGCACACCGCCCCCTTCGAAGATTCACTCTGTCTCTCCCTGGCGGATGAACCGCCACACATAAGTGGAGAAATACCGGATGAGAGCGATATCGCTCCGATGCTCGGTTTTCTGCTCGGTAATCGCGCCGGTCACAGCTTTACCGTTACCAACCCGCTTCTTTCTCCGCTGCGCACACTCGCGCCGGTATTCGGCTATGCACTCGACGTAAAAAGCAACACCCCGAAGGATGTCGATCCAATCACCCGACGCATTCAGCTCATGCAGCAGAAAAACCGGCGTTCCGCAGCATCTTCGGGTCAGCAGTTCACCGTCACCGTCGACTTCTCCGGTACGGCGGGAACGACTGATGATCCCCTCCCGGTGACCCTCCCCGGCGACGCGCTCGCCGGCGCGCTTCTGTCCGAAGCGAAATGTCTGTTCCCGAAAAATTCACTCGTCATCGGCAACCTTCCGCTTGAATCGTGGGCGACCCTGTTATTGCCGTTCATCCGGAAGATGGGATGTAAAGTCTCGGTGCAGGAAACGGGGCGTACCAGTTTCGGTTCGGTCGGTATCCTTCATATTCAGTCCACCGGTCTTGTCGGGAGGAAAACCGAATGCATTCCTGCGGCGCAGTATTTTCCGTACCTTCCCGCGATGGTCATCATCGCCGCATTTGCACAAGGAGAGTCGGTGCTGCGTGGACTCGCCGATCTGCGTAATGATGAACCTGACGGTATCGACACCATCGAGGCATGCATCCGTGTGCTCGGTGCCCATCACGGCGAAATGCCCGACGGAATCGTCCTCAAGGGCGGCTCGGAGTTTGATGGTTTCGATCTGGAAGCGCCTCTCGGAGCGGCCTGTGCCGCCGCGTTCGCCATTGCCGGATTGCGGTGTACCGGAAACACGACCATCAACGATGACCTCCTCGGTAGACGGTTCCCCGATTTTGAAACACTCCTAGGAAAAATCTGTGAACTGAGAGAATAATATGCAGAAGATCAACAGGTTCGGTATCGTCTCCTTTAAAAAAACCGATCAGGTATTTTCGGTCATACAAAGGATAGCCGACTGGGCTACGGAAAACAGCGTTCCACTGACCGTGCACCCCTGCCTGCGGAACTTCACCGATCTTCCCGTTGCGGTTGATGAAACCGCCTTCATTACCGCCAGTGATGCGATTGTCTCGCTCGGCGGCGACGGCACGTTTCTCTCGGTAGCCCACCTCTGCCGCTTTACCGAAAAACCTGTTGTAGGCGTCAATTTAGGCGGTCTCGGATTCCTTACGGATATCAGTCCCGACGCCATCGAAGAGAATCTGTCAAAAATCCGCGACGGTAACTACCGGACGATCAGTCGTATGGTACTCGATGCCCGTCTCTCCCGGAACGGCGAAACGATCGATTCGTTTCACGCGCTCAACGACGTTTTCATCAATCGCATCAACACCCCCAAACTGACATCGGTTTCGGCATGGTACGGCAACGACTTCATTACCGATTTCTATGCCGACGGCATTATCGTTGCGACCCCCAACGGCTCCACCGCCTATTCACTCAGCGCCGGCGGCCCGATCGTGGAACCGACCGTTCAGGCGTTTCTGCTCACTCCGATCTGTCCGCACTCCCTTACCGAACGGCCGATTATCCTTCCGTCGGACCGGGAAATCCGTCTGGTCGTCAACGAGAAGAACCCGGACCTGCTGTTGAGCATCGACGGTCTCAAATCGGTACGATTGCAGAGCGGTGATCAGGTGACGGTTTCCTACGGCGGCGTCGATTGCAATCTCATGCAGCTCGCCGAGCACTCCTATTTTTCCCTGCTGCGCCGGAAACTTGACTGGGGAAAAGTCTATAAAAAGCAGGACGGCGACCATGCTTCGTGAACTGCGTATCCGCAACCTCGCGCTTATCGATTCTCTGTCGCTGGAATTCGAACCCGGTTTTACCGTCTTTACCGGAGAAACAGGTGCGGGAAAATCGATTCTGATCGGCGCCATCGGACTGCTGCTCGGCGACAGAGCCTCCTCCGAGAGCGTCCGTTCCGGATGTGATGAAGCGGAAGTTTCCGGCGTCATCGAGCTTGCAAACCCGTCGGAACAGCTTCTAACACTCCTGAACGATCTTTCCATCGACACCGGAGACAACGAACTCATCATCCGGCGACGCATTTCCCGCAACGACCGCTCACGCATTCATGTTAATGAAACGCCGCTTTCACTCGCCGCTCTCCGGCAGATCGGCGACCTGCTGATCGACCTGCACGGTCAGCACGAACATCAGTCGCTTCTTAATGAGGATATGCACCGGGCGCTCATTGATACGCTCGACGGGGTCAGTCAGGTTCGGGCCGTTTACGACACCTGCTTCACTGAATTTACCGAAGCGAGCCGTACGCTCGCCCGTCACGAGGAAGCGACCCGCCTTCTCGATGAGAAACGGGAAATTCTTGAATTCCAGCAGAAAGAACTCGAACAGGCCCATCTGAAAACCGGTGAGGAGGAGGAACTCGAAGAAGAACTCAAGCTCCTTTCATCCTCCGCACAGCGTCTCGGTGCGGTCAACGGAATACTTGAACTTCTCGGCGGTTCCGGACCGACATCAATTGAAAAACAGGCGAGCACGGTAAAACGATATCTCGAACAACTCGGCAAATATGACATGAAAGCCGGACCGTGGATTGACGATGTCGATAACGCACTCCGGGTATTTTCCGAACTCGAAACCTTCTGCAGTTCTTATCTGAGTGACGCGGGAGAACAGGCCGACCCGAACCGTATCGAAAAAATCAACACCCGTCTGGCGAAACTTCAGCGGCTCAAGAAAAAATACGGCGCCTCGATCGAGGGGCTCATTGCCAAAGAGCAATCGGTGCGTGAAAACCTGGCGGCACTCGAAAACAGTGACGCCGACCGTAAAGAAATAGAAAAAAAAGCGGCTGCAGCCCGCACCGCATGCATCGAAGCGGGTAAAAAACTCTCGACCGCGAGAAAAAATGCCGCGGTTTCATTCGATCGCTCGATCACCTCCCTCATGGAAGAACTCGGATTCAACGGGGGGCTCTGGAAAACCGTTTTCACCCCGTTCGAAAGCCCTGCGGAGCACGGTCTTGAGAATGTCAGTTTTCATGTGCGTACCAATCCCGGAGAAGCCGAACTCCCGCTTGCAAAAACCGCCTCCGGCGGTGAAATCTCACGTCTGATGCTCGCGGTGAAAACCGTCCTTTCGCGCAACGATCATGTTCCGGTGCTTATCTTCGACGAGATCGACACCGGCATCGGCGGCGTGATCGCCGGCGTGGTCGGTACTGCGATGAAGGCACTGAGTTCCTCCCACCAGGTACTCTGCATCTCCCACCTCCACCAGATCGCCTCGCTTGCCGACCGGCAGGTCAAGGTTTTCAAAGAGGAATCCGGCGGCAGGACCGTCACCCGTATCGTACCGCTTTCCGAAAAGGAACGTGTGGAAGAGATCGCCCGCATGCTCGGCGGTGATTCGAAGATCGCGAAGGAACATGCGCGGGCGCTGCTTGACGGCGGCGGATAAACGGAAAAATTCCCTCCCGTACGGCCCCGAAGCGGTCGATGGTACGGATACCCTGCATGCAGATTCTCTGAACAACCACTACCTATTACTGCCTCATTTTTATTAACATTTAACGGTGTGGCACGGTTCACCGTGGTCGGTATCGGTTTCGACATCGGAATCGTCTTTGTTCCCGTACTTTTTCGATATCGATTCCGATGCCAATCCGACTGCGAAAACACAACAATAACTGTCAACTATTATGACTGATACCATCACGTTATCCCCGCTGTTGAAAAAAAACAAGAACTATTTTAACCTTGACATCATTGTGCATTCAACTAATATTAATGGAGAGTGCTGTTTCTCAATGGAATTCAGGCAGTCTCTTTTTCATGAGTCGATAGCACTGCATCAGGAAAAACACCATCATCACACCACCGGAAGGCAATGTTTTCATCCTTTTCTATAATTCCTCATCTGGTAATACTAAATCTGCGGCTCAACTGATTTTTACCATACATAAGACTTAATATATATGTACCGGACAGTAAATGGTGATCATGATTATTCCATGGCACTTTCTTTCCTTGAATAGTGTACACAGAAAAATTAAGGCTATTATTTTTAATTATAGGTTGTCTTCGATTGTGAATATAGGAAATTAAATTGTCAGCAATAGTCTTCAATTCAGGTTTTGTAATAGATTCAATTCCTGTAAATTCAACAGAAGATGGTGTGCCATTAATAATACATAATTCTTCGTTTTTACTTTCAATATAAATTGTATCTGATATTTTCCATGAAACTGTACTCGTGCAGGGAGGCCCTTCGTAGTACTCACATGGTGGGTCTGGACAAAACAGTATTAAAGTAGGTGCTGATATTTTGATACTGTCACTAGTAAAAGACATCCAAAAAGATTTCCCATAAACAGGTGCATTACACCCGAACGGAAATGTCGTATCCGCAGAATGAACTGTTATTGTTGGCCATTTTGTATTATTTTCGGGGTCAACAAGAGAAAATGTTGCGGTTTTTGTATCATTTTCATTAAAAATATAAGGGTCAGAGTTAATATATGAAACTAGTCCGGATAAGGTATCAACGGTTAATTTTGTAGGTGTATCATATAGGAAGAGCTGATGCAAATGGTATTCATCATCAATAATCAATGCCTCTCTTCCTTTTGCGGTGTTTATAAAACTGCAATATTGAACTGATAGACTTTCTGCATTGAATACATTCCATTCGTCTACTCTATGTTCGAGAAATTGACTGTTCTCTGCGGCTGCTCCTGAAGCGGAAATTGATCTCAGACGCTTTCCGGTTTCCGCGACAGGTTGATTATTTCCTATTTGATAAATGGTTCCATCTTCAGAGCCAATGTATTCATCTCCGAACAAGATAAGTTTTCTGTAGGGTCAACATCATATATATATTCATTTATTTTTTCTGAGTATTTAATCTCACGAAGCAGCCCCTTCGCCCCATAAACAATAATTGATCCAGTATCATTCATAGAGGCAATACCAGTAATTTTCTGTCCGTTTACGGCTTCTGTGAGTGAAATGGAATGGATTGAATTAATTTTAAAATCAGGCTTTTGCGGGTCAAATCTATGTAGATGAATATCGATAAATGATACTTCAAGCAAACCAGTATTCGTCGCTATAATTACCGATACTGTATCATAAATATCTTCAGACTGAATCATTCGGGTCGTTACCATTGCCGCACTGGTAATTGGTACAGAAGCAGATGGTAAAGCTATTGGCAATGGTTTCGAATAGCGATCAATACATTTACAGCCAACACAGAGCGGACATCCCATTTCAGGTGAAAATGAAACTAAAAGTTCCATTCCATTTTGTGACATAAGTATTATTCCTGCCACGCTCCAGACGTATGAAGGAGTTGGAATATGTACAAAAAAACTTGGAATAACAGAACAGAAGGAAGAGTCATTAACTGAAACTATAAGATCTGGTCCAACCAACTGTGTGATGCCCGACAAATTCCAGAAGCAGGTGTCACTCTGAGCATCAACCTTATTTATTAATGTCAATAACAGGATACCGGCTAAAATAATTTGATGATGCTGTTTCATTTTTTAATATCCCCTTAAGAATTATAACCGCCAATAGTCAGTGTATTCCATTTATATTATACCTTCCTTTCAGGAGGAAATATCATCTTGAACGAATTTTCTGTTTTCCATCAGAAAACAGATCAACATTTTTTCCATGCAGCCAGGACGGCTGCAAAACAATTATAGCTTATGGCTGTATTACCTATAACATTAAGCAGTCTTTCTGCAATCGCGGCAACGCAAGTTGACACAGGTCAGCACTGCTCCCTCTTGCGCGCATTGCAGAAAGAGTGCCGTTGCACGAAGGCGTGCCCCGGAGATCCTGGCACGTGGTTTGTTAATGTGTTTTCAATTGCAGTTTCCGGCATTCTACTGCAAATAGTATAGATTTGAGGCGGTATAACCGTGGTACTTTGCCGTAAAAAAATCGTTTATTGCCGGAAGTCGACCCCACCCCCTGATTTTCATCAGTTTTCGGGCATATCTTTCCCGGGCCCCGCAAAAGCAGTTCCGCCGGGCCGTAAAAAAGCTTCTGTTTCTACACTCAGTCATCACCTCCGTTTGCACCAACCCTTTTCACCAGGCCGTCGCTCCATCCGGTAATCTGCAAGTGTCCGATATTACACACCGTACAGAGTCTGCCTTTGGGTGCAGCCACAACCTTGAGTAACTCTCCGGCTACCGCACTACGTAACCACTCGGCAAGGCGCGGTTGCTCCTTTTCCAGTAAGTCCCGGCATATAGGCAGCACTTTATCTCGTACCCTGTTGGCAAGTATGCCGTAATAGCGGATTTTCACCAACCCCTGCGGCGGAATATGCTGCACAAATCGCTGGATAAATGTTACCGCATCAAGTTTCTCCATCCGTGTAGATTTACTTTTTCTGTCATAATAGGAGAACCGGACTATGCTGTTTTTACTGGATACGATTCGTGTATTGGCGATTGCCACACGGTTGGCGTATGCGGCAAGATATTTAACGACATAGATCGGACTTTTCAAGGTACTCTCCAGATAGACATGCCATTTTATTTCATACACCCGTTCGACAACCTTACTAAAACAGGCCGGCTGAACATTTATGAGCCCTTTATCGTAAGCATCTTTGAGAAATGCCATATACTTGCCTTTGAACATTGCGCCACCACGCCAAGATACGGTGCACAAGAATCTGGTGTTGAAAGATCACAAGGAACGTTTCGGCACCTATCCGAAAATCTTTGCTGCCGACAAGAATTACTATACCGACATGGACGACGTCGCCTATTGGGAAAAACGGGTAGCTACCTTCGCGGTCGGTAAAAAAGGAAAACGCAATGCATCGGAAACGGCACGCGAACACAGCGATTCTTTTCGGGACGCACAACGGTTCCGTGCGGGTTCAGAAGGTAGCATCTCAGTCTTAAAACGTGTGTTTGGGCTCAGAAGGTGCTTTGCCAAAAAATTTAAAAGTTTCGCCTCGTCAATCGGGAGTCTGGTGTTCTGCCATAATATGGTGAACCTGGCAACCGGCTGACGTTTCGGAGTTCTGAAGTACGACATATTTTTGTTTGCCAACGAAGGCCTTGGGAGGGTGTATTCTGAAATGTTGACAAAAGTCTTTTTGTGTGCCCAAATTCGGGCAAATTTACCGAAAGCAAACGATTGATCAATGCGTTCCCGTTTGTGGTTGTCCGATGTATATTTTATTTTACGTCAACATGTCGATTTTTAGGTCATTTTGAACAGACACTATTTAACTTCTCTTTGATGAACTCGGTACGGTATTAAATTCTTTTGTCAGATTCAATATTTCATTTATCCGCGAGACGATATCATTCCATATCACTCAACCACCTCAACGCTCACATACGGCCATGTATTCGACCCGTCAAGGTAATTGGTATCCGCCTGCGGTTGTGTCTCGCCGTAAATGTCGATCGCACGCGCATATAGACGAAGGTTTCCTGCCATCGTCGGCAGGAGTTTCGCCTCCCAGAACACCCAGACATGATCGGCATCAATTGATTGAACGATCTCCGCATCATTCCAGGTGCTCCCGTTATCGGTTGTCACCTGCACACCGGCAATGCGGGTTCCACCGTAGGCCGCTCCGCCGACGAATAACGTATCACCGGTGGCAACGGAACTGCCGTACTCGGGAAAGAATATTTTCGAATTGACGACCATCTTTGCCGATACACTCCAGCCCCGGTCCTCCCAGTAATCCGTCAGCGGCTGTCCGCTCACCTCGATCCCGGTCACCCACATCGGTTGCTTGACACCGTAATACCCGGGGCTGAGCATCCGCATGGGAAATCCCTGTTCCGGAGGAAGGGTGGTATCGTTCATGTACAGGGCGCCGATGACATTTTCATCTTTTACCTGTTCCAGGGTATTCGAGGCAAAATAGCCATCGGCACAGGTGTATTTCACCCCGGTGGCTGAGGAATCGAGACCGAGTGACACGAGCAGATCATACAGTCTGAATCCTTTCCATACCGCCGTACCGAGTTTTCCGGCATTCGGTCCATTACTGATGCATTCAAAGGTAAGCGGTACGGAAACAAGGGAAAGCCCGGACAGTTCCTGCAGGGAGTAACTCCGCGGAGTATCGACCAGTCCCGTGATCTCCAGACGGAAAGCTTCGGGATCGACATTCGGCACCCCGTTTATCCGGGTAATGAAAAAATCCTCATTGGCGGTAAAGAAATCGGGAAAGGTCACCACTTCGGTGGTATCCGGAGTCCCGGTACCCAGCGGATCGTTTTCCGGGGTGCATCCAGTCATTGACAGCACAATCATGAAAAAACCGGCAATTATGATCCCGGGTAACAGATGCCGGTTCAGATACTGGTATATAACGGAATGGTTAAACTGATTTTCCATCAGAGCCCTCCTTTTTAGGGAGTACTCTTTACCGGTAATTTTTATTTGATGGCGGCGTCTGGATTACGATGCTACCTATCTTCACACGCTGTTCTTTGCATTACCATCCCGGTACCACTTATTTTTTGATAGTAGAGTAACATCCCCGTGGGGAGGACAGGGAAGTTATGTCAGAATAACAGTACCTGTAACATAGATTGAGGGGGACAATATGTTACCACTTCCGGAACGTGTATGCCGTTCCGTTCTGTCACTGCTTCTTTTCGGCATAACCTACCCCGCAAACAGCCAGGACAGTATAACCATCCACAACATCGGCCACGCTTCACTCTGTTTTGAGTATACGGGTACCGTCATTCATGTTGACCCGTACTCATCACAGACGGATTACGCCAGCCAGCCCGATGCCGATCTCATTCTGATCACGCATGGTCATCAGGACCATTATGATCTTTCGGCACTCAATGAAATTAAAAAGGAAACAACGGTGATGGTATGTCCCCCGTCAATCGCGGAGCTCGGGACGTACACCGGTGAGATTGTTTCACTTGAAAACGGTGACACCGCAATCGTTGAAGGATTTCCGATCAGTGCGGTTCCGGCGTACAATATTTCCCGGACAAATCATCCGCAGGGGGTGGGAAACGGGTACATTATCACTCTGGGCCGGAAACGGATCTATATTGCCGGTGATACGGAGCTGATCCCCGCAATGGACAGCCTCGGTGCAATTGCTATCGCATTTATTCCGATGAATCTTCCGTACACCATGTCGGTCGAAATGGCGGCCGAAGCGGTAAAAACCATTAACCCTCAAATTGCGTACATTTACCATTTCAGTTCATCGGATACCGCGGCGCTTCGCGAACAGCTCCAGGGTGAAGCGGTCGAAGTGCGAATGGGGCCTTCAACGGTTAAGGTGAGTGATGGATCGGAAACGGTTGGTACAATTCCGGAACGACATGGAAGACAAAACAGACCGGATACAAAAAACCAATATTATTCACTCCGGACATCTCTGATGAACATGGATGCCAAAGCACTCAATCTGCAGGGACAACTCATCGGCGCTCCGGTAGTGAAGCAGCGAAATATCCCTGGTTTTCCAACGGGTGTATACCTTGTATCCGGTTCAAAGACCGTTGCGGAACACTATACCAGGTAAACGTCTCCGGAACAACCGATGCCTGGTCAATTACCATGATTGTCACGATCGGCAGGCCGGTCGGGGATCAGATATTTTTTTCATTCCGTATCATTGAACGGCTCGTTCATGAATACCTTGTACACGGTTTTCCCGCATAGTTCACGCTGCGTCCAGATCGCGACAAGGGGATACGATTTTTTTGCGCTTGTCAATGAAACCTTGTTATTGCCCTGTGCCAGTTTCCGGGTGAAGGGCAGCGGGTTGTGCAGAAAGGTCGTCACATCAAACACGTTTTTGTAAATGGTCATGATATAGAGACACGGCTTTTTTCCGGGCAGCGCCTGAGGATCCGTAACTGAGATCACCCCGGTGTTCAGCGCCGTTTTGAGTTCCCGGTACAGTTCATCCGCCTTTTTTATCGCCACCCGCTGCGGTTTTTCCACACTGTCCGCTTCGGGAAACCGTGTTTCCAGATGCACGATAATCGGATATTTTCCGTTATGACGCTCCGCCTGCTCCTCCGTCTCGAAGATCACCACCACCGGTACGGTGTCACTCTCAGCTGCAAACGGTACTGCACCTTTGACGGCAGCATACTCCCGTACTGTTTCGAAGAGATAGTTCAAATGATTCAAACGGATTCTGTCGAAATCTTCCTGCTCCGGATTTGATTTTTCTCCATTGCATGAGAGGAATATTGCTGCAAGAAATAAAACGATTACAACGGCCTTTTTCATTATGTTACCACCTACAATCTATGAAATCGGGATGAACCCGGTGTGTTCCGCATTTCAACGTTAAAAGAATGTGTAAAAATAGTATTCAGGAACCAGATTACCACTTTTTCCGAGATAAATTCAGTAATAAGATCAGTACTGCAATCCTTCCGGTGAAAATGAAGGCTGACACTCCACCGGGTTGTCAGCCCTGTCCGGTAATATTTAATACCCCATTGCATCAAGTACTGAACCCATAATCCCCACTCCCTCGTCGATCTCCTTGCGGGAAATGATAAGCGGTGGAAATATTCTGATGATCTGCCCGTGCTTGATGTTGAGTATTAGTCCTTCCCTGAGTGCGGCATCGTGTAATTCTTCAGCAACCGATGAATCGGCAAACTCAACAGCAGCAAGCAACCCCATTCCCCGGACCTCTTTTATACTATTTGAATGATTCACCTGCAGCTGTCGTAGTTGCTTCAACAGATACGCACCATTTTCCTGAACCGATTGTTC
Organism: Chitinispirillaceae bacterium; assembly: GCA_016930275.1. Classification (GTDB taxonomy): domain Bacteria; phylum Fibrobacterota; class Chitinivibrionia; order Chitinivibrionales; family Chitinispirillaceae; genus JAFGNB01. Next base: position 18,570 of record JAFGHA010000004.1, read on the forward strand.
AATGCCGCTTGCAAGCAGATGCCCGATCGTTGCCGCCGCGACCGCACAACCAAGCGGATTACCGCAATACGTACCGCCGTGATCACCCGGTTCAATCGCCGAGGCGATCTTTTCGTCAACCGCCACCGCACCGAAAGGAAACCCGCCGGCAATCCCTTTTGCCATCGTGATGAAATCGGGCCTTACTCCCGCGGCTACCGACGCGAATACCGGCCCGGTCCGCCAGAATCCGGTCTGTATTTCGTCAAC
>JAFGHA010000228.1 GCA_016930275.1 Chitinispirillaceae bacterium
CCGGGCATCAGACGCGCCGCGAAGTGGATATGCCGTAAACGTCGCGGTACCGGCGCCGAAGGTCTGATGCCTTCGGGATTCAGTGCGGAACATCTGGGACCTAATGACTGCTACTATTGGGACGACTTCTGGAGCATTGCGGGCCTGCATGCCGCATCCCGGCTTATGAATGGTTCCGGAGATTCACGCAGGGGTGAGGAATTGGAACAGGAAGCCGGTGAACTGACCGCGTGTGTCAACAAAAGTCTCCAACGCGTGCAGGAATCGCTTGGAAGTGCCTTTATGCCGGCCGCGCCCCGTCGGAGAATGGATAGCGCGGCAGTGGGAAGCCTGGTGGCCGCCTATCCCCTTCAGGTGTTCGATCCGCACGATCTGCGGATTACCACTACGGCCGACTTTCTGCTCCGGAACTGTCTCATCGACGGCGCGCTGTTTCACGACATCAGCCATTCCGGTCTCAATCCCTATTTGACCTTGCACCTTGCGCAATCGCTTTTGCGGGCGGGCGACCATCGCTCCCTGTTGCTCATGAACAGGATCGCCGAACTGGCCTCTCCTACCGGTCAATGGGCCGAAGCAATTCACCCCCGGCTGGGCACCGGATGCATGGGAGACGGTCAACACGTATGGGCGGCTGCCGAATGGGTCATGATGGTACGCAACTGTTTCGTCCGGGAAGAGGAGAAAGAGTGTTCTCTCGTGCTCTGCTCCGGGCTGGCGCCGCAGTGGTTGGCACACGGGTCGCAATTGTCGCTGGGGCCGACGCTCACCGCATTCGGACCGATTACCGTTACAGTCGATGTCAACGCAGATACCATCACGGTAAGCTGGAGCGCATTGTGGAGAACGCGACCGAAAAAGATCGAAATCGCATTGCCCTTCCGTCAAATTATTACCGCTTCACCCGATCGGGATTCCATCCGTATTGACCGGTAGGAATGAAAGGAGCTTCACTGTGGACATTTTGATGATGAGCAATACCTACCGGCCGTTTGTCGGGGGCATTGAACACTCTATAGAAATGTTTTCCGACCGGTTACGCCGGGCAGGACATCGGGTTGTCATTGTTGTACCGGATTCGCCTGATGCACCAGAAGTGGAAACCGATGTTCTCCGGATGCCGGCCATTCAGCAATTCAACGGAACCGATTTTTCGATGGAACTGCCGATACCGGGCCTGCTCGAAACAAAGCTGAAGAAATTTCGTCCCGATCTTGTGCACTCACATCATCCTTTTTTAATGGGCGATACGGCACTGCGTGTCGCATCGCGGTTTCAGGTACCCGTTGTCTTTACTTTTCATTCGTTCTTTGAACACTACACGCACAATGTTCCCGGCGATTCAGCACTTTTAAAACGATTCGTCATTGCACTCTCCACCGGGTATGCCAATCTTTGCGACCAGGTCATTGCTCCAAGTGAAAGCGTACGTGACGAGATAATTCATCGGGGCGTGGACCGTCCGATTTCGGTAGTACCAACCGGCATCAATATATCCGCTTTCAAAACAGGAGACCGGAAACGGTTTCGTAATCAGGAGAAGATCCCTCCCGACGCATTCGTTATCGGCACCATCAGCAGGATCGCCGCCGAAAAAAATATCGTCTTTCTCGCAAATGCTGCTTCAGAATATCTGTCCCGCAATACCCGGGCTCATTTCTTTCTAGTCGGGCAGGGGCCGGCGGTTGCCGAGGTAAAACAGATCTTCGACAGCAGGGGTGTCGCAACGCGTCTCCACGAACTGGGAACACTGCAAAACAATGATCTGGTCGATGCATACCATGCATTGGATCTTTTTGTCTACACTTCACTGAGCGAAACCCAGGGTATCGTGATGGGTGAAGCCATGGCCGCCGGCCTTGCCATTGTGGCGCTCGATGCGCCTGGCGTTCGCGAAATGGTGCAGGATAAGGTCACCGGCAGACTTCTCATCGACCGGAACATAGATTCTTTTGTCAATGCTATAACGGAATTCACCGCTATGCCGCAAGCGGACAAAGACGCCTGCTCCCACCATGCCCGTAGCGCGGTCGAACGATTTTCGGAGGAGGCTACGTTCTCCCTGCTGCTTGATGTTTATCAGCGTGCGCTCAGCGGCAACTCGCACCATGGGCAGACACAGGATTCATCGTGGAAAGAGGCCAAACGATGGTTCGCCACGGAATGGGAACTGCTCTCGAACGTGGCCCATGCAACCGGCAAAGCCATGGAAACCATTGATACCTTAGCATCCGCGCCAGACGCACAGGTGCTTAAAAGTTAACAAGTTCAGTTTCACGGGTCGGCTCGTGTGACCAATACAAATCAAATCATCAAATCGTTTGCCATGGTCGCCCTCGACCGTGTTTCAGTCGTAATTTTTACACTACCGGTTGATCTGGAAAACCACCTTATTACCTCTTTTTTTTGAACAGCAACTTATCGAACACCAGATACGCCAAAGCCGTCGTTGCTATGCCGGCAACAACGGAACCTGAGTATTCTTCGTGGGTATACCTGCGGATAATTGCAACGATAATCATCGTCAGAACATAATTCACTACCGCCAGCGGAAGGAACCCGATCAGTTCCCGCCATACCGACCCCGCTTCGTTTTTTTTGAACACCACCAGTTTATTGGTCACAAAGTAAAATGCCATGGCTGCAGCATATGCTGCAGAAATGGAGACATAGGGATTAATGGCAAAGACATTTCTGCAGAGATACAGCAGACCCATATATATCGCCCCGGTCATCCCCGCACTTACTAAAAATAACACCATTTGTTTATGATCCGATTTATTCATGACGGAATGATCAGTCGCATGATTTGCCCGATTGCGACATACGGTAGTGCAGCAAATGTATCGTCGTAAAATTCATCGATTTTTCTGCTGCAGTATACTGCTGCTGAATTGGGTTTATCCATAGGTTAACTCATTCTCTACAACCTCCCGACCGGAATCCAGCAAAACGATTTCATCGATCATTCTCCTCAGAGGATCTTCATTGAACGTTGAAATCTCGATAAATTCAATTTCCCAGCAAAGTGCACTTCCGATCAGAGAAACTTCTTTAATAATACCCCTGAATTTTGTATTTCCATACTTTGTCGCAAGGTAATACTCACCGGTTTTTCCTTCGCTGACCTTCGGGATGTTGCACGTTTCAGCCTTCAGCAGTGCGCCGTCTTCCCATAGATCAACTAACACCGCATGATGTAATTTTGCTTCACGATAAAACTTAACCGCTTTAATTCCCGGATATTGTTTCATTTTGTAGTAACTCCGATGGTAGTGTTTGGTAAGCCGCTCATTCCCCATAACCGTATAAAGCAATTGTCATACCATTATCCGGATCGGCACCTATCACTCGTTTAAGAATTTTTGAACAGCCATACTGTGGTTTTTCTCAGTTTCAAGAAGCATGCTTCTGACTTCTGCTTCATTTCTTGAAGGCAAAACATTCACACCACAAGGCCGAACCGGGTGTGTTATCAATATCAAGTGTCGACGTTTTGGCTCGATTGTTGCTATATACTTGATTTGAACACGCATACAAGCAGTCCGGCAAGTCTTTTCTCCTGGTGAAAAGACTTGCCGGTAAGCTACAGGGAACGTTCGGTCATATTGAACAAGTATCTGGAAACTAACTCTCTGGATAGTAACTGAGGTACCCCTGATTAGACGGAAGGCACATCGAATCCGGACCATACTTACCTTTTCCGTACAGAAGTTCCTGAAGATTGACGGAGTGATGTGGGGAGGTGCCTTTGCTTATAATGCGTTCTTCTCGCTGTTTCCACTGATCATTCTTTTCATTACGGTTGCATCGTTCTTTATTGACCGGGCCAGGGCCACAACCGGGATCATCGGGTATGTTGAACGATACGTCCCGATGAGCGGTGAAATGCATCGGCATATTTTCGACACCATTACCGGGGTGGTTACCGCACGGAAGCAGGCGGGCGCAACTGCTTTTCTCTTCCTGTTCGTTATGGCCGTTCAATGTTTCACTACACTCATCAAAGCAACCAACCGGGCCTGGGGAACCACGGTACGCAACTGGTGGCGGTTGCCGATGAAAAGTGTGATCCTGTTCGGAGCACTGGCCGGTGCCGTTTTTCTGGGTAGTGCAGTTCCGGTACTTGCGGTAATGGTGAAGGACTGGCTATTTACCGGGTATGATTTTAGTTCCCGTTTATTTGGACTCGGAAGTCTATTTATTCCCCTGATTACGGTGTTTTTCAGTCTGAGTCTGGTTTACAAGTTCGCGCCACGCCGATCGACAAGGTTTACCGAAGTCTGGGTGGGCGCACTGTGCGCCACTATTCTTTTACGTGTGGCGGAACAGCTGTTCGTGATTTATCTGAAGAATGTCTGGGCTGTCAATGCAGTCTATGGAACATTTGGTGGCATTATGGCTTTGCTGTTATGGATTTTTCTGTCCGGATGCGTTTTCATTTTCGGTGCATGTATGTGCGCCGCTCAGGCCGAAACGCTCTCACAAGGCATGCATACTTCGGGATAACATCAAAAGATGACCTTTGCAACTTTTATAAAGAAAACAGCACTGATTTTCCTTTGGTCGACAGTAAGTATTGTTGCACTTTTACTACTGCTGGCGGCGATCATTCAGATTCCATCCATCCAACATTTTATCATTCAGCGTGCAACAGTTTCTGTCAATAATAAACTACCGGGAAAAGTTGCATTTGCACGAGCAGGCATTACGTTTCGCGGATCGCTCTTTATAGACGGATTATATATCGAAGACCCCGCACAGGACACGCTGCTGTATGCCGGTAACGTAAAAGCAGCGATCAATCTTTTTGCGCTGATCTCCGGAACTATTCACCTTCATTCAGTTTCAATGAAAAACACCTTCAGCATTGTTTCCCGAACAAACTCCGACAGTCTGTTTAATTATCAATTTTTACTGACCGCATTTGCCGATACCGCCAAAACAAAAACCGAAAAACCACCCGCTGCACACGTACGCATTGATAACGTCAACCTTGATAATGTGCGGTTCGCCTATGATGACCGTTACAGTGGTGTGTCGGTTATCGTCGCGGTACAAGCAATGAATCTGAACATGAACACAATGGACCTGCAGAAGCTCGAATTCGGCATCAACACTCTGGCAATCGACGGATGCACCAGCTCAATTGCCATAACCAGGAACCCCCATCCGGTACCATCAACAAACGTTCAACCCGAGGTACATGTCTCGGCAAACAAACTTAAACTATCCAACAGCTTGTTTGCATTTGACATGACTGCCCTACCGGTAAAGAACGGCAATTTCCACGACACTGCAACCGGCATTCCGATCGGTTTTAATCCATCGCACCTGCATTTTACCGATATACTTCTGCGAGCCGACAACGTTGCGTATTCTCCCACCCTCACAAAAGCACATATTACCAACTTTTCAGCACGGGATTCAGGCAGGTTGTATGTGTCGGATTTTTCCACCGACTTCAAAATGGATGAGCATGGCATCAGCGCTTCAAAAAGTGTGCTGCGTACTTCGGTCTCGGATATCAATTGTTCGGTTGCATTAAAATTCGCATCGCTGGAATCCTTCGTCAGTTTTCCGGACAAGGTGCAGGTGGACGCAACAATAAACCATGCAACCATCGGAGTCAGTGATATCCTGTATCTTGTTCCGCAGGCAGCCTCCAGTTCTTTTCTTCACGGACCTTATACTTCCGTAACAGCCGCCGGAACCATTACGGGTCCTTTAAGTGAACTTACCGGAGACCGGATCGAAATCAGCGTCGGCAACAAAACCTTGCTTAAAACCGATTGCGTGATTGCCGGTTTACCCGATGTTAATAAGCTGCGGTTTACCATCCCGAAACTGCACCTGACAACAGGAAGAACCGATATCGCACATCTTCTTGGAAAATCAAACCTGCCACCCGGCATTTACCTGCCGGAGAGTATCGATTTGGAAGCTCATGGTAAAGGAACACTGAAAACGTTTGCAACATCGTTTAAGCTCACTACCGATTACGGTACCATTTCAGCTCGTGGGTCAATGGATGCCGATGGTGTTTATGACGGTACGATACAGGTGACCGATTTTAATGCCGGGCTGCTGCTGAACGACACCGCCATGTTCGGGCCGGTTGATGCACAGGTGGACTTTACCGGGAAGGGCCTCGATCAAAACACGGTGAATGTCAAGGTGAAAGCAGACGCTTCAACGATATACCTCAACAGGTATCCGTATAAGAAGTTGTTGGTCGACGGGACCATCACCGGCACCCGCTACGATGGAAAAATTTCGGTCAATGATCCCCATGCAGCGGTTGATTTCGACGGATTAATCGATGTCGCCGCCGGAAACGAGCGGTATAACTTTACCCTGAACATCGACAAGGCAGATGTACAACCACTCAACATTTTCGGTGACGATATTCGGGTCGCGGCCAAAATCGTTGTTGATGCCCGGGGCAAAGGCCTCGATTCATTAACCGGTAGTGCGGCACTCAGCCGTATTGTCGTGGTACATAAGGGGACCGAATACCAACTGGACTCCCTGGCAGGCAGATCGGTCATTGCCGGCGGGGAACGCCGGATTACCGTAATCAGCGACCTGATGGACGTGCAGTACACTGGAACGGTAGCTCCTTCGGGAGTTGCCGGAGAAGTGAAGAAATTCGTTACTCGCTATTTTTCTTTGAAAAAACCGGACAACCCTTCTCCTGTTCACCAGGCGCCGGGGAATTTCAATTTTGCCGTTCAGGTACATCAACACCCCCTGCTTTCTGGGTTCTTACTACCACAACTGACCGGGTTTTCCCCCTGCTCCGCCAGCGTACGTTTCACCTCGGGAAATGACCGGTTCCTTCTAAGTGCTGCGTTTCCCAAAATAGCGTATTCGGGAACAAGCGTGTCCGATGCCGCAGTAGCAATCGATGCCGACGACCACCGACTTGATTGCCGGGTAACAACCCGGCGTATTTCAAACGGACCTCTGGCACTGGATAACTTTTCCGCCAAAGGAAGTTTGCAGAAACAGGAAGCGTCGCTGGTTCTTTCGGCAATTGACGATAATGGTTCCAAAAACATATTTGTTAAAATCAAGGGCGCTCTGCGTGACAATGTCTACCGGATATCCATCGACCCGTCCAGTGTCCATTTGGGCAATCGCCAATGGACCATCTCACCCGACAATTTCATGGGGGTGGAAAATTCCGTTGTAACCCTGCATAACCTGTCGCTGAGCAGTCCTTCGGGACAAATCTCCGTTTCTTCAAGTAATGATAGCGGCGTCGAGGCCGTCAAAATCGGCATTGTAAACCTGGATCTGAACGATCTTTCACGGAACCTGGTTTCCGATACGGCATTTATCAAGGGGCTCCTGAACGCCGA
>JAFGHA010000229.1 GCA_016930275.1 Chitinispirillaceae bacterium
CAATTGAACACTCTCGGCTGAAAATGGATATTGCAAAACGATTAAAAGACAAAGTATCTTAACTGAGAACTCGGTACTCTTGAGTTATTCAGTGATTGCCGAAGGGATACTTTCACCCGGAACCCCGTCGAGGAGGTCACCATGTCTCGAATCCTGACAACCGTGGCACTTCTTGAAGAGGCGATCGGACAGGCACCGATGGTATCGCCATCCTTATTTCCGATCTGTTCCAGCCTCCCGACTATCAGGAGCGGGTGGATAATACCTATAAAATCAGCAGCGCGGGTGAAGAGTACAATTCGCTCATGAAACAGTTGCTGACAATGGCGGACGATGCCGGGCTTACCTTGTTCACCATCGAAGATAAATATCAGTTGTATCGTATCGCACTTGAATCGGGCGGATTCCGTCTTTCGGGTATTCTCAACAGTTACGCGATCGCGTTTCATTACGAGATCGACGACGGCAGACGGGTTGCAATTCCCGATCTGCCTCCGCTGTTCGGCAGTCTCAACCGCAGCGGTATTCGCGATCTGACCGTTACTTCTGATGATATGACCGATATCGCCTATACCGTTGACGGATATTATAACGGCATCTATTACACGTTCGTCAATAGCGGTATCGACATCGCCACGGAGGAAACGGTCACGAGGGACGATGCACTCGCAAAAATGGTTCTGCCGGATGCGTCGAATATCAACGAGGCATTCGTGCGGGTAGCCGGAAAAATCGATCAACCGGTCAGTATCAAGGTGCGGGGAAAAACGAGCGGGTTGTGGTTTTCGATGGAAATGACGGCGAAGGGATTCTATCCTCCGCCGACATTGAGTTATCGTCCGTATGAGGACCCGCAATGGGCATTCAGAACCGCCGAGCAACTGTTCTTCGCCGATTATATCGGTAATGCCGAAGCAATCAAGAAAATCGGAAAAGAGTTCCATATCGTTACCCGTCAGACGAGCCTTCTGGCTCTTGAACCGGGTATGGAACTCTGGGAGGATTCGAGTTGGCAGCAGGAGGAGCAGACGACGGTGGCACGGACCGGAAGTGCGGAAACGGCGATTCTCAACGATGCGTCTTCCAATTTCGCCACCGAGGGAGGAGCACCGACTTCGGGTACGACCAGCGGTTCCGGTCTTGATCTCGATGGTATCTCGCTTGAAGATATTCTCAACAATAGAAGCAGTGTGATTACCCATGATGCCGGAGAATTGCAGCGGAAAATATCGGTTACCGCACGCGGCGTACGACTGCGGGTAACCCTTCCGGTTGAACGACCGGCAGATCCGATGCGCATCAGTATATTCGATCTCAAGGGAAGACTGGTTGCATTCAGAACGATCATGCCGTATGAGTTCATTGGCGGATACTTCGACTGGAATTTGAAAACCGCAGCCAATCGAATGAGCCATGGGATGTATACCGTGAATATTGCCACGGGAGTGCGGAAGAACAATTTCCGCATCACCTTTGCCGGGAAGTAAACCGGAGGAATCACAGGGTGAGAAACTGGAACTTCGCGGGATACCGCGAAGTTCCGTTTTCTGTTGAAAGAGCACAATGGGAACAATATTCGAATACATGGATTACCGTGATTTTTTGCGTCAGCTTTTCGAGCAGCGCAAGGCGGAACACTCTTTTTATTCCTACCGTCTGTTTTCACAGAAAGCGGGGTTCAAATCCCCCAATTTTCTCAAACTGGTGGTCGACGGTAAACGTAATCTGACCAAAGCGAGTGTTTATCGTGTTGCCAAGGCGTTCGGGCTTAACAAAAGCGAAAGTGATTATCTTGAGAATCTGGTGTTTCTCAACCAGAGTAAAACATTAGATGAAAAAAACCTCTATCTTTCACGGATCATGCGCTACCGTGTCAAATGCAACCCCCGTCTTCTCGAAGCGTCGGAATACGATTACTATTCGCAATGGTTCAACCCGGTGGTTATAGAACTGGTCACCGCCGTTGATTTCAGAGACGACTACCGGCGGCTCGGGAGTGCGGTTGTTCCCGTAATCACCGCCGCTGAAGCCGAAAGATCGGTGGCATTACTGCTGCGGCTTGGAATGATCGTCAGAAACGACGACGGTACCTACCGGCGTGCGGCGGCATCGGTGACTACCGGTCCGCAGGTTCGTTCGGTGGCGGTTGCGAACTACCATAAAGCAATGATGCGTCTCGCTTCGGAATCGATAGAACGGTTCGGTGCCGCGGAACGGGATATCTCCAGTGTGACGGTAGCGGTATCCGAAGAAACCAGGCAACTTATACAGGAGAAACTGCAACGGCTCAGGAAGGAACTGCTCGAACTCGCCGAATCCGACCGCCAACCACAGCGTGTTCTGCAGCTCAACCTGCAGATGTTTCCGTTGTCAAAACCGTTTCCCGGCGGAGGAACCGATGCGTAGAGGGATCCTCCTGCAGATTTTCACAATTGTGTCCGCGGGGGTATGGATACTCTGTTCCTGTACAAACGGACCTGTCGCCGGTACCGAAACCGGAAACCCCGACATAACCGCATGCCTTGCTTCCGCCCTTTCATTGTTCGATTCAACCGAAGCCTGGGTCCCTTCAACCTATCTGGTCGATGGGGAACGACAACTGAGTCCGCAGAATGTTTACTCGCCCCCCTCCACGGGAAAAGTTGCGAAACGTGCGGCGACGGATAGTACTCCCGCTGATAAAGAAGGCGGTTCAGTCGGGTATGACACTGTATTTATAGTCGACACGCTTTTTAATAGGGATACCGTGATTCTTGAAACAGTGACCTACGATACGATCAACGAACAGTTCGGGGCCGATAGCGCGATCAATGAGCTGGTAATACAACAGATATTGTATGATTCCGTCTTTATTACAGACACGCAGGTAGTTCGGGATACCTTTCTGATAGTACGGAGCGATTCTGAACCGGCGACGAACACTCCGGATTCACAAGGGAACACGAAAATCGATCTGACTGATCATACCGATGACTCCGCTTCCACATATTCTGTAGAACGTGATCCGGAAACCGGAGAAATAGTGCTTATTATACCTCCGGCCAATTTCGAGACCAGCGGCGCAACGGCTACACCGTCTTTTGAAGTCCGGTCCGACAGCAGTCTGCAGATGATTGCACGAAAAGTCACGATTTCCGGGGTGTCTGTTGAAGAGATATACATGGATGCAGACGGTGACGGAATGATGACTACGGCGCAAAACAACGTAATACCGCTGCTTGGCTGTACCGGTATTTATACCGGCATAACGATGCGGCTTGATCTGGCGGTTGATTTTGATGCCGGTGTCGATCACCTTTTTTCGACTGACCGTGATAACCGGATTCGTTCACTTTGGCGAAGAAAGGTAGTCGTCGACGGAACTATTGAACAGGTGCGGTACGGGAACCGTTATTTCGGGCAGAACGGGGATACTTGTATTCTGCTCCGTGAGCGGGACCTTCCACCTGCAGACAGCACGACACGAATTGTCGAACGGTATTTATGCCGTAGTGGAGCGGATCCGCTCGATCACCGGGAAAACCGGCTGTTTTCGTGTCGGCGGACCATTGATTACCGAACGGGGAATATCCGGAATATTGATTTGACGGTAACACCCTCCGCTGAGCTTTCTGCGGGAGCCGTCCCGGAGCAGGGAAGTCTCAAAGCGCTCATCGATTTCGGTAAAGGGCTTACCGGAGTAATTGATGCGGTTATAGATTATACCGACGGTACAATTACGGGAGTTTATGCACAGGCGGGAACGGAATACAGACTTTCGTATCAGCAGGGTGAACCAACAGTGATACTGGTTCCCTGCGAATAAGCAGGGAAAAGGCATGAAGGCAAGAGTACCTCAATCAGGACGAGAATGACGCCGCCATCTCTTCCAGAACCGGTTCGATTCCATTTTTCTCAATTCTGGATTCAATGTGGGGAGAAGAAAGCTCCTGCAGGTGGTTGGAGACAAGAAGGGCTTCTTCAGTGAAATCATTCTCTTCCAGTGCTTCCTGAACATCAATCAGCAAAGCGATAATACTTGAAAGGTCTCTGGCGGTATTGTGTGAGGGGCATTCAACTGACATAAGTGCTTAACCGGTTAAATTGTGACAGGACAATAGCTTTAACTCGATTTCGCATATGGACACAGAATATTTAATATAGCATAATTTTTCTGCATCTGAACTAAAAAAATCAGGGGAAAAAAGAAAATTCCAGTGAGGAAGGAGGTGAGAGTATCGGGAAAGTTGTCAAAAAGACTGTTGTCGAGCGTGTCATAGATAATCGTTTCCCCGTTTCGCAGGACTGTTTCGAGGCTCATCAGCATGGCGGTACTTTCAGGAAAAAGAGGAACCGGTTCACCGTAGCGCACCTACTGGTCGATCAGGTGAAAGGAACGGTCGCTTCCGTTCGCAAGAAAGACGGCGATGAAATCGACGTTGAATAAATTTTGCATATTGTCAAGTTTATCCTTGATGCATGCCGGCAGTGAGGTCATCGGGGATGGAGCAGACTGTGATGATGCAGCAGGGAATGGGTCATTAGAAGAAGACTGAACAGTACGAAAATTATAATGAAGTTGCTCAGAGCGGTTCTGTAAAGAATGGTGCGGTTGAGTCGTTTTATGTACTGCTGCCGGTAGTGATTACGGGATATTTCACGTATCTACGGGAAGCCCGAATCAGGGAGACGAGTATATCACTGCCGTAATTGTACAATCGTGCGGATCAATTGTGAATCTTTTACTTCGAACAGGATTGCAGCAAATTTCAGCATTTCGCAGTACGGGAAAGCCGCAGGATCTCCGCAACCGTTTTTTCAGGTTCTTCCGACTGGGTGAATTGCCGGACCATGCAGAAGTTTTTTGCTCCCGCATCGAGTACCTGTTGCACGTTGGATAGATCGATCCCCCCGATCACCACCGCAGGTACCGTCGCTGCGGCAAGCATCCGCCGCATACCATCGATGCCGATCACCGGGTCGGGGTTCCTTTTTGTGGGTGTAGGGAAGACCGGACCGATACCGATATAATCGGGACCCAGTGCACACGCGGCTTTCGTCTGATCGGGAGAGTGTGTGGAGAGTCCGATGATCGCGTCAGGTCCGACAATACGACGGACCACGTGGATCGGCATGTCGTCCTGTCCGATGTGTACTCCATCGGCTCCGCAGTCGCGTGCGAGTTCGGGATAGTCGTTGACGATGAATTTCGTATTGCTGTCGAGGGTGATCCGACGCATCAGTTGTGCCGTTGGGAGTATATCGCCGGGGGATACATCCTTCATCCGCAGTTGAACAAAGGGAACTTCCGCATCGACGAGCACTTTCGTGCAGTATTCGTACCCGCGCAGGGGTGCCGTAAGGATTGCATAGAAACCGAAATGAGCTTTTACCGGCATGCAGTTTACTTTCGTCTGGAGGTAGTGTATTGACATGTTCGCCTCCAAAATCCCCGCAGGGGGGCTTTTAGAGTGTCCAGATCAAAGGCCTTGAACGTACCTTATTATATACGGAATCCGTTCAGGTTCCGGTGGGATGAAAATGGTGATTTTTCACGGGAAATTCAATACCCGGACAGCTGTCCGCAATAAAAACAGGCTCCCTGAAAAAGGAGCGCGTCGAGTCACTCCGGATCTTCCGGTGAGAACCGCAAACGGCCTATACGGCAGTACTACCGGCTTCAACAAGCTGTGTGCGGGGGTAACAACCGCCCCATACATCGCTTTAAGCTCCTCAAGCGCCTTTTTCATTTTTTATCTCTGAGAATTTCCGGAGATTACCGGCGTCACACTTTAATTAGTTTTTCCACATTCCGGTAGTCATCTATACCATGTGTTACTCGATGGGGCTGTGTTTCGCGCCAGTTGGACATTCCATTAAATGCCCAATCAATTGATGCCGACTTCGGATAGTGTTTTATACTTATGCAATTAAATTCGTAGAGATGAGGATTAGTGCGTTTGTAATTTGTATATTACATACATATTTTGTATTCTGGGTAAAAACCATTGCAGATAATTAATTTCCTGAAGGGGGGCAGGTTCATGAACCGCATTGTTGTTTTTTTCTTCTTAAGTTGCTCACTTTTATCCATCACCGTACAGGGCGCGGGGACATCGCTGCCTGATGTTATGTATTCCAAGGAGGGGAGCTATTGGCAGCCCGGGACATTCACCACGGTCGAAAATGGTACGCCCGATGTGATCGTTGATGAGAACGATGTGAAACAGACATGGGAGGGATTCGGAGGCACGTTCAACGAAATGGGGTGGGATGCCCTTCAGGCGGTAAGTTCCGAAATAACGAAAGCGATGGAGCTGCTCTTCGATGACGAAAACGGAGCGAATTTCGTGTACGGACGTATTCCAATCGGTGCCAGTGATTACGCGATGAGCTGGTATACCCTCGCTGAGACCAGTAACGACTTTTCGATGAATAATTTTTCGATCGCCCGTGACCGGGAAAAACTCATTCCCTACATCAAGGCGGCACTTGAGATAAACCCTGATATTCATCTCTGGGGAAGTCCGTGGGTATGTCCCGGCTGGATGAAAAGCGGCATGAATTTCAAGGATGATCCGCAGACACTTCAGGCGTATGCACTCTATTTCGCGAAATTCGTGGAGGAGTACGGAAAGTTGGGGCTTACCATCGAAGCGGTGCATCATCAGAATGAGCCCGGCTATGCTCAGGTGAAGTGGACCATTCCACTTTTTGTAAAATTCCTCAGAGACTACCTCGGACCGACGTTCGAAGAGCGCAATCTTGAAACCGAGATCTGGTGTGGTACCATGTCGCACCCGGACGACAGTAATATCGCGATCGCCTGTATGAATGACGCTGAAGCGATGAAGTACATTGTCGGGTTCGGTCTTCAGTGGAACCTGGAAAGCGTCGTTCCTACCCTGTCGAAGAAGGGACGTGTCTGGCAGACGGAACATCGCTGCGGCAATTACAATTTCGAGGCGAAGTACTGGGACGAGACCCGGTACAGTTCCAGTAAACCGCAGAATGATCATCTCTACGGACAGGAAAGCTGGCAGTTGCTGCGGGACTGGATCGCCGCGGGAGTCAACTCCTACTGCGCCTGGAATATGGTACTCGACACCTACGGAAAGAGTCTCGGCAACTGGCCGCAGAACGCGCTTCTGGTGGTTGACCGGAACGCTAAAAAACTGATTATAACTCCCGCGTACTGGGTGTTCCGCCATTTCTCCCAGTACGTTGTTCCCGGAGCGAAACGTATCGGAACGACGGGTATCAACGACGCGCTGGTGTTCAGAAATCCCGATAGTACCTTTATTACCCAGATATATAATAACGGCAATGATGCTCAACAGGCGACCATAAGTCTGATGGGAACCCTGTATCAGTTCGATGTTCCCCCCCAGGGTTGGGCGACTTTCAAGATAAAGCCTTCCCCTGCTGCGGCAATCAACCAAGCTTGTAATCATCTGCAAACGGACCGCAACGACCTGAGAATAACCCCGGTCAGCAATGGCTACCGAATTGCGCTTTCATCACGGGAAGCCGGAAGAATTGAAGTGTTGACAGTGGATGGCAGGGTACTTTTATCAAAAACGCTGCCTCAGGGTCACGGTGTAATACTGCTGCCGGAGAAAGAGATGCATCCCGGTCTGCTTCTGGTGAGGGCAGTCCAGGGGGGAAAGACAAGTAATACCAGGATTCTTACCGCGGCACGGTGAAGTAACGCCGGGTGAACCCGGCGTTTTATACACTTTTATTGTAACTGCTCAGTTATCCATCCCGTGAAGCGGGAAGTAGTCAGAATCCGCAAAAAAATAGTAAAGAGATTAAAAGTATACTCAGTGATTGATAGATTTCGTCACCAGGTCCCACCTTGGATCTCTGCTGAGTTAACGTGGAAGAATACTGTTATCAGTTTTCTTCCCGCGCAAGCAGGGTATGGGATAGGGGATATATACATCCTACTACAGAAAAAGCCACCGTTGAATAACGATGGCTTTTTCTGTAAAATCGTACGCTGCAAGTAAATCCTTTACCGCTCCATTCCCGTTTTCATCGTATAGTAATAAACGCCATGCGCGAGATTCACATTCGTTACCTGCAGGGAATGTTCTCCGGAAGAGAATTCTTTTCCGGCGATTTTTGCAACTTCCCGTCCGAGAAAATTGTATACCTTGAAGGATACGCTACTTTTTACCGGAACCGTGAAGTTGATTTGCGGGATGCTGTTCGCCGTTACCTGAAAATGTCCCCGTCCGTTTATTTTGTGGTTTTGAGCGGCATTGAGTGTATTGTTCACAGCGACATCCTCTTCAAACTTGCCCATTTCCATTTCGACATCGGCACTGCCTTTGCTCTGCCATCCCTCGACATTGAACGAGACTTCGTAAAAACTTCCCAATTTCATTCCCAGCTTTTCCCAGGCATTGAAATGGTTGCCGCAAGAAATGATACCACTCTCTTTTTTCTGTTTGCGGACACTCCAGTACTGCTGGAACGTTTTCGTCCCTTCGATCGAAGGCTGGTTGGTCCGTGTCGTCTCATAAATGTCGTAGGTTCCACCATCACTCTCAACGGTACCCTTAGATTGTGAACCCGGTGGTCTCCAGCTGCCCCAGCTGTCGACGATATAGTATTCCACGAGCGGATTTTTAGTCCAGCCGTAAACGCTCAGGTAGGAATTTCCATTCGGTTTGTAGTCGGCCGAATAACGGACATCAACGTCCCGTCCCCCCGGTCTCACCCCTTTACGGAACAGGATGTTGTGCGCATCCCATTCACAACTGAAGTTGCCGCCTTCACCCAGAATCATGGTGCCGTTTCCACTGTCTTTCCAGTATTCATAGTGGAATTCACCCTGCGTACCGGTACGGTTTGAGGTGAGGGTCTGGGCGATTGCAACTTCCATCAGCAGCAACATACATAAACCTGCTGATACATAGCTACTTACACGCTTAAATTTCATAAACAACCCACTTTGTTTGAGTGAAATTAAGGCCAAAATGCTTTATATTTAATATAATATCAAAATTGAAACTTTTTATCCCGGAAATTTCACGTGCTGTGATATTTTCCTGTAACTATACTACCATTTATTTATTAGTATATTCAGAGAAGTACCGGTGTTCAAAAAATTGAAACTTTTAACTTCACCGTTATTCAGAATCTGCTGGAACGGTTTCAAATAACGATTTAAATTCGGAAAAAGTTATTTCACAAGGTTTTCCCCAACTTTATTTCTGCCATTTCGCACCCCAGGTCCATTCTTTTCCCGTCACATTCCATCCGTCACCACTCATGCTATCCCTGAAAATCGTTCCGGTACGCTCGGAGTATTTATTGTTCGTTTCCATGTAAACGGCATCGTTGTCCTGTGTCCAGGTGCCGTTGGAATAGGTCCCGGAGGGAGAGGTATAGGTCAGTATGCCGTTCTCGTCGAAAGAATAGACGTAGTAGTCGCCCTTCGAATCCATACCGGCCCAGGTGGTACCCGAGATATCGGGAATATTGTTACCGACCGGATCTTTTGTGCAGGTACAGATGGTCCATACAACTACAGCTGCAACACCGAAATAACGCCAATGTACGTTTTTCATGCAATTTTTTCCTTTCAAAGAGATGCTACATTTCAAAGAGATGCTACATTGTTTTCCAGTTGAATACATTAGTGATATCGAGCGAACAACCCCAATAGGGTAATTTTTCACCGTCGATTTTCTGATTGTCGTAGTACCAGTTGCAATTGATATGATCGGCTATCCGTACGCCGATTCCGTAATTGATGTCGGTACTTTCCGGATTTCCGTGCAGGGTTGTCGAGTACCGCTTGTCGAAGGTATCGATGTGCATGCCGAATCGCAGAAAAAAACGGTTGAAGAGCGTAATCTCGGTTCCGAACGAGTATTCCGCCGGTGACTCGGTTTTATGTTCAGCACGAGGTGCCTTATAAAACGGCAGCGCATCATATGATTCGTCCCATGCCATAAAAACACCCCGCACCGATGCCGCCAGCATGATGTTGAGCCAGTCGATCTTTTCGAGGAGCTTCCGCAGGTCGTACTGCAGGCCCGTGGTGATGATGAAGGGACTCGCGACGGTACCGCTCCAGGTTTCCGTTACCGTACTGTCCGACCGTTCATCGTAATATTGTCCGTGACTCTCCCAGCGCATGAGCGGGCCGATGTTGCTTATGGATAGTCCGTAACCGATGCCGACCGTACTGTTCAACAGATAACCGATATCGAATGCGATCGGCATCCGGTAGTAACTGTTCAGATAGTACTTCCGGTGGAAATATTTCGCAGTGATACCGATCGCATGCTGCAGGAACGTTCCCGTGGAGAATCGTCTGCCGTAGGAGAGCGCCAGCAGGAGGTCGTACTGTCTGAATTCCTCGTACGATCTGCAGTCCGACACCCGGTATCCGCAGGAGCAACGGTCACCGGTATCGGAACAGATGACGGTATCGCAGTAGTCCAGCCATTCCTCGTCCCGGGAATAATTGTTATAGTATTCCATCGAGTCGAGCAGATGCAGATCGTTGCATTGTTCGTACGTTCCGGAACTGGTCATCACGAAATTGAATCCGAAGTTCCCGATGGCGGGGGAGGGTGAGAAGGTCGCATAGCCTTGCTGTTTCCAGAGTTGGGGGGATTTGAGAATAGGCAGCACCGGATTATAGGAAAATCCGGCCGCTCCGTATCGGTTTTCAGTCGAAATAATTCCGAGTCCTGCTGGATTGTTCAGTATCGCAGCGGGATCATCGGTGGCCGGCACGTCGATTTTTCCCATACCGATCTGCCGCGCACTCCAGGATTCCCGGAGGGTGTACCCGTCCGGAAGTAGATAATCTACCAAATGCATTTCGACCTGGGCGTGGAGCGGTGAATACTGCATGATGAGGTACAGGGTACCTGCGGATAAAAATCGTTTTATGGGACTGATGTGGAATGGCATTATTTTGTCCTTTCAACGATGATTCCTGAGGTTGAGTGGCTTACGGCTTACTGCCGCAATGCATATGGATGTATGATAATATACAAATTTTCGCTGGCAGGGGTCATCGGGTAACGGATGTCTGATACCGTTACGATGAATTCAGTAAAGAACTCTTTGCAAGCGTGGGATTTGTACTGTAACCGGAGTATTCACCGAAATTATTCTCCGTCATACCAAGGAAAATTTCCTTATACTACTTAAGAAAGGGGTATTAGTGGGTATACTGTTGTATTTGCCATCCATTAAAGCGATTAAATGGTAAATACTCAACCTTTTAAGGAGATGTGCCATGCATTTCAGAAGTGGGATTCTTATCATTACACTGATAGCTGCCGGTAGTTTCACGGCGAACGGTCAGGAGGAGTCTTTACGGGCGTATGCCGACAAGATCGGTTTGAATATCGGCACCTGTATTTTCGGAAGAACCTACCAGTCCGGGCAGTACAGCGAGATTCTTACCAGGGATTTCAATACCGTGGTCGCCGAAAACGAGATGAAGGCGCAGGCGATGCAGCCGCAGCAGGGACAGTTCAGTTTCGGTACTGCCGATGCGATGGTTGCGTTCGCGCAGGAACACGATATGAAGGTGCGGGGACACACCCTCGTCTGGCATGCCCAGAACCCGAGCTGGTTGTCGGGAGGAAGCTGGACGCGTGAAACGCTTCTCAAACAGATGGAAGCCCACATCACCGGCGTGGTTTCACACTTCAAGGGTAAAGTGTTCGAATGGGATGTGGTGAACGAGGCATTCGGTGACCGGGCCACCAACGGAGTCAATCCATTACGGGGCTCGTTCTGGCAGCGAACGATCGGTGACGATTTTCTTGATTCCGCATTCACCTACGCGCACCGGGCCGATCCCGATGCGATTCTGTTCTACAACGATTACAGCACGAGTAATGTCAACAGTAAGTCCACCTCGGTGTACAACAAACTCAAAGAGATGATCGAAAACGGGGTACCGGTAAGTGGTGTGGGGTTTCAGTCGCATCAGACCCTTGAAGATTACGACGAGGAATTCATTGCCAGTCTGAAAGAAAATTTCGATCGCTTTGCTGCCCTCGGATTGCGGATATCGGTTACCGAACTGGATATCAGAATAACGCTTCCGTCGGGTGGAAATGACTGGGTAACACAGGCGGAATACTACCGGGAATACCTGCAGACCTGTCTTGAAAATTCCGCCTGTAAAACATTCATGATCTGGGGATTCACCGACCGGTATTCCTGGATTCCCGGTGTGTTCCCCGGGACGGGTGAAGCGCTTATTTTCGATGATAACTTCGAACCGAAACCGGCATATGACGAGCTGCTCGAGACTCTCAAAAACTACAAACCGGATGCGATCAGGTCGTTCGGCGGTTTCCGGAATAATCCGGCCTCACGGCTGTTTACAGCAGGTAATTTTTCACGGAGTATTTTCAACCTTCGGGGAGAAAAGATCGGCACGTATTCATTCTCACCGACTTTACTTATTTCCGCGGGGGGACGTCCTCCTGCCGCAAGTCAGACGGTGGTGATTGAAAACGGTAAACGTCCGATGGTGCTGATGAGGTAAACAAAACCCCGGTTGCCACCATCGCCGATGAGCGGGATCCGAAGGGGAACGATTACGCTCACCAAAAGAGAGGTGATGGCGGTTCTGTTCATCGTGAGGTCGTATACTGTCAAGCCATGCCTGCTGGTGCATGGTGAATATCTCTGTACCGCATTACTTCTACCAATGCTTCCGGTCAGCGCTTAACCGCAACGATACGCACACATTTTCCCTGGTCATCAACCGATAGAAAAACGCCCCTTCTCACCTGCGGGTTCACCTGATGTTCTCCGCTTCGTCCGAGATACGCGCCATTTATGGTATACAGTTTCCGGGAGACCGTCATCCCTGCTGTTGAGTGTTCCGGTTTAGTATAAAGTCTTTCGGGCTTCACCGGTGTCGCGCATGAACCGGCATTGGTGAAGGATACCGGCTGTTCGGCACTCATCAGCGTCTCATCACCGGACCGCAGTTCGAACACGAGGCGATCGATTGCATCGCAGAGATTCTGCACCGGTACAGTTTCCTCTATTGTAAACGAGCCGTTGCCGACGTGATTCCGGGTCTCCTCGTAAACGGTAACCGCATTGTCACCGCCCCGGAACTGCAGGAGCAGCGTTACCTGTTGTGCCGGGTTCGTTACGAAATACCTGCACGAAACGGCGGCATTCTGATCGGAGGTGCCGTTGTAGGCCGGTTTGTCGGTGGAAAGACTGATGACCGCGTGTTCACTGGCATGGGTAAAGGAGGTGAGCCCGACGGTGGGCGTGTAATATTCATCGAACTGCAGTGTGGAGTTCGCCGCAAACTGTGCCGGTGTGAAAAATTCCTTCGATGCTCCCGCCCATAATTCAAGAAAGGGACGATGATAGTCGGTGCTCGTTTGTGGATTAATACTGCGACTCCGGTTGTAGCCGAATCCCCACAACTTTAATCCCGGGGTTTTCACGTTTTCGGAAATACGGATTATGGCTTCGTTATTTCCGTGATTGAGCGCACCCCAGAAATTACCTTCAACCGGCCACGCATAGGCTATGCCGTCATCGGCCCAGTTTTTGTACCATCGCAGTTTTTCAAAACGGAAAATATCGCCGCTCACGTTCTGTTCGACATTCCGGATGGCGGTCCAGTCACTGCCGATTTTCACCTGGCTTACCGGACCGACGATTTCCGTCTGGTCATCGCAACGGGTGGATCCCGGTACGGAACCCGGGGCGATACCGACATTGGTCCAGTATTCGTAGGGAATCTCCCTGTTGTTGGGATTGGTGAGCGTGACCGATGTTTTCAGTGCAGATGATTGCGCCGTGAGAGTTACCTCGAAACGACAGGTGATATTGGTAGTACCGTATTTGAATTGGGTCGCGGGGGTCGGGAAGTCGATATCATCGGTAAAACTCATCGCCACTGAGACCTGTTCCGCCGTATTGACGGTTATTTCCCGTTCCCAGGGGAGACACCAGGCTTTTCCGTGTTCCGGTTCGGGAAAGGTGGGGAAGATACCACCCCAGATCATGAGCCAGTCGTAATAGAATGCATCCCAGTCCGGACCGTACGGGGTACCAACGGGGTTCTGATATAACTGCTCGTGACCGGTCGGTTTGTAGATCATCGACAGTATCCGGCCTCCGTAATCGGGTACCAGCGTTACCTTCAGATATTCGTTTTCGAGGATTAGTGCATCGTAGGTATGCGTGACGATATCGGTACTGAAGGTATCGTTGACCAGTGAGTTATCGGGGTTTACCGTATGATCGTAGGTTTTCCATTCCACCTCGGATTCGGTCAGAGTAACCGCCGCGGATGGTTCAAGGAAGGTGACTGCGGTCACCAGAAACAGTATGTGCATTCTGTTCAAAATGATCCCCCCATAGAGTCGAACTGAGTATTCCGGTATCCATCAGCCCTGGAGACCGGGAGTTGGCAATAAAATACTTTACCGGCATTTTGTAATTCTATCGAAGCTGAAATAGTAAATTTTACTGATATGTACGTTTAAAATCTTCCGGAAACGGCGACTGTACGTACGTGCCGCCCGGTTGTTTTCTGAGCGTATCTTTTAAACCGGCATCGTATTATAGGGAGCGTTTGTTGAGTTTCCCTATTCGTATCAATGGGGCCACTTCGCCTTTTTTGCCTGAAAAATACGGTATATGTATTTTCTGAGTGCGCATATCGGTTGGAATGAAATAAAAATAAACGAATCTGAATAGTATTGACGGACTATTCGTATGGTCTGCGGTGAATATGTTCTTCTCCGCACCTTCGGTCCCGGTATGCTTGTCCGATAAAATCGTACCGTGATGTTACATCGATTGTCAGAGAAGGATGTGCCATGAAAGAAAACACATCGTCGGAATCCGTCGGGAATACCGCCAATGGAATGAATCCACCGGAAGAAACATCCCTGGAGACGCTGCGGAATAAGACCGCACTGCTCGAAGCGCTTGTTAACTCCTCAATAGACGGTTTACTTGTAGTTGACAACCATGGTCAGAAAGTCGTCCAGAACCGGCGGACCATCGAACTGTGGCAGATTCCCGAGCATATCACCAGGGATCCGAGCGGGCTCAACCAGGTGGAACATGTCATGTATATGACGAAAAATCCGCAGCAATTCATTGACGAGATCGATTATCTCCGAGAACATCCCAGGGAGACCAGTGTCGACGAGCTCGAACTCGTCAACGGCACGATACTGGAGCGGTATTCCGCCCCGGTCCAGGGAGAAAACGGAGAAATTTTCGGCAGGGTATGGATTTTTCATGATATTACCGGACGTAAATTAGCCGAAGAAACACTGCGGAATACCAACGCGCAACTCAAGGAGGCGATCGAACGCGCCAACCGCCTGAAGCTCGAGGCACAGGCGGCGGATATCGCCAAGGGACAGTTTCTGGCCAATATGAGTCATGAAATCAGAACCCCGCTCAA
>JAFGHA010000230.1 GCA_016930275.1 Chitinispirillaceae bacterium
CAATTGAACACTCTCGGCTGAAAATGGATATTGCAAAACGATTAAAAGACAAAGTATCTTAACTGAGAACTCGGTACTCTTGAGTGAGTATCATATCGGTCCAAAAATACCGTTACATATGCGGATCAGGGAGAACCGGTGTCAGTTCTCAATATACACTGACAAGTATCTTTTTTCAATGGAAGGAGACGATACCGGAATGGAATAAATCAGGTGTTGTTCGCTTCTTCCTTTTTACGTTACGGCAAGAATATTGCTGACAGTCAATTCCTCGCCATCGATAATCACGGCCGGACCATCACTGTTAAAACGTATACCCGAAACCTCGCCCTCCACAAAACAGTAAAGCGACGAATTGCTGTCTTCCCCTTCGATGGCGATTGTATAGTCTCCCGCTGCACATTGTTCCCCCTGATCGCTCAGACCGTCCCAGGTGAGAAGGACCGTATCATCCGCATCCTTATCCCCGGTGGAAAAAGTACGAACCGTTTCGCCCTCTTCATCCAGAAGCGTTACTGTTGTCGAAGCGGTATCACCGAGATTGATCCTGAACTGCATCTCATCCTCATAACCGTCAAACGTTACCGTTGTCTGCTGCAACCGTACGGTTTTTCCGATCAGTGAGATGGATGAAGCGTTGGTGGACGATAATGCACTGTACTGCAGAGCACTCACGGCGGAATTGAATACCTCAGTCTGGTTGTTGATGGCACTTTCGATATTCTGCATGAGTTCAAGCGAACTGTACTGGGCGAGCTGGGCCGCCATGTCGGTATCGGTCTGCGGATTGAGCGGGTCCTGATACTTAAGTTGCGTACACAGCAATTCGAGAAAATCAGATTTGTCAAGATCGGAGCCGCTTTTTTCTTCGGCAGCCGAAGCAGATGTCGACGGTATGACCGTTCCATCTGAATTGAACAGTGAATCAATACTGACTTGCATGGTGCATCCTCCACGGTCATTGGTGGTGAATTGTTCCCTCCATGGAGTATGATGTGCCGGTTCTCCTTTCCGACATTGTTCTGTTTTCTGTCAGCTACTTTCAAGCGCACTCAGCAGAGAAGTCATCTGGCTCTCCATGGTACTGAGTGCCTGTTCCATGGCTGCATACTGTTTCGTCAACCGCTCCCGGTAGTTCTCTATCCGGGTAGTTAGCATCTCGATACGATCGTCGGCGTAATTGATGTTCCGGTTGAGACTGTCCTGTCGGAGTTTGATCATTCCATCGCCGGAGGCACTTCCGTCAGTCAGTTCATCACATATCGATTCGAGCGTATCTCCGAAACCCTGTGAATATCGAAAGGTAGTGGTTTCACCGGTTGCCAGGGAACTGACGGAAATCGTCAAAGAAAGTCCTTTTGCAGGCCCTTCGTCGAAAGTCACAATTTCACCCGTGACCGATTCAGATTCGTACCATTTGCCGGTGCCCGAAAGACGCAATCTGTATCCATCTGACATTTTTTCGATCTCATATTCTCCCGATTCAGTGTCCGCACTGCTTCGGCCCAGTACGATACCGGTCGTTGAGGAGGAACCATTGGTTACAAACAGACTCATCACGTCGTCAAAATCAGAAGCAAGCGCATCCTTCAAGTCGTCGGTATCAAGATGAAATGATCCGGTCTTGTAATCGGTGGTAATACCTATGGAGGCGAGGTTCTGATACTTTCCGGCAACGGATGAAAACTGTCGGCGAAAGACTGCCGTAATTCTGTTCATGATCGATGAGGCGGTCATATCTCCGGCGAGGTCCCCTTTCTCCGTTTCCTCACCGTCTTCACTCACGGAAATGTTCGTCGCTGAATCAACCCAGCTGCGGAGGCTGTTGTAGGAGGTGACGAACGCACTGATCTTACCGGTGACAGCCTCGATGTCGCGTTCTATCGATAACTCCACGACATCATTACCCGTTGTTTTTTTGATATGAAGGGAGGCTCCACCGATAACATCATCGATGTCGTTCGATTCTGATTCCAGAGCTATTCCGTCGACACTGAAAAAAGCATTTGAGCCGCAGGAGAGGACATTTTTCCCGCATTGCCCTGTTACCGTGCATTCCGTATCCGGAATCAATTTGTCACCGAAAACGTCGAACGAAAACTCCAGAAGCGAATTCCCGCCGATGCTGTCGGTAATGATTAGCGCTCCGTCTCCGTTGAACGAAGCTGTTACAGTACCGTGAAAAATGTTGGAAACAGCCTGCAGATAATCATTACCGGTCATGCTTTCCGAGGCGGTAATAAGACCGGAAATACTATTGCCGTTATGGTCTTTTCCGGAGATTCTGATTATTGATCCTTCCATAAGATCTGAGAGATCGCTCTGTACTGAATCGACCGATTCGATTTGTTGATGAATTATTCCCTTCTCTCCGTCGGATGATATGATAATGCCGAGATCCTGAAGTGTGGAACCGGAAATATCGAGACATTCGATACCGTTTTCACCGCTGTTCTCCGCAGCAAGCACCAGCCGGAAATTGTCGTCCGCGATTTTCAGAACGGATGCGGATACTTCCGGTCTCTTGCCGTCGGAATCGGTTGCATTGTTTATTTTCATGCGAAGATCCTGCAGCGTATCGTCGTTATTTATGGTAATTTCGATTCCGTTGATGGAAAATGTGCCGGTTGAAATGCCCTGTGAACTCAACGAGTCAGTCTGACTCGTTACCAGGTTGTTTCCACTTGCCAGTTTCTCAAATGTCGCTTTATGGTATACTGAAAGCGTAAAGTTTCCCTCTTCGCACCCTGTCGATCCGGATATGGATGCGGATTCCTCATCAGTGGAGGTCGTTGTGTACAGATTGAAATCGGTCAATTCGTCGATTGCCGTCGCTTTGGTTGATAGTTCGCTGATAAGGGATTTCAGAGTGGAATAGGCGTTTATGGAAACCTCGTAAGCTTCTTTCCGTTCCTCTACCGGGGTAACCTTGCTTGAGTATTCAAGTTCGACCAGTTGTTCAATAAGTGATGTGGTATCGATTCCCGATGGACCGTTGACTGATATACCCATACCATTCCTTTCAATAATGTTACCGGTACTGTTACAAGCGAGGATGACTCTATCATTCACTTAATCGGAGTAAGTAGAGGTTTGCTTGACTTTGCTAATTTCGGATCTGGGAGGTCTGCATGGGGCGCGAAATAAACGGGAACATTACCGGGGGTATGTTCGTCTAATCAACGATACAACGTAGTACCTTTCTTAGGAAAAAATCACGTTGAAGGCAGTGGGGGTGTAAGCTTTACCACTAACGGAATTCTGTTTTCACGGATTAAAAACCTTATGTATTCGATCGCAATGTTGTGCGGGCTCGCCGTATCGAGGCTAATTTCGATATCACGGTGCAAAGATTGAAGTAAAAACACATTTCTGAACAGGCAGCATTCGCGGGCGGGATTTCTGCCTTCGGTAAGTGTATATAAAAGTACCGGTAAGTCAGATTCACGTTCCTCATACACTCTCGAGACGTCATCAAACGTGGATGTTTCGGATACTCCAGGTTTCACTCAACAGCGAAGGGTTTTCATCGAAAGGATAAGCCCCGCGTGTCGAAACAGATCATTGCTTACTGACAAGTCGAGCATTGGTGGCTAACCCTTACAGGGGTTAGACACGAAGAAAGCGGTATAGAAAAACGGTGTTGGAAACACCGGACTCCGCCCGCTTAAAGAACATCTGTGACAAAACACTGGCTCCGCCAGTGGAGTAAGACGGCTAAAGCGTTATAAAAGAAACAGTGTGAAACACTGAAT
Source organism: Chitinispirillaceae bacterium (assembly GCA_016930275.1). GTDB lineage: Bacteria > Fibrobacterota > Chitinivibrionia > Chitinivibrionales > Chitinispirillaceae > JAFGNB01. The sequence continues at coordinate 3,756 of JAFGHA010000230.1, forward strand.
ACCATACGCTTATTGAATGGTAAATGACAATTAGAACGTATAACGTTCTTCTTGTTTCTGCCGCGGGCCCCTGAGGGCCCGCACTAAAAACAAGCCACCACCTCTGTCTGGTATTGGTAATTTAACTGTTTTTCCGGGAAAACCGCATCGTTTCAATTCAGATGAAAAGGATGATTACACCATTATGAATCAGACGTGAATCAATTACAATGGCAGTGAGAAAATACGCGGCGCTTTCACCTGCATTGCCGGTTCCATCGCGGAAATGTTGGAATATTTAACGGATTCTTTCCTGCGGTAACGGTATCCGGTATAAACCCCATAAAAGCCTTACAACATGAGTGAAAGAGGTGCACATGAATTCCAAAGATGAGGAAGGCGGCCAGGAAAAATTATATGTGGGTGATCTGCCGTTAATAAAAGGATACCTGCACGATATAAATAACTTTTTCACCTCCATCATCTGCAGTACTGGTGCCGCAGGATTGTGTGAATCCAATTCGGAAGAACTGTCGGAATGGCTTGTGATCATACGGACCACCGCTATGAAAGCCGCGGAGTTGACAAGCATGATGATGCGTTTATGTCATCCCGAGGCGGTTGCCGCAAAAACTACCTGCGAGTTGCGATCAATTGTTACCACTGCGGTAAAGATCTGCAGTGGAAGGAGAATCGGCGGAATTACCGTGCGGCATTCCGAGTTGCCATGTGCGATCAAAGCGAACGAAACGGCACTAGTGAGTGTTCTTGTGAATCTTCTGATGAATGCGCTCAATGCAACATCTGAGAGTCAGGGTGAAATCAGTATTGAATACGGAACGGTTGCGGATCAATCCGGATCTGAAACCGAAGAGCGGAAAAACAGTGCGGTGGTGGTAATTGAGGACAATGGTGCGGGAATGTCGGATGTATTTCTTGATAAAATCACCAACAATAACTATCATTCTGCGGAAAGTGACCATGGAATCGGAATTCAGATGGTACAGCACATAGTAAAACAGCATCGGGGTACTATCGAAATTCTGTCTGGAGTCGGCTCCGGCACCTCGGTGACACTGCGGTTTCCGTCGGCGGAGTGATCATGTCGGCCGCCTTTTGTAACGTAACTGAATTGTCAATGAACCCCGCCGTTGATCGACGGTCCGCAGACACTACCTGCAGAATAGCGGCAGTCCACCTGCTGGCGGGTATCGTTCTTTCGGTATCCGCCAGTATGACTATTCCCGTCAAACCCTTTGAGGTGGCAGCTCCGCTCGTTGTTCCCGTCGCGTTTTCGTCAAAAAGCTGGGTCGTGTGGCCCGAAACCGGTAACGCCGATTCGCTAGTTCACTGCCTGCAATCCGCTGTACATGCTTCAGGATTCCCCAAGCCCGGTTTTGATAACAGATTGACCGAAGCTGTATGCTGGCACCTGCTTTACCGTATGGGTGTCGATTCGGGATTCGCGGTATCCGACCGGATTCTTCGTTCGCTCGGGAGTGCCGGCTGCAGTTACCCTGAGGTTTCGTGGCTTAACGGTATTAACCGCGTCTGGTCGGGGGAATTTAAAAGCGGTATTTCGATTCTTGACCGTATGGGTATCACCGAATTTCGGGGAGGCCGCATTTTTTCATCCGACTATCTGAAAATTCTTTCCCGGTGTTTTTTGCCCTTTGAACAAAAAGAAGAACCGATCAAAGTTACTCTTTTCTCATCGGCGAGCGGCAATACTTCTCTTTTCATCAATCCGCAAGAGATGGCTCCGGTAGAGTACTCGATAAGCAATCAATCATTTGATAATGCAGATGTGTCATCGATTTGGAGTCTAAGCGCCGTTTATGAACTGACCCCCGTGTATTCATTGCGGTTTCCACTTCTGGTTGAGAGATCCAGACCTCAACTCGAACTCGGTATCGACAGTTCCATCACTCGAAATATTATTCCTTTTTCGCTGCCGGATCCGTTCGGTGTGAAATCGAAGATGGAATTGAAAATCATTACAATTCAGGGGAATACAGGTGTATCGGTCAGGGAATATCTTCGATCGTGTATTGATAATGATTATGACCAGATTTGGGAAAGCCAAGATATGCGGCACTTTAATGCCATTTCAATCCGATGTCGGAAGCGCAGTATCTTTCGCAATATTACAGGAACCTATTATGCTTTTGTTGTATTTGACGCCAGGATTTCCAGTGAACATGCCCGAATCAGAATCAAGCCTGTCAACAGGAAAATTGATCGTGAAGAGTTACCGGTCAGATACGTACTTGCGTTCAGGTCCTCTGAAAGTATTGAGGGAAAAGCGGAACGGATTTTTCAGGACATTCTGTGTAAATTTGAGACTACGCCATAAAATGATATCCCCGCACACAGGAAGTGATTGAAACCAATCCCGTACCGTTTATAATGCTGTAAGGATAGCCGAACCTATTTTAGGGCCATCAACTGTTGCAATTTTTACAAGAGAAACCAGATATCGCTCTTTCGGGATAGGACTCAACAACGTGAAGTATGCTGGTTAACCAAGGGATACCCCGTAAAGTTATTTTCCCGGGTTGAATATGGAATCTACCAGTGCACTGGAGCCATCAGCAGGATAGCGCGGTTTTCCGGTCAGACGTACGGATTCAAATTTCATACAAGGCCGGACGAAATTCGCTGTCGGCAGTTCCTCAAGTGAGAATATTTCCATTACCTGTTTTTCCAACGATCCGAATAATACTGTTAAAGTCTTTGTATCGGCATGATTTTATGATATACTCTTTTTTAATGTTAAAACCCGCATGGGAAACCACAACCACAGCAATCAGGAATCAGATTAAGTAATTACGGCTATTTTGCTACCAGCTGTGGTAATAATATCACTTTTTTGCAGGTTACATGCATCCGAAGAAGCTACTGTAAAACCTATATATAAACGGAGGTGTCGGTAATGAACATTAAAAACAAATTGATGCTGTATGTCAATGC
>JAFGHA010000231.1 GCA_016930275.1 Chitinispirillaceae bacterium
CAATTGAACACTCTCGGCTGAAAATGGATATTGCAAAACGATTAAAAGACAAAGTATCTTAACTGAGAACTCGGTACTCTTGAGTAACTACTTCATGACCAAATGCATAATATTTCTCACACGATTCCGCCTGGCTGACGAACGGTTCACCAATTACCGGGGAACAACGCTTCTTCGGATTCGAAAGGAAGAGAGAGGCACCGTTATGGAAACGGAAATGCAATCTCTGCTCACCCTATGATAGAATAATACAGATGCAGTATTGCATTGCTACCTATCTCACCATGAAAAGGAGTTCACCATGAGACCTTTACTTCTGCAGCTGGTTATCCTGACGGTCGCTTTTCTCGTGCTCGATTGCGGCGCGCCGAAGGAGGGTTCCGCAACGAAAAAAGCGGTCGAAGATGTTACCGGTATGACCACACTGAAGCAGGGCGAAATGATGAAGAAGCGGTTGAAGGATTTCGAAAAGTCACAGGAGGAACACCAGAAGGAAATCAATGAGATCGAATGATGCCGCCGGTGGTTTTCGGACGGGTGAATTATTATTTTGAAAACATGAATAAATTGAAGCGTCCGGTTCAGATCTTTTGCACGTTTTTTTTTACTCTTGTTGTATTTGTGAATTCCGTCTTTCCGGAATTGCCGCAACGTCCATCCGGCCCGGTGGCTGATTTCGCTAATGTCATCGATACCGATACGGAACTGAAAATCAATATCCTTGCCCGGAAACTCTGGATGGATGCCGGTTTCGGTTTGCTGCTGGTAACGGTCGATTCCACCGGTAACCTTTCCCCTGATTCATTTCTGACGTTAATCTGCAGGGAATGGCGGGTATGGACGAAAGAAAAACCGATGGGGGCGGTGCTGCTGTTGACGCGTGAACCGCCGAAGGTAGTGCTGCAAGCAGGCGAGGGCTCGAAGGAATATCTGACCCCCGAGGCGTGTGTTTCGATGGGGAAGAAAATAGATATGAATTCTTCTCAGGCATCGGTTATTTCGGAGCAGTCGCTGTCGACGGTCACCGCTCTTGCCGAAATGGTCTTCCGTAAAGAAAATCTGCCGCGGGGAGAACTTCCGCTATTTTCTGCACGCCAGAATCGACCGGTTCCGTCTGCAGCCGAATTCCTGCAGCGATATCGGACCATTATCATTTCTCTGGGGATGGCCTCAGTGCTGTTAATTGTAGCGGTCTTAATGCGATTTGCATCACGAAGAACGAAACGAAGCTTTCCGAAAGAACCTTTCGGTAATGTGCTTTCCGGAGATGGGTTCGGAGGAAGGTTACTGCGGAAAGAACGGTGAATTATTTCCGGTTTTTTAAGGCGGAATATGGAACGATTCCTTCCCCCGAAAACGGAATGCAAGGTGCAGTGTCGAGTAGCTGAAAGAGAAAAGAAAGTAACCGGAAAAACTATTCATACGACATCGTTGGACAGCTCAGTACTCATAGGTCCTTAAAAACGGCACTCCGGGAAAATAAGGTCGGGGAATGCAGGTCCTGCATATTTTTTCATACCTCGTTCGTAATGCACGTTTCTGAGTCGACCGTTTCTCCTCTTTGCCGGGCACAAATGCGGTTAAATGGATACTGCTCAGAATTCATTAATAAAACCTATCGTTAAACTCAGGCTCAGTACGAGCGGCCTTTTTTATGTAAATTTCGCCGATTACGCTCACCCTGAGCGTATTGAAGGGGAATATCGGTTGTTATTCTGAACAGATAATGAAAAGTTTGGATTTAAATTTGAATAAGAAATGAGATATCAGCATTGTTTGATCAGTAGAAACATCCGGTTAAATGCAACAAATTTGTAGCGTTAAAAAATGTCATACATAAATTGTGGCATGATTTATTTTAGCTCACTTAATTTTTTTTGCGCATCAACCGTAGTATTGATCCTGATGCTGCTGCAAAGGTTCGGTTGAGTGATAAACGGGATTATGCATAAAATATTTCTCTCTTTTCTGTTCGCTCTTTCTGCGTTCTGTGTGGCTACTGTGTTTGCAGCTGAAACAGATAATGATGCTGCCGGAGGAAATCTCCGGATGTCTGTGACCGCAATACTGAGCGATCTGCCTGCAGACGTTCATTCATCAGAGGTTCCTGCGATCCTGAGTTTTCATTATTTTTTCGATCGTATCGCCGAATTTGACGAAATCGATCTGAAATGGGATAAATCCCTCAAACGGCAATGCTGTCTGAGAGCCACCCGGTCCGATACTGCTGAACAGAACGGCAGTAAAACCTCTAATAACTTCCCGGTTGCAACGGTAACCATGTTCTCTTCGATAATCCGCATATAGCGGTTCTTTCCTCCCATATTCTGCTGAAGGTCTGTCGTCTGATCGACAGGTGATGTGTGGTTGAAAACGGCTGCACGCGTATACTGGTAAACAATTGGAACTGAACAGGTGTATTCAACTGAAATCAAAACCGGAGGGCGATTCTCCGGAGGGTATCTGAAAAGCGTTATTTCAATTTTCATCATTTTTTCGTCGTTGACGGCAAAAGTTTATGCCGGACACAACGAGAGTGAAGATGTCGGTGTCACGCTGCTGCATCATATTATGGACAGTCATTCCTGGCAGCCGGTACCGTTTTTGAAACCGCTACAGCTGCACGATCTGCAGATCGGTCCGCTCGCGATTCCGGTAACACAGTACACACTCATGCTGCTGATAATTGCAGCGGTACTTATCGTCGTTTTTGCCGGGGTGTTTCACAAGGTGCGTACCATTCCTTCTCGGGTGGGCATCATGCTTGAACCGCTGGTTTTTTTCGTCCGGGATTCACTTATTTACCCGGCCATGGGGGAAGAAACAGGGAAAAAGTGGTTGCCGTTCTGTTACACACTCTTTTTCTTCATTCTTGGCTCGAATTTTCTCGGAATGATCCCCATGTTCCGCACGGTGACCGGAAATCTGAGCGTCAATACGGCGCTCGCGGTCATGGTATTTGTTATCATTGTGATCAACGGTGTACGTAAATTGGGAATACCGGGTTTTTTCACTGCAATGATTCCCGAAGGGGTACCGGGCCCTATCGCGGTACTGTTGCTTGTTGTTGAGGTGGCGAATCTTTTCATACGAAGCGGAGTACTTGCAATCCGCCTCTTTGCGAACATGATTGCCGGGCATATGGTGATTTCATCGCTGCTGCTTCTGATTTTTCTCATACATCCAATAGTATCGGCGGTATCGGTGCCAATGGCGCTGTTTATCTATCTGCTTGAAGTACTTGTGGCTATTATCCAGGCGGTAGTTTTCACAATGCTTTCTGCGGTATTTATAAAAATGGCAAGTTCACATCATTGAGGCGATGACCGGGGAGTCATTGTTGTAAAGGAGGTTGTTTCTATGGACAGTTTGACGACACTGATGGCACAGGGATCGAGTTTCGGCGACTATTTCGGAGCCGCGATCGGTCTCGGGCTCATTGTGATCGGTGCGGGGATCGGCATCGGGATTATCGGCGGCAAGGCGATAGAATCAATTGCCCGGCAACCTGAAATGAAGGGTGAAATCCGGACGTTCATGTTTCTGGCGGCAGCACTGGTTGAAGGTGTCGCATTCTTCGCGGCAGTGATCTGTCTGCTCATTGTTTTGACAAAATAACAAAGGATGGTACCGGTGAAGGAAACATCCGCAATCGTCAGCCATGAACCCTCTCAAGAAGGAGGCGGTCTTTTCTCGATCGATCCGGGTCTGATCATCTGGACCTGGGTGGTGTTCGGTCTGCTGCTGGTCATTCTTCGTAAATTCGCCTGGAAACCGATGATGGAATCGGTGGAACAGCGTGAGTCGATGATGACTCGGGCGGTGGAACAGGCGCAGAAAACGAAAGAGGAACTCGATCGTATTTCCAGAACACAGGAGGAGATGCTCCGTCAGGCGAAGGATGAGGCGAGAAAGATCATCGGTGACGGACGTGCGGCTGCTGAAGCAACTGCGCGGAGAATACAGGAAGATGCGCAGGTTCAGGCGATGAAAACCATCGACGAGGCACGGGAACAGCTGTTGCGTGAAAAGGAACTTGCTCTGCGCGAAATCAGGGAGCAGTCGGTCGATCTGATTGTCGCCGCTTCCGGGAAACTGATCGAGAAGTCACTGGATGATGAAACACATCGAAGAATTGTCGAACAGCATCTGGAGCAGTGGTGAAGGGAATCGCCGAACTGACTGAAATTTACGCTGAGGCGCTTCTGGCGACAGCGACGGCTTCCGGTCTTGCAGAACGGGTGGAGGAGGATACCGCGCTTGTCGGTGCATGTCTTCGCGTGGCTCCCGAACTTCACCGCCGGTTATGCATGCCGTCGATACCCAGGAATGAAAGGCTCTATATTTTACGGAAGCTATTCGAAGGGCATCTCTGCGAATTGACTTTCCGTTGTATGGAACTTCTTCTCAAACGGGGGAGAATATCGCTGCTTCCGGAATTACACGATGCAATCCTTAGGGTCCGCGAAAAGTCGGCGGGAGTGGTCGATGTGGAAGTGACGAGCGCCCATCCCATTGACGAAGAACAACGGCGATTATTTGAAAAGAAAATCCGCGGTGAATTCGATCCCGCATCCCGGGTGCGCTACGCAACGGATTCAGCGCTGGTCGGCGGATATACGATCCGGTCGCCGGAACGGTTGATCGACCATTCACTGCAGAACGGCCTCCGGCAGCTCAGAAAGCGGTTATTGGAACAGTAAAAACGAATCGGTAACGATAACGGAAAACGGTATGGAACAGAAAACTACGGCAGGTGAAATCGTTTCACTGCTCAGACGGGAACTTGAGTCCTTCTCTCCGGCAACGCAACTCGCGGAAATCGGAGAGATCGTGCAGGTTGGTGACGGTATCGCTCAGGTATACGGTATTTCCGATGTGATGTCGGGTGAACTGGTTACCATAGAGATTCCCGGAGCGGTGGAAGTGACCGGGATCGCACTCAATCTGGGTAACGATGCCACCGGGGTGGTACTGCTCGATGATGCACAGCATGTCAAAGAAGGGCAAACCGTTCGTCGGACGCGGCAGGTGGCGTCGGTGCCGGTCGGTGAAGCGCTCCTCGGGCGGGTCATCGATCCGCTGGGGCGTCCCATCGACGGAGATGGGCCGATTGCGTCTACTGCAACAATGCCAATCGAACGGAACGCACCCGGCATCGTTGACCGGAAAAATGTCGATGAACCGCTTTTTACCGGAATCAAGGCGATCGACGCGCTCGTTCCCATCGGGAGAGGGCAGCGGGAACTGATCATCGGCGACCGGCGAACCGGGAAAACCGCCATCGCGGTTGATGCGATCATCAATCAGGTCGTTAACTGTAAAGAACAGCCGATGTATTGTTTCTATGTTGCCATAGGGCAGAAACAATCTTCGGTGGTGCAACTGGTTGAGAAACTGCGCGCTCACGGTGCGATGGCAAACACCACCGTCGTTTGCGCCACTGCCAGTGATCCTGCTCCGCTCCAGTATATCGCACCGTACGCCGCCTGCAGTATGGCGGAATATTTTCGTGACAGCAGTCGTCATGCACTGATTATTTACGATGACCTGACGAAACAGGCGCAAGCCTACCGTCAGCTGTCGCTGCTGCTGCGGCGTCCACCGGGGCGTGAAGCATATCCGGGAGACATCTTCTATGTACACTCGCGTCTGCTTGAACGGGCTGCGAAACTCAGCGAGAAGCTCGGCGGCGGTTCACTCACCGCACTGCCGATCATAGAAACACAGGCCGGGGATATCTCCGCCTATATTCCGACCAATGTCGTTTCGATTACCGACGGTCAGATCTACCTGGAATCGAACCTTTTCAATGCCGGTTTACGTCCGGCAATCAATGCGGGCCTGTCGGTGTCCCGCGTGGGAGGCTCCGCACAGAATAAAGCAATGAAGCAGATCGCCGGCACCATGCGTCTCGATCTCGCGCAGTATCGCGAACTGGCATCGTTCAGTCAGTTTTCGTCAGACCTCGATGCGGCGACCAAGGCACAAATCTCGCGCGGGGAACGGTTGACGGAAATTCTCAAACAACGGCAGTACCATCCTCAGGATATCATGCATCAGGTGATGATCATGTTTGCCGGTACGCATGGATATCTCGACCGGTATCCGGTCAATAAGGTTGCCGCATATGAACGCCATCTGCATCTGTTCCTCGAATCAAAGTACAGGGACTTCATGGACCGGCTGCGGGCATCGAGATCATTTACCCCCGAAATCTCCGAAGCGGCGAAAGAGGTACTAAATGATTTCGCCGGTATGTTCGATCCGAATATGTCGGTGGAACAGATCGACGAAGGGTTGACCCTCGGAATGGCGATGGCCATCAGTCAGGCGAAGAATGTCAGCCGGCGTGAAATTCTGCAGATGATCGAACGGGCAACCGCACAGGAACTCAAGACGCCTTCGCTCGATCGGGAACTCAATACCATCTATCAGGATCAGGAGAAAAACAGCGGGACACCGGACAACCGGTTCAGCCAGGTGGTTGACACCTGCACGATACTGGATATTACGGAACCGCTGTCGCTGGAACAGCTGTTCCGGATGGCAGCAACTTCTCTGGGAGAAGAACTGTCGGTGGAACCACAGACGGTGTTTGATCGGCTCATGGAGCGCGAAAAGAGCAGCTCAACCGCTCTGACACCGCTTTTTGCCGTACCGCATATCATGATCGACGGAGAACGTAAATTCGCGCTCAGGATTGTCCGGTGCGTTCCGGGTGTTCATTTCACGTCGGCGGCACCCGAAGTGCACGCGATTTTCTTTCTGATAGGAACCATTGATGAACGGACTACCCACCTGCAGGCACTCGCAGGCATTGCCCAAGTGGTCAATACTCCGGAATTCGCACAGAAATGGATGCAGGCCGGCGGCGCAGAGGAGCTGCGCTCACTGTTTTCGAGAAAACAACATACAGAAAATCACTAACGGGAACCTAACCGGAAATGGCATCGATAAAAGAGTATCAGCGGAAAATAAGCAGTCTGAAAAATACCCGGAAAATTACCGGATCGATGAAAATGATCTCATCGATCAAACTGCAGCGGATGGCGAAACTGAGGGAGGCGATGCTGCCGTTCTGCAAGGAAAACCGGTCGATGCTGCAGGTAGTCAGTTCGTTATCAGGGGAGAACTCTCTGTATATAAACGGATATCCCTCTCCAGCGACGATACACTATCTGGTGGTAACCAGCGACCGGGGGATGTGCGGGAGATTCAATACCCATACCATCAGAGCATTACATATGCATATTGCGCAACGGGAACCGAAACCGGTGCGCACAGTGATTTCGTGTATCGGTCAGAAAGGGTACACCTTTCTGAAACGTCATGGTGAAACAATCTTCCGCAATTATACCGGATGCAGCGGACATCCGTCCTTCGATACGATACAAAAACCGGCATCCGATCTGATTGACGAATTTACATCAGGTACAAGTCACGAGCTGTGGCTGGTATATTCCCGACGGGTATCGAGCTTTTCGGAAGAGCCGGTGGTTGAACGGTTGTTGCCGTTTCAATCGAATCGGACGGAAAACCCTGCGACCGTGGCGGATGATCTGCTGCTTGAAGATTCTCCGGAGGTACTGGTGCGACGGTATGCCTCACTGATGGTGCAGGGAATGATTTATGAGGCACTGGTGGAAACAGGTGTTGCCGAGCATGCGGCCAGAATGAGTGCCATGGATAACACGAGCAGTAACTGTGACCGCATGACCGACAATTATTCCCAATTGCGTAACCGGGCACGACAGGCAGCCATCACGACGGAACTCAGCGAAATCGTTACCGGTAAAGAGGCGCTTCAGTCATGAAACCAATGGAGACACTATGAATACTACAGACATTTCGGCAAACGATGCCGGAACCGATCGCGGGACCGTTGTACAGATTACCGGACCGGTGGTTGATGTGCGATTTGACGGAGGTGATCTGCCTGAGATCAATACCGCGCTCAAGGTAACCAACCCGATGGTCAGCGACGAAGCCTGGAACGTCGTTCTCGAAGTCGCACAGCATATCGGCGAAGGAACCGTGCGGACGATCGCCATGGAAAGTACCGACGGACTGTCGCGCTCACTGCCGGTACTGAACACGGGAGAAATGATTACCGTTCCGGTCGGGAAAGATGTGTTAAGCCGCATTATAAATGTGGTGGGGGAGCCGGTCGACGGAGGTGCACCCCTTCCGGCGGGAAAACGGTATCCGATACATCGTCAACCACCATCGTATCAGGATCAGACGACCAGAAGCGAGATGCTTGTTACGGGCATCAAGGTGATCGATCTGCTGGCGCCCTATGTCAAAGGGGGAAAAATCGGTCTGTTCGGCGGTGCGGGAGTGGGAAAAACCGTGCTTATCATGGAACTCATACATAATATCGCCACTGCGTATCAGGGATATTCAGTATTCGCCGGTATCGGTGAACGGACCCGCGAAGGCACCCAGCTCTTCGGAGAGATGAAGGAATCGGGAGTGCTCGACCGGACCGCTCTGATTTTCGGACAGATGAACGAACCGCCGGGAGCACGGGCCCGGGTCGGACTTTCCGCTTTGAGTATCGCCGAATATTTCCGTGACGAGGAGCAGCGTGATGTGCTGCTGTTTATTGATAATATGTTCAGATTCGTACAGGCGGGATCCGAAGTGTCGGCGCTCCTGGGGCGCATTCCATCGGCGGTCGGCTACCAGCCTACACTTTCCACCGACATCGGAGAACTGCAGGAACGCATCACCTCAACGCGTAATGGGTCGGTTACCTCCGTTCAGGCGATCTATGTTCCCGCCGATGATTACACTGATCCGGCTCCTGCAACCACGTTCAGCCATCTGGATGCCACCACCAATCTCAGCAGGGCAATGCAGGAAATTGGTATCTATCCCGCGGTCGACCCGCTTGAATCGACATCAACCATTCTCAGCCCTGAGATTGTAGGTGAAGAGCATTACCGGACCGCACGAAGGGTACAGGAGATGCTGCAGCTCTACCGGGGTCTGCAGGATATCATCGCTATTCTCGGTATGGATGAACTCTCCGAAGAAGACCGGAAAACAGTTGAACGGGCCCGAAAGATTCAGAAATTTCTCAGTCAGCCGTTCTATGTCGCTGAACACTTTTCGGGTATCAAGGGCAAGTTCGTACCGCTCGAGGAAACTATCCGGTCCTGTGCGGAAATTCTCGACGGGAAACACGACCATCTTCCCGAACAGGCCTTCTATATGGTCGGTTCGATCGACGATGTTCTGGAAAAGGCGAAGAAGGTCCAGACATGAGCGGTGAGCTTTTCTGCAGACTGGTGACGCCGCAGGCGTGTCTGATTTCGGAACAGGTTTGGCAGGTGACGGTACAGGGAAGCGCGGGTCGATTCAGCATCCGCAGGGATCATGCGCCGATTGTGGCATCGATGAACAGCGGTGTGCTTGAAATTGCCGTCACGGAGAATGACCGGCGGCGGTTCAACGTCAAAGAAGGCATCGTTTGCTGCAGGAACAACCGTTGTACGATTATCTGTCCTGCTGCCGATACCGTCATCGTTTCACCCGATGATTGACATGACAGAAACAGTTCATTCAGGAATGATACGCCCTGCGATATTTCCAGACCGGGGTACCGCGGGCGAAATGCGCCATCATCCGGGAACGGGCCCGCAGCAGTGAAAATGATGCACGATCGGTGCATTTCGAAAGCATGTCTCCAGGGGTATCGTACTGATAGACTCCATACACCGGAAAGAGTCCTCTGCCGGCACGGGAGTGGCCACGATAGAGCGTCGCAGCCGTATAACCGGTTTCCTGTGCGATTTCCCAGATGGCAGGGGTCCAGCCTCCGTAGGGAAATGAGAGACTCGTCACCGCATTTCCGATAATATCCTCGAGTATATTTTTTGAGTCTGCAAGTTCGGTCCTGACGGATTTCGTGTCCAGAAATGGAAGGTAGGCATGTGTCAGTGAATGGCTGCCGATCTCATGCCCCATATTGAAGAGTGTCCGGATTTCCTGTTTCGTCAGATGCGTATTCCCTGAAAAAATATCCCATTGAGACAAGGTGCCGAAATGGTTTCCAAGACAGAACACCGTCGCTTTCAGATTATATCGCTGGAGCACCGGGGCAGCTATCGTCGCAACCGATTGAAACCCGTCATCGAATGTGAGCATGCACCGGTTTCCGGAACTGGAAGAGTGGCTGTCTGCCGAAAGCGTACCGGAAACAGTAAGGCTTGTAAACTGCCTTTCGGAAAGCATCGAACAGAACCGCTCGAATCGCCTGAGAGAAACATGGGACATTTCAAGCCCGGGCTTCGGGAGTACCGAGTGAAAGAGCAGACCGGTCGGGATTGTCGAAGGAATACCACGACGACCGAACAACAGTGCCGAGAAAGCACCGAGAAACAGTGGTGAGGTACACAGAAGGGCAGTGGTCAGGTACATTATGACTGTCTCATACTCACGCGGATTACTATAAAATTACCTGATATTAAAAAGCGCTACCGATTGTTGCAAAAGGTTCAGCAGCAGTGATGGTCTCATGGGTACTGCAGAAGCCTGAACGGAAACAAAATAATTTGTCCCGTTCGTCCGTTGTGTATTTTATCGATATGAAGCGTGAACAATTCTTTGCCTGTCCCAATTGCGGCGGAAACGTACCGGCGAAAGCTTCGGCATGCCCGCACTGCGGGTCGGATGAACGTACCGGATGGTCGGAAGGAACCTATCTTGACGGAATAGATCTTGGCAATGATTTCGACTATGAGGAGGCGCGAAGCGAAGAGTTCAGTTCGGCCGGTAGATCCGGAAAGAAAAAACTGCCGTATGGTCGGATTATGATCGCATTGGTTTTACTGGCGCTGTTTTTTCTGGCACTGCTTCGTTCGCTGACATAGCAGGGGCGGGTTGGAAATCCGCGATTACTGGTGATCTTTTTTCCGTTGAACCGTTTCTCTGATCTTTTTCTTGAGATAGAGATAGTTGGTATCGTGCGCCTGTTCCCCGGTCGGTTCGATCGATAAATTTCCTCCCTGCTGTTCAGGAAAGAAGTATTCCTCTTCACCTGTAACAGGTTCATTCGATAATTGTCGGCTCCCTTTCTCCGGCGGAGGGGAAGAAAACAAGCCATCGACCGGTTCAGGTTTCAGCAGGGGAGAGGCCGACTGATTGTTGGCAGGAGGAATGCTCTGTTGAAAAATCTGCATGTTCTGAGGGGTTGCGGGGTTTGATTCAAACGGGCTGTCGAGATCGAGGTCAATCTGATCTTCGGTTTTATCATAAACCTGGATGAGCGCTTTTTTTATCTGCCGGTCGAACTGGCGGGCGAATACCTTGACCCGGTCGATGTTGGTCCGTTCATCGAATACCAGACATAAAAACGTGTTCTCGTCGACGACCGTGATGAAAATGTGACGGTCTTTTCCCTGGTGGTACATTGCCGAGAACTCGGTTTCTCCCATCAGATTAGCGATGGCGAGTGTTGATGCGCTGTTACCGGCCACCAGTGCTGCCATAGATACCGTGTCAATCTTTTCCAACGAGCCCTGATACGTTAACAAACGGCCATCTTTGTTTATGAGTACCGTGAGCAGCAGATTGGCTTTAACGGTTAACTGTTCAAGTATGACATTGAGGCGATCAATGTCTTCGGGAAAAAGAATCATATCTTTCATTAAGACATGTCCTTATTGAAGAATTTCGAGAGAAAACCTTTCTGTTGTTGAGTACGCGGATTGACAGGCCGGCGAACCGGTTTTTTCTGTCGGTCGGTATCCACGGAAGTAAAGAACATCTCCTCATCCTCGTTCGGACCGATCATTGGCTGCTGCTGGGGGCGCGGCTGCGGCGTCGAGTAGGATTGCATGTCCATGTTATAGACGTCGTAGTCCTGCTGGAGACTGTTCGAAGCCGGCGGGGCAGCCTGCGGAGGCTGTTGCTGTTGCTGCGGATACGATGGCGACTGTTCAGCGTAACCCGAGGGCTGTGGCTGTGTTCCGGTTGTGCGCATCTTGCGCTGTTTTTCTTCGATTTCGCGCTGGTACCGTTCAATCTCCATGTCGAGATCGGTCTTTCCGGAAACGTTGTAATCATTCGGTTGCTGTTGAGCCGACTGCTGGTTATACGGCTGTTCGTAAGAATTCTGTTGCTGCGGAGGAGCCTGTTGCGGATCCATCGGTTCGAGATTGATTGATCCGTAGCTGTAAAA
>JAFGHA010000232.1 GCA_016930275.1 Chitinispirillaceae bacterium
AAGCGAACGACGATATGCCCTCGCCCAGCATGCCGCGAATATCGGTACCTGGGAGTGGCAGATCAAAAGCGGCAGGGTCCACTGGTCCGAACAGATCGAGCCGTTGTTCGGCATGCTCCCGGGAAGTTTTGCAGGCACCTACGAGTCATTCAAGGAGTGTGTTTACCCTGCAGACCGGGGGAAAGTTGCCGATGCCGTTAACCGGTGCCTGAAAACCGGTAAAGATTACCGGATTGAACACCGGATCGTCCGACTCGACGGGGAAGTTCGCTGGATGCTTGAATCGGCAATGCTGCTGCGTGATGACGAGGGAGCCCCCGACCGGATGGTCGGGGTCGTGACCGATATCACCCGGGAACATGAGGAACGGCATGCACTTGAAAAGAAAGTCGCTTCACAGGCAACCGTGCTTGCAGTTACCCGGGAAACCCTTGAGATCATCAGTGAACAGAAATCCCTGGCCGAGGAAAAACTCCAGCAGCGTCACAAGGCACTCGAGGCGGTGTACGCCATCATCACCTCTTCTGAACCCTCAATGCAGGCCATCGGCGAGCGGGTGGTCGAACGCATCGCTTCGATTCTCAACCTGCAGATGGTTGCGTTTCACCAACTTTCCGGTGATCCCACGGCGCTTTCGATTCATTACCGGGATGGATTTGTTACGGAGGAACGTATCGAGTCCGGACCACTCTGCTCCGCATGTGTTTCAGTACTGCGGAACGGTACACCTTTTCAGTATACCGGGGATCTCACCGGCGCTTTTCCTGAAAGCAGATGTTTTGCCGGAGGATGGTCCGGTGCGTATGCAGTCGTGCCGGTTCTAACGTATCAGGGGGAGATTGCGGGAAGTATCTGTGCGGCCCGGCGTGAGAAGGTGCGGTTTCAGAACTACGAACTGCACCTGATCGAAATTTTCGCACGGTATCTCTCCTACGAAATCACCCGGCGCGCGATGCAGAAAAAAATGGTGCAATCCAAGGAAATGCACCTGCTGGGACAGCTGACTTCCGGTGTTGCTCACGAAGTGAGAAACCCCCTCAATGCGCTGATGGCGACCAGTGAAGCATTGTTCAAACGGATCAACGACAGTGCCACCTATGAACAGTACATGACCCACATACGCAACCAGATACGGCGGCTCTCCCGTCTGATGGAAGAGCTTCTTGCTCTCGGCAGACCGCTCAGAAACGGTGATTTTGTGACCATCGCGATCGGAGAACTCCTGAGTGAAACGGTCGCTGACTGGAAACGCATCGTTCCGGAACGGCAACGGAGAGTTGCGGTCGAGCTCCCTGAAACCCTGCGTTCGTACCGTGTACGTGGCGATCCAACCAAACTTCAGCAGGTAATGGTCAATATCCTCGACAATGCTGAACAGCATATGCCGTCGGACGGACAGGTGACGATTTCGGTTCAGAATGCGGAAGAGGGCACCTTCCAGTTACGTTTCAGGGATACCGGCTCGGGAATCGACGAAGAAAATCTACTCCGGATTTTTGATCCGTTTTTCACCACACGACGATCAGGAACGGGACTCGGGCTCAGTATCGTGAAGAATACCATCGAAAGCCATGGTGGTTCAATTCGTATCGTCAATAACGATCCGCCGCCCGGTGTGACCGTCGAAGTCTCACTTCCTGTTGCGGAAAACGGGTAAAGGTTCGAGGCTGATTGCCTGCTGTGGGCGGGCTTATGGTCGGAAATCACCAGTACGATCGAAAAACATCACCGATTGCTTCGGGTGAAACCGGTTTTTCAAAAAACAGGTCGGCGCCCCGGGAGAGGGCTTCTTCGCGCGTTCCTGGTCTGGCATATGCGGTCAGCAGTAGTGTCACACACTGCGGGTTGTGCTGTTTCACCAGTTGCAGTACCTCAAATCCCTCTGAACTGTCGGTACCGCTTAATCGAAGGTCAATCACGGCGCCGTCGTATTTACCATGGTGAATGAAGGCCCGCGCTTCATAAATTGATTGTGCCGTATCAACTGAAATATCCGGTCCCGCCAGTACATCCTTGAAAGCGAAAAGAATCGCTTCCTCATCATCAACAATCAGTACCGATTTTTGGCTGGTTTCCGCAGACACCGGAGTTCCTTTGCAATTATATTCCTGAACGCGGTAAAAAAAGTATACAACATCGGGCAGATTTAGTCGATACCGGACGACAGGTTGAGGAGCAATGCGATTACTATTCCAATCAGTTTCAGGGCTGTTTAGCGGTATTTACAGGATGCGTGCGAAATGTTTCTAAAAAACACGAAAAATAATTCCAGTTCTCAGGAAAAATGATCAGTAGTTTCACCGGGTCCATCCGGTAAAACTGCCGGGAGGATGGAGAGATACTATGGCATATCTCTTGCAGTAACTATTGACGCACTGTAACAGTCCGTTGTATATCCTTTCTACCTGAATTACCGGCAGGAGTTTATTGTGAACATGGCTGAATCTACTGAAGCGGTTGAATCGGTACCAATACCTATGGAGCCGGCGTTTGATGCAATCAGGGAACACCGGCATCTGTTCAGAACTCACCTGAACGGTACCGTCACTGTATCGTTCTACAACCGGGGTAAGCTGTATTATTGCCGTCTCGTTAATATTTCAGCGGAGGGAACACGTATTGAATTTAAATGGGAGTACGGGACCGATGCGCCGATTCTCAACGTCGGGAGGATAATTGAGTGTTATCTCGTCACCAATCGGGGCAACTCGAAATTCAGGGGAATGGTCCGTTGGGTGCGATCAAACGGAAACAGGTTGTACTGGGGAATTCAGTTTACCGAATTATCGAATGATCCCGTGGATCCGCTCATGGTACTGATTGAACACACCGTGATTGACGGGAATGCTCTGCCGGAGGACGGCATTGGCGAGGATTAAACCGTAACGGTTTTACGACTCTGGTCGCCGGTACCCGCTCCGCTGCCCTTTTTATACTGCAGCAACCGCCGGTAGAGATTTGAAAACGACATACCCAATGCTTCACTCGCCATTTTTTTATCGCCATTGTACTTGCCAAGTACCGAGTAAATGTGCTGTTTTTCCATTTCGTAGAGGTTGTCCGTAGTAACCCGCGAGCCGGTGGTCCCGCAACGACCGTTGATTCCCGGAAAATGGGAAATTGCCAGATTACCCCCCTGTGCAAGCAGCGTCGCCCGTTCAAGCATGTTTTTAAGCTCCCGCACATTGCCCGGCCACGGGTAATTCTGCAGTGCCTGCAGGACCTCCCGGTCAAACGGCTGACCGGCGTAGCTTCCTGCGGCAAGAAAATGGGCGGCAAGCACGGGGATATCGTCTATCCGCTCCCGCAGTGGTGGAACAGTCACCGGAAAGACACATATACGGTAGTACAGATCGCTGCGGAACCGTCCGGCGGTTACCTCCTCCAGCAAATCCCGGTTGGTGGCGCAGATCAGACGGAAATCACTTTTCCGCACCCGGTTTTCGCCGATACGACGGAATGACTTCTCTTCAATCGTTTTAAGCAACTGCGCCTGCACTTCGCTGTCCATATCTCCGATTTCGTCAAGGAACAGCGTTCCCCGGTCGGCGACTTCCATCAGTCCCTCCCGTTCGCGTATCGCAGAGGTGAACGCTCCCTTTGCATGACCGTACAGCTCGCTCTTAAGCAACTCTCCCTTGAGACCGGAGCAGTTGAGCTCCACGAACGCCTCAGGGGCGCGCCGGCTTTTTTCGTGAATCCAACGGGCAAGGACCCCTTTGCCGGTACCGGTTTCACCCTGAAGAAGGATGACCGAGTCGTTTGCTGCCGCCAGCTGTACGAATTCAAGAAGTTGGGTTATTTTTTCGCTTACACCGAAACAGGGCGTCTCGACGCGACTGAGCCGTTGCTGGATGGTTGTTTTCTTGCGCAACAGAGAGAGTTCCAGACATTTTTCCAGTACACTAGTCAATTCATCCATCTCCACCGGTTTGGTAAGAAAATTTTCAGCACCGTTTTTCATCGCCTGAACGGCAGTGGGTATGTCACTGATACCGGAAATGACAATGATCGGGATCTGCGGAAAGGAGTTTTTCTGTTCAGGTATCCAGTGCAGGGCATTACCGTCGGGCAGTCGAAGGTCAAGCAGCAGCGCGTCAAATACGGCGGTTTCAAGAAGCCTATTCGCATCTTTGAGGGTGTGGGCGGTTATGGCTGAACAACCGAGTTGGGAGAGGTACTCCGTGTAACCAAATGCTGCAGCCTCATCATCTTCGACAATCAGGAGTGAACGATTTTTAAGCGGCATCTACCGGTTTCCGGGTAAAAGGGAGGTGGTATTGGAAAATAACTATTGCCCGTGTCGATTTTGCAACGGTAGTGTTACTGAACCACCGCTTCCGGCTGGAAACGACTTTCTCACCGAAAGGGGAAGTTCGGGGTGTTACCTGGGAACTACCGTTTATTTTCCAAGAGCCTGCTTGAGGTCCATGGCATGTTCCTGCTCCATCGCGAGGATGGTGCGCAACTGTTGCGAAAGTGCGAACTCCTTGAGCTGTTCCGCCTGATCAATGCGCACTTTATACCGGTTGATCGCGTCCTCCTCGCCGGCAAGGTCCTGCCGCATCATCTCACGGTTATCATCCGATACGTTTATTGCTCCCACCGCTACAGATGGCGAACCATCAAAATAATCTATCTGATCGGCAAGCAGCATGGCATGCTGGATCTCTTCATTTGCATGGATTTTCAGTTCCTTGATGAGATCACCGTTTTCGGCACCGGTCATGACCGCTGCATGATTGATATACTGGATTGCTGCGGAATATTCGAGTTCGAGATCCCTGTTGAGCAGGTCGACCAGGGTGGTGAGATCGATCGACATTGTTTCCTCCTGATGGTTATTGGTGAGAATGCAGGTTTTTTTAGAAGCCGGTGTCATACTGCATGACCTGAAGTGCTCCTCCAGACGGTACGTGTTTTCGATCTGTGTGCGTATTAAATCAGATGGAAAACTCACGAAATCGTGAGCTTTCACCGACGAAAAAAAATCGTGACATCTGCTGTTTATTCAAAATGGTAATGGCGCAGCCCATATCCAGTCTCGAGTTGTCGGCTGAGCGTTGGCCGGTCGACATTTTCACGTAGTTCATCACTGAATGATCGGTCAAGCTGTATCGCTACATTCCCGGGGTCATCCGCATCAATAATATACATCGGATCGGGGTTGTCGGGAAAACGTCGCACCGCGGCATTATCGAATTTGAAATATCTGCTCGCCGTAACCGTTTTAACACTGCTTTTTCCGATCCAGCCGCTTCTTCCATCAATGGTACTTATACGGAACCGGCCTCTGCTTTCACCGGTTACCGTACATCGGTCACTCCGGTTGATCCTGAATTCCGGGGATTCATCGTTGCGGTGCAGCCGACCGGCGTACACGGGTGTTCCGTTCAACAATGGAACGACATACTTCGGCGTTGCATTCTTCGCTCCGGCGGTAATCGCAGCGAACAGAACCATCGCTACTGCAGTACGCATCTGATTATTCCGCATACCTGCCCCCTTTCGTGAAGGTTACCGATGGATGGAACTCCTTCACAATAGTAACGATGCAGGAAGCGGTGTTATTGTTTCTTCTACTGCAGGAAAAAAACTTTTCCCGGTGAAAACAATACCCTGCCGGAGGGTTAACTTCACGAGAACGGCATTTCAGAATACCATCGGTATTCAGCTCATTGTTTTGCGTAACCGCTTGACTGAGGAGGCCCTTTTCATACTCCCGGTATTCTCCCGCAGCTCCGATTCGGCTCTGAACCAGTCCTCCCGGTCATTACCATGGGATGCCCCTCGTTCGAGAAACAGTTCAAATGCCCGTTGACGAATACGTTCTTCGGATATTCCCGTAGACATATCTTCTCCTTTTGCTTGCGTGAAATCCGCCGGGAGGAGACCGGAACCGGGCTCCCCGGCGGACGTCCGTGGGGTAGATACGGCAGATGCGTGTAAGGTGTCACTTCGTTATCCGGACACACGGACGGTAATTGTACTGCTCTTCCGGAAGGTTCCCGCAGGAGAAACCGGTCAGTGCAGAACGTTTAGTGTCATTTTTTCCGCTCCCGCTGAAAGCATCGCCTCGAGTGCCTGTTCGTCGTCACCCTGGTGTACGTTGACGCCTTTAATCGCATCGGCGCAAACCCGGGCAGCGAATCCGTAACCGATCGCGTCGAGTACCGTTGCTTTCACGCAATAGTCTGTCGCCAGCCCGGCAACATAGAGCTCCCGAATGCGCATGCGCTCAAGCAACTTTTCAAAAGGGTTCCCCCGGGCATCGGCACCGTCGAACACGGAATAGCCGTCTTCTTCACGACGCGTTCCTTTTGAAATGATGACCGTGCTGTGCAGCAGTCGCAGTTGCGGGTGAAAACGGGCGCCGGCAGTGTCCCGAATGCAGTGATCCGGCCATTTTCCACCGTGTCGGGTAAAATGAGCCGAATCGACCGGGTGCCAGTCACGGGATGCGAACACCGGCATCCCCCTGGCCGAAAACAGGTCGATATAGGCATTCAGGCGGGGGATGATGGTCATACTGCCCGTAACGGCAAGCACACCACCGTCGCAGAAATCGTTCTGGACATCAACCACCAGCAATGCAGAGTTTCTGTTCACGTCCATCGCCTCCGTTATCCCGCCGTCAGGGTTATGGCCCCTACCGGACAACTCGCCACCGCCTCCCTGCAGGCTGCCGTTGTATCAGGAGGTACAGGAGTCAGTGCAACCCCGGCTTTCGCATCGTCGTTCGTTATAAATACTGCCGGGCAGATGTCCCTACAAAGCCCACCGCCGATACATGTCTCTTTGTCAACTGTCGCTTTCATCCGGCTCCTTTCATCGGTGTACCACCGGAACCTTTTTCCGATCGTTTTTCTCATGATTCTCCTCAATTGAGTGGCGAAAGGAGTTCCCTTGCTCCGACGGGGAGAGCAGTAATGCAAGTACCATGCCACCGGTAAAATCATGAAATCCGTTCCGTCAACTCTCATAGCAGGTTGCCGGTGCGCGTTTTCAAGAAACGGATTCTTAAAATCAATAATCCTGAGGCATTTTGACCTTTCATGACCGGCTTTGATCCGAATGTATCGGGAGGAGTATGGTATGTCCGGTGGGGATTGAGGCTGTTGAGCGGACAGGGTTGTTCCGGGCGGCATATGCTTTGCTTTTAACGGGATTGAACAACCGGGATGTTTACGGTTTATCATGGTACCGGCTGTCCGGTACCATGTCAGACAATACGCTATTCAATGGAGTTGGGGATGAACCGTAACATTACCACCCTTATAAACGACCGGCCGGTTCTTATTCCGGCGGCACCGCCTGCAGTAAACCGCCCGGGTCTATTTTTTGATCTTTACGTGCTTACCATGACGCAGGCGTATTTCCTCAATGATCAAACAGCTGAGGCCTCATTCGAGGTCTCGGTCAGAACGCTTCCCCCGGACTGGGGGTATCTGGTCATGGCCGGGCTGGAAGAACTTGAAGGATATCTCAATACCCTGCGGTTTTCGGGAAATGATCTCGAGTATCTGGGGTCACTCAGGTTGTTTCAACCTGAATTTCTTGATTTTCTCGATGTGTTCACGCCGCAGGTTACTGTACGTGCCCTTCCCGAAGGAACCGTTTTCTTTCCCGGCGAAACACTCCTCGAAATAACGGGGCCCGTTATCGACGGACAGCTCATCGAGGCATACCTGCTCAATATTCTCGGTTTTTCGATACTCGAACTGACCCTCGCGACACGGATTGTCCGGGCTGCCGCCGGACGACCGGTGATCGACTTCGGTTTCCGCCGGGCGCAGGGTCCAGTTGCATCACTGCGAGCCGCCCGAGGTGCCCTGATTGCAGGATTCGCCGCTACCAGCAATGTTTATGCTGCCGCCATGTGCGATACCGTTCCCTCGGGAACCATGGCTCATTCATTCATTCAGACCTTCCCGTCTGAACGCGAGGCATTCAAGGCTTACATTGATCTTTACGGCGAGAATTCGGTACTTCTGGTTGATACCCATGATTGTCATGAAGGCATCCGCATTGCCGCAGATATCGCCCGCACGAACTTTCTTGAGCGCGGTATCCGCATCCGGGGTATCCGTATCGACAGTGGGGATATTACCGCACTGAGTCATTACGCGCGTCACTGTTTTACTGAAGCCGGAGTGCCGTTCATGCGTATATTCGCCAGCGGCGGATTAGACGAATTCTCCATCGATACACTGGTGAAGTTCGATGCCGCCATCGATGCATTCGGTGTAGGTACACGTTTCGCAACGTGTCATTACGCACCTGATCTTGATATCGTGTACAAAATGGCAGCCTACAATGGAAATCCGGTTGCCAAAGAGTCACCGGAAAAGCAGACGATCCCCGGAAGAAAATCACTCCTCCGGACATATCTGCAAAACGGGAAATTTGCTGCCGACCGGATCGTTCCGTTTGAAACCGGTGAAGACCTGCTCCGCCCTTTTGAACGACCGGAAGAAATCCCGGCTATCCGGCGGCGATTGACTGATGAGCTTACGTATCTTCCTGATTCGGTTGCCAGACTCAGGAAACCGGCTATCTATTCGGTTGAAAACACGCTCATTGGACGTTCTACGTTGAAGGAGGAAAATCGTGATCGCAGTCATCAGTGATATTCACGGGAACCTTGCCGCGCTTGCGGCGGTACTCGGTGACCTCGCCCGTTTTACGGTTGACAAACTAATCTGCCTGGGAGATATCGTGGGGTACGGGCCCGATCCCGAGCCCTGCACCGACCTTGTCATGGAGCATGCCGATGTGGCCCTTATGGGGAATCACGACTATGCGCTGCTGCATGGACCGGAGGGATTCAATCAGGTGGCGGCATCGGTGATCTATCTGACACAGGAGCGAATGGCGCCCGGGACCAAAGAAGCAGCGCTGCAGACAATGCAACCCTATGAGTGTACTCCCGGCGATACAATGCCGCGTTGTCTGGTTCAGCCACACACCAAAAATGCCCGGTGGACGTACCTGAGTAGTCTGGCCGAGCGATATACCATGGCAGATCTGCTGTTTGTCCATGCCTCGCCGCTTGATCCGATCACTGAATACGTGTTCCCGGATGCGTTTGCCATCGGCTGGCGTCCGGAACGGATACGTGAACTGATGAAGTCATTCGATCGGGTCTGTTTCTGTGGACATACGCATATCCCGTGCGCGATCGATTCCAGCTGCGCGTGTGTTTATCCCGCAGAATGCGATTACCGGTGGACTCTCGATCCGCAGAAGCGATATATCATCAATCCCGGATCAGTGGGGCAACCGCGTGATCACGACCCCCGTGCCTCGTACCTGCTGTTCGACGAGCGGGAAAACATGCTTGAATGGCGGAGAATCGAGTATGACATCGGCGCGACGATTAAAAAATCAGAAGCACTGTGCGGAAAAGACAACTGGTGCGCACTGCGGTTGCTTTCCGGCCGCTGAAGGCGGCAACAATACCGCCGGCCGGTTAACCGCACTGTTATACACCATCAGTACCTGGAGGTAGTTATGACAACCGAAACCGTACTTCGTAACAGGATTGTTCCGGAACATTCAACCTTCACCGATGAAAACCATACGGTATTCACCGCGGAAATCTTTCTTGAAGGTGTACAAAAAAGCGACATTTCGTTGCGGATGCGTGACGAGAGTTTTTACCTTTCCGCACCATCATCGGATGCCACCGTGTACGAAATGGCGCACGGCATCTGTCATCCTGTTGATCCTGAAAAGGCACGGGCGACGTTTTCCGGAGGAATACTCAAATTTGAAGTTCCGTTCAGGGAGCCGCTTTCACCACTGGTGGATATTCCGATCGGGTGACAGGTGTACGGGAGGATGCGCTTTAGTACTGCAGAGGACTGTTCAGGCGAAACCATGGCAAATCACCTTGTAACGGCACGTATCAGGCTTGACCGCCTCGATGAACTTGAGGAGCGGTTATGTTCCGGCAACTACGACGAACTGCCCGGAATGCGCAGTGATCTGGTGGATGGACTGCGGCATGCCCTGATGCTGACCGATACGATTGTCGTATGGGAAGAGAATCTTCCCACCGATGATCGGCTCCGGAACGAGCGTGATGCAACTGTTGCGCAGTTTTTCTCGGTGCATACCGCCAACAAAAGAGAGCGCGGATCAGGGTGGGAGATGCTCCGGGAGTTTCCCCGGCTGTTTCCTGATTTGTGATGCCGGGCAGTTTTCTTCACTACCGTCCGATAACCGTTTCCACCGTGATTCACGGGCGGGTGAATACTATATTTTTCCAATGGGTACGACTTTGTGCCCACGGGATCTTGTTACTTTACACCAATGTACAACGTCAGGAGACGGAATGAACTTTCTACAGGTGGCCAAAGAGATTGAACAACAGGGATGCGACCACTACAATTCACTGGCCGATAACGAGCCGACACGGGAACTTGCAGGGATTTTCCTGTTTCTCGCAAAGGAGGAGATTCGTCATTTTCAGATTTTTGATGCAATGGAGAAGGAGGCGGCACTTCCTCAGGTCGAGCAGACCGCTGTTGTCGCTATGGCAAAAAAGACCTTCCAGGCACTGTCGGCGCAGTTCAAGGCAGCCGGAGGATCACCGGCCAATTATGATGAAGTCTACGAAAAAGCACTCCAGTTCGAAAATAAAAGTATTGAATTCTATACCAAAGCCATCGACGAACATCGCTTTACCGGCGAAGCCGAGCAGCAGGTGCTCCTCGATATCATCAGGCAGGAAACCATTCATGCCAAACTGATCACTGCGCTGATGGAATTTCTGCGACATCCGGGAGAGTGGCTCGAGAATGCCGAGTTCTTTCATTCAGATGATTTCTGACCGTGTTGATGTTCGCCTTCGCAGGGGAAGAGCTGCTCATATTCCGTCTGTTTTGGAGGAGTGCACGAGGACCCCGGCAGGTTTGATTAAATGAATACACGAACGGAGAAACACGAAGCCATGAAAGCAGCAACAACAACCGTTGAACAATACATGAAAACATTCCCGAGCGACATTCAACTGCTGCTCGGGAAAATCAGAACGACAATACTGGAAGCAGCACCCGAAGCGCATGAAGAAATGGCCTATGGAATGCCCGCCTACAAAACCGATGGAAAACCGTTGGTCTATTTCGCAGCGTTTAAAAAGCATATAGGATTTTACGCAACGCCTTCCGGACATACTGCATTTGCCGACGATCTTTCAAACTACAAACAGGGAAAAGGTTCGGTGCAGTTTCCACTGGACAAGCCATTGCCTTTCGACCTGATTAAAAAAATAGTGGAATTCAGAGTTAAAGAAAACGGTGAAAAAAAATGAAGCAGGCGGCCGGAGCACGGCTTCCCGCTGAAACCGGATAAATTTCTTTTCACCGCCCCCGGTCGCATTTATTTTATCTACAATCTGCCGTTCCCGCGAAGCAGGTTCCGTATTCCTGAAAATAGCTGTTGAAGATCTCAAGAGTACCGAGTTCTCAGTTAAGATACTTTGTCTTTTAATCGTTTTGCAATATCCATTTTCAGCCGAGAGTGTTCAATTG
>JAFGHA010000233.1 GCA_016930275.1 Chitinispirillaceae bacterium
CAATTGAACACTCTCGGCTGAAAATGGATATTGCAAAACGATTAAAAGACAAAGTATCTTAACTGAGAACTCGGTACTCTTGAGATCGGTTACTTTGATGCGGAATACATTTCCGCTGTTCTGATGGGTGAGTGCCACCGTACGCTCCCAGACGACACCGTTGTCCGAGGATAATTCCGATCCGTTAATTTCCACCCGTTCAATTTCTCCTGCCGCGTCAAATGCCAGAACCCGCATCCGCACGGTCGATGCCGCCACGGAAAGTCCATTGGCATGTTCCCCGCCTACCAGCACCGCGACAATAACGGGTGGCGCGGTATCTTCCGAAGCAGTCTGCACCCGTACCAGACGCTGCAGTCCGGCAAGCGAATCACCCTGATGATTAAAGGCCTTGATTACCAGAACATTTACCGAATCACTGAAAGTGACCGGAGCCACCCAGTCGACACTTCCCTTCCCGACCAGTGTATCGTCATATACCTCCTCCCCGTTTACCGTAATCAGCAACCGGGTATCTATTGCATCTCCCGCGACATGCTCAATCGTACCGAGCAAATTTTTGGTTCGAGCCGTAAACACGGTAGAATCCTGTGGCGGCACCCAGAGGAACAGGCGCAGTCCGCTCAAGGGGCGGGCGCCCGGATCGAAACGTATATGAAACGTTACCGAAGTATCGTTGTAATACTGAAAATTGTCAATGGCAAAGAGCGTCATCCGCAGGGAAGTGCTGACCGTATCCATGCGGTTGATTATCGTCGTATAGAGAGAATCGTCAACAAGATCAAACGGTTTTCCGTTGATTGATGCACTATCAACACCGCCTGTACCCCTGTCCTTGATGACTACTCTGAAAAAAAACAGGGTATCCGGTGTAACGATGGTATCTCCGGATACCAGATACAATTCTTCCAGAAGGTCAATGATGGGACCGATTGAATCGAATAACGCATAATCAAATGAGACCGGAGGTGATTCAACATACCCGTCCGTCACTTTCAGCAGCCCGTAATGCTCCGTTCCCGAGGTATACAGTACGGCGGTTGTTTCCGGCCTGGTGGTAGTAATAACCGTACCCCTGCCGAAATCCCATTTGTAAATGACATCTCGGTCTTTCACTCCTTCGGTAATCAACGACACCTCCGCGCCGTAAGATCCCGTTACCACATGCGGTAATAATGGCATACGGACATAACAGGATATGGTTGTTGCCGTTATTTCGCCGTCGGTTCGCCGGAGGACGAACCGGATCTCCTGCCGGCCGGTATCATACATGGATATGAAAAACCGGAAAGGACCGTTCCCCAGAGCCCCATTCACCGCGTCTGTGATTATCCTGCTTCCCCCGTCAAACAAACGGTTCGCGGAAGCCGTCACCGAAAATGAATCAGCAAGTCCCGGTACCCCTATGACCACCGACAGGGTTTCCGTTGAAAACAGTACTATGGTATCACCGTCACCAAAGCTTCCGGAGATAAACATTCTGGCATTGGAAGGATCTTTAAACGGATTGTAGTCGTCGGTACAGAAGAGTATTGTTAGAACGAAACAACAGCTTGTAAAAAGCCGTGCAGATGTCAGGTACCCTTTTTTGGGAGCTATTTGGAACATATCAGGACACCATCAGAAAGTAAACGTCCACCAGAGTCCGATACCGCCCAGCAGTGCAAGAACAGATCCGGCGATCAGACCGGCTCTGTCATGTTTGAACCGTATCTCGGCATCGTTGAACAACGTTGCACCATTTACGGTTACGACATTCGCGCTGTCGCGCCCCTGCAATGCCACATACTCGGGCATCGATTCCCGCAACCGCCATCCGGAAACACCCCCCAACGCAACTCCTCCGACCAGCAAGCCCAATCCGGTATAACGAATAACGTTGCGCTTTGCCGCCTGAGGATCATGCAGTATTTTAACCGGTACCCCGTCAACCGTTGCGTCTTTAACGGCAACAGAGTGTGAAAAAGTCGAGCCGGGAGTAACCTGCTGTTCGACACCTTCGATGATGCAATGAGACCGACCGTTTTCCCTGAACATTCCGTTTGATAGGTTGATGAACTTCGTTTCGGAAACAAGGCCCTTCACCGCGTAACGTACCTTGAAATGCTCCATAACCGTTCCCATTCCGTCTTTCTGGATGTAAATACCGTTCCAGTCATACGGAGTAGGATTGAGAGTGTCGGTAGCTGCATAGGTACGATCGTTTGAAGAGGTGAAAACAATCGGACGCAGTGGAGTCCCTCTGGCCGTCAACACTCCCTGCACCTGCAAACCGGTAAAATTATTAAACAGTAAAACCGTTCCGGGTTCAATATGCACCGTCTTCCCGGAAGGAACGAAAATATCGGCGATCACCAGATAAGGAGAGGCCGCCGCCGTTACGACCGCCGGCAAATCACCGGAAAGTTCCGTGAAGGATTGCGCCGCAACAGTCCGTATTCCACTCCATGTGAGCAGGAGCAGTCCAAGAACAGGTACCGTTACGCAATGCACCCACCGACGTAAAAACACGTGAAAAATTCCCTACCTCCTCGTGAAACGATTCGCCGGATTCAATATCGAGGCGCTACTGTTTCTGTTCAGATTCACCGGCGATTCTCCCTGTCCGTTCAAAGTTCACCTGCCGGCTATGCGTTGCATCGCTTTATCCGCTTCCCGGTACCAGGGATGATCCCTTGATGTACGGAGCTCCGATTTTATTTCATACCACCGGTCAAGGGCCAGCCGCCGCGATTCATCGGTCTGCTTCTGTTCAAAGTCCTGCAATGCGCATAACGCTTCCAGATGCAACCGTTCCAGGCGCAGTTCCCGGTTTACCATAAATGCCGCCGGAGTTTTTTCGGAGGCCAAAATAGATTTCCTTGCCGATACCAGATCGCCCCGGTTTAATGCCAGCTTTGAACGGATAAGGTATAATTCTCCGTCTTCAACAGAAGTACCGGAGAGCAGTTTCTCTAAGTCGCCTTTGTTTCCCAGAGCATCTAATACCCGTGCCCGGTAGACGACTCCGCGTGAGGAGCGGGCATCCGATACCGGCAACATTCCCGAAAGTTCGAGTGCATCTTTCCAGGCCTGTCTGTTTACCGCTTTCCCGAAAGCGTCAAACAGAGTGGCTGCACCGTACTGTTCCTGCAGCTGTTCTTCCCGGGAACGGACGGATGCGACAACTTTCTTTACGGTACCTGTTGCAACCGGTTCTTTTCCCCGAAGTGCTGCATCCTTCCGTTGAACCGCGGCATCTGTTTTTACCGGCATTTTTGTATCAACTCCGCCGGGTTCCAGAACAGAAACCGGTTCATCCACCACCAACGGTACTTCCAGTGTTTCCGGTTTGGGCGGGATATCAGTATCTTCCACCATACTGCTCACCCCTGAACGCATTTTCAAACCGGTAAGAACCAGTACGACGACCACAATCAGACCAGCGGCGCCTGCGATACCTCTGACGGGCAGGCTGCGTCTGGTTTCAACCTCGGTGTGGACGACCGCCTGTTCCCTGAGGTAATCCCGCACCACCTGTTCAGGTGAATGCCCGCAGATACTCCGGTGTATACGTCCGATTTCCGTCAGAAATTCCTGAGCGGTCCTGATCCGTTTTTCCCGGTCATACACCATGCAGCGATGAACCAGACGTCGCAATCGTGACGGTATTGCAAGAGCATACTCGTTAAGAGGCCTGAACTCATTTTTGATTTTGTTAAGCATCAACTTCGAGACATTGTTCTCCGGGAATGCCTTGATACCGGTAATCATTTCATACAGAATCGTACCGAGCGAATAGATATCAGCCCGAATATCAGGTTCCTTACCATCAAGTTGTTCCGGTGACAGATACTGCATGGTACCCAGAATGGAGCCGTCAGTAGTATGAATCGATGCATCGGTAGGCCGGGCGATACCAAAATCCATCAGTTTCACGATACCGTCACCGGTAACCATGATATTCGACGGTTTCAGATCACGGTGGATAACTCCATGATACGTGGTACCGTAAATAACATAATCCTGTGTATGTGCGTAGTGTAATGCACGGCCGATCATGATGGCAATTGCCGTACTTACCGCGAGAGGAAGAGCGCCACGGTCCTCGAGTACTTTTTCAAGGGTATCACCATAAATACGCTCCATCTCGATAAAAGGAAGCCCGTTCCAGTGACCGACCGTATGAATTTCTATGATATTGCGATGATTGAGTTTCGCGGTGATTTTAATTTCAGTCTGAAACCGTTGTAGCGCTTCTTCGGTATAATTGGGGTGAAGAAGTTTGACTGCCCTTGTCATTTCAAGCTGTGAATTCCAGATTTCATAAACGTTGGCCATACCGCCCACGCCGAGCAGGCCCGTGATAGTACCCGAACCGAGGGGTTCCTTTTTTGAACCATCCGGGAGAATCACGGCATTGCGTACACGGGTTACTTTGGGTAATCCTTGACCTTGAGATCCCTTTGAACCGTCTGTGCTGTCGGATCCATGCTGCGCCATATTCAAGCTATCTCATCATAACGTATGTGTGGTTTCGGGCAGATTTATGTGATGTTGAGATACTTTCACCGCTTTCAGACGACAAATCGGTCATTGCCTCTCCGACAATCAGAATATTGAAGACATCGGAGGCAACCGGAATTTCGACAGACGTTCTCCGAAATTTCCCCCTGCATGATTACAGGACGCACTATATATCGCGCCCGAATCGTCCAATGCGGGTTTCCAATACGGCTGTGATCAAAGTATACGCGGTTGCTCTGCATGTATCGGATTACCAATACCACATCACGGTTTGAAATCGCGTATATAATGTATTTTATAGCAAAACGGTTCTGTCGACAAGAGTTTAGTTGGTGAGCTGAAAACACATCAGGCATTGCTACCACTTTTCTCCGATAAAATGGCCGTTTTAAACTACTGTGTATCCTTCTTAGATTGATTACGCCAACAGATTTTTAGGCACCGTATTCAATAAAACACACATAAAACTTGCATTATACGATTCCCGAGCGTACTTTCTAATACCAAATAATCCTTTGTCGCATCCGGAATATTCATCACCATTACAATTTTGTCGTATAATGTGCTACCAAAACCGGCATTCGATCTACAGTATTCCTCCACCTGAATTTGTTCAACGAGGTATTTATGGCCAAAATCATCGATGAAGTTTCGCGCACCTTTTCCGAATATCTTCTGATACCTCAGCTCACCCTCAGCAAACACACCTCCTCCAATGTGAGCCTCAAAACGCCTCTGGCAAAATTTTCACGGAATCAACCATCCCGTTTTTATCTTAACACTCCATTCGTCAGCGCAAGTATGCAGTCGGTATCCGGATCAGAAATGGCTATCGCACTTGCACGACAGGGTGGCTGTGCATTCATTTTTTGTTCACAATCGATCAAGGATCAGGCTGCAATGGTCAGCCGCGTCAAATATCATAAAGCCGGTTTTGTTCCCTCCGATTCAAATCTCCGACCCGACAACACGCTTGCGGAAGCGGTGGCACTCCGAAAAAAAACCGGTCATTCGACCATGCCGGTTACTCACGACGGTACGAAAGAGGGGCTTTTTCTCGGTATTCTCACTGATAAAGATTTCTGGGAATACGAAGACGACCTCAATGCCCCGGTCAGTTCTTTCATGACTTCAAAGGACCAGGTGGTATTCGGAACGTTAGGAATCTCCCTGCACGATGCCAACAGTCTTCTGCAGAAGCACAAAAAAGAGTGTCTCCCGATCCTGGATGAAGAAGGCCACCTCAGGGCGCTGGTCTTCAAAAAAGATTACTTTGACCATATGAACAACCCCGACGAACTGCTCGATACCCGTAAACGTCTCAGTACAGGAGCCGGGATCAATACGCACGACTATTCCGACCGCATTCCAGCTCTCGTGGATGCCGGTACCGACGTACTCTGTTTTGATTCTTCTGACGGGTATACGGAATTCCAGAAGAATGCGGCGCAGTGGGCCCGGAAAAAATATGGTGAATCACTGGTGATCGGCGGTGGCAATGTCATCGACGGCAACGCCTTCAGATACCTCGTCGAGGAGGCCGATGTTGATTTCGTCAAGGTCGGTATCGGTGGCGGATCCATCTGTATCACACGAGAACAGAAAGGCATCGGACGGGGGCAGGCAAGCGCCCTGATGGCGGTAGTGGCCGAGCGTGACCGTTATTTCTCCGAAACCGGTATTTATGTTCCGGTCTGTTCCGATGGAGGTCTTGCCAACGACACCCAGATTATCATCGCTCTTGCGATGGGTGCCGATTTCGTCATGATGGGTCGTTATTTTGCCATGACCGCTGAAAGTCCTACTCCGAAAGTGTCTATCGGGGGCAGGGTGTACAAACCGTATTGGGGTGAGGGTTCGAACCGTGCCCGCAACTGGCAGCGGTACCAGACCGCAGATCAGGGCTCAGGGCTTAAATTTGAAGAAGGAATCGACGCCTACGTTCCGATCGTCGGTTCGGTGAAGGAAGTGCTTGGTGTCACGACCTCAAAGCTTAAATCCACCATGTGCAATATGGGTTCACTAACCCTGAGAGAGTTCGCGGAGAATACGGTATTGACACGGATATCGGAACAATCATTTGTCGAGGGTGGAACATCAAACGTTCTTTCACTCGACAAGGACCTGCCGCGCGAAATTTAACCGGGGTATCCAGAATTCAGAATAAAA
Organism: Chitinispirillaceae bacterium; assembly: GCA_016930275.1. Lineage (GTDB taxonomy): Bacteria > Fibrobacterota > Chitinivibrionia > Chitinivibrionales > Chitinispirillaceae > JAFGNB01. Next base: position 6,676 of record JAFGHA010000233.1, read on the forward strand.
AAAAATGCACCGCCGGTTTTTAATATGGTTGAATTTTAGCCGCAGTGCGGGATGCCTGCAAGTGGACCAAACGTATTCTGCATTGTGATCAAATCTTGAAATCTTTGCTTTGTTCCCGCATTCAGAATTCTGAATTCTGAGGTTACAGCATGATTTATTCTTACCTCTTGTTCTTTACTCCGATTTTTTCCTTGATACTATACGAACGTCCCTGCTCGCTCACCGCCGTGATTACCATAAGATAGGCGCCCGTTCCGACAACCCTGCCACTCCGGTTCGTTCCGTTCCAGGCGACGCCGTACGTGAGTTTATTCCGTGCAGCAACCAGCCTGAGATCACTCCGGATGAGATTACCGACAGCATCATACACTTTCACTTCGCCATACGAATCATTCACCTGAAGAGGAAGTGATTCAGTCGAGCCGTGCTGGAATACTCTGAGCTGCTCCGCGGTCTGAATACCCACCAGTGTGATGTACGGTGTTCCCGCAGCCTCAATAACCGGAGTAAAGTTGTTCAACACACTCTGGGGAAGAACCGTTTTGATGTCAACTTTACCGGGAACAAACGGATTGGGTACCACCGCCTGACGCTCATTGCCGCGCCATAAAACCGTCAGTGAATCCGGCTTCAATCCGGATTCATTGACGATGATTAATGCCTGATGACCAAGGCCGTCCGGTCCTTTTGTAATAACAGTTTTCAGCCCGCTGATCGGAGAAAGAGTCACTACCTGGGTATTGGAACTTTGCCATGATGCCAGTTCCGCGAACCGGATGAAATTACCTTTCGGATCACGTACCACAACGTAGAGCTCCTGAGTATGCTCCTCCAGAGGAAACGAGAACGTCGTAAAACCAGTCTCTTTCGCTCGCCCGGCAAGCGAATCAAGGACGATATCCAGATGATCTTCCACCGGCTCCTGCGGCGGGTCATCAGTACTTCCCTTTGCCATCCGTACGGTGACCCTTGCCTCGGACGCCGGCAGAGAACTGTTTGCGGGATCTTTGAATGTCGCCACGATTACGAATTCCGAACCTCCGAGCGGTTCATCAGCTGTCAGGGTAACGGATGATCCACGGTTGGAGCTCAGTTGCACCACTCCTGATTCAACGCGCCATGTGATCAGAGAATCGAATTCCGGACGCCATACGCCGGCGGAATCAAACACATGGCCATACACGGTTATCGCTTTACCCGTTTTAACATTATTGATTTCCGTCACCGGCTGATTATTACCGGAAGGCGGATTGGGGTTATCATAAACACGAAGATCGGACGGTGGCGCGATAATATTGGTCGATATTCTGATATTCGATCCGGTGACATGCCGTTCCGCATAAAAAAGATCGAAACTGTACTGCTGATTCGGAACAAGCCCGGAAATGTTATCGACACTGAAAGATCCCCATTCGGGACGGTGGATACCACCGATATCCAGCACCTGTTTGTTGTTGACGAAAGCCCATACGTCATCGTCACCGGTAAAGTTGAAGGCAAGACCCGGTACCATAGTGAATGTCCAGTGAAGCTCCATCGTGAAGGAATAATTATGTTCACGGCCTTCGGCCCCGAAACCACGTCCATCGAGCGGGAAAAAATTATCATTATTATACTCATACATTCCGGCACTTCCCTGGACATAGCGGAATTCCAGGGTATCCTGGATAACAGTGTTTTTAAACGAAGTATCATGACTGAGTGTTATCAGCCCTGTCGCGAAATTACTGTACCGGTCAAATCGTGAAGCATGAAATTCCCCGGAATCTTCATTTTCGCCATAGTAATTATAAATAGTGAAATCTCCGGCACTCCAGGGACGGAACCAGCGGTCAATACGCCGGTTGAAAAAGGGAGATGTTCCCAACGCAGGTTTTTTATCCATATCAAGCGTCCCTGCCACCATGCCCGTTTTAACCGCGGAACCGGGAGGTGAAATCTCGAATTCGGGATTACTTGAGTCGGAGTGAAAATCATAAAAGGTCACCGGCACCTTTAAAATGGCGGGATAGGATGATTGGGCAACGGCAAAATGAAACGTACCGGAAACAGCTGACAATAAAAAAGACAATACAATAGCATTAACCCGATAAATATCGGATTTCCTTCGCATTGAAACCCTCCTGAAACAGGAACCACAGTTCTATTCACCGCAACGGTGAAATTTAATTGTAATAAATAAATGGGGGCAGGTTCACTTATTTCTTACCTTTCAGGTGGTTTACAGACTGATTTCCTGTCGGGTACTGATCCCGAATACCCTGTTATTACCGCTCAATCTCCATTCAGGCCAAATGAAAATTATTACTACTAAAAACAGTCGCAAAAACGCGACAACTGTCGCATTTTTGCGACTTCTTAAAGCGTTCCTACCTGATAGCTGATTCCCGATTGTTACCTATAACCTATTGTTATTAAATAATTTAAAATTTATTCTCGCCATTGGCACACTTCTTGAATAACCACCCAGCATGGAACAAATCACGGACAACAAGGATTGATCATGAAAACGAAATGTCTTTTGACCGTCTTATTTGCAGTAAGTGCCATCCAGCATTCTGAAGCGGATGCACCTCAACAGCGTGTTGCTGTTTATAAGATCAAATCGGAAGTACTCCCGGACGAATTCACTGAAACACTTACCGACCGCATTGAAAGCAGACTACTACAGTATAAAAAATACCGTGTCATCTCACGATCCAATCTCGACGTCCTTATCACCGAAGACCACCTCTCCCAAAGCGGTCTTACCGGTGAAGAAGTCAGACTGGTAAATACCGGTTCACGGTCTTCGGTGGATAAAATCTGTACCGGATCGATCAGCCGGATCGGACGCAGTTACAGTTTCACCCTTAAAATGATTGACGTTGAATCGGCACGTATCGACGCATCCGCACAGAAAATCTACAGCGGACCGGCAGAGGGACTGCTTGAAATTGCATCGGGCCTGCTCTCTCGAATAACTTCAGAGAATTCTAAAAGTAAATCTCATGCAGCCATGGATTCATCTTCCATGACACAAAAAGATACGGGTACAGTCAAAACACCTGAACCAATCGTATCCACATTCAACCCGAAGGAGGGACAACAAAACAATTCAATTACTCTGCAACCGGTTGCAGCAAAGGAACGCAGTGACGCCCAGAAGCCTGTTCCGGCCAAAGCGTCATCTCCCCAGCGGCCATCCGGACTCGCCGGTAAAATCAGTATCGGCGCAGTAATGATCTTCGGAACGCTGGCTGCACTGGTTCTTTTTTCTCGAAATCAATAACAAACAATACACTTTTCACAAAGGAGTTATCATGTCTAACCATAAGACAACAACTATAAAACTTACGGCACTCTGTATTGCTTTTGCACTGACATCATCAGTGTTCGCCACTTCGGAAGAAAGCTATGATCACGTCAATCTTATGTCGCGTAAGCTCAATGGCCCCCGACTCGGTATGAGCTACCTTCTTGGCGATGATCTGCCGATAATCAACGGAAAACAAATCGGCCCGACGGTAAGTCAGTTCGGTTGGCATTTTGAATGGATTATACGCCCGGAAGGCGGAGGCCCGGCCTTTATCACCCAAGTTGTCCCTTTCCTCGGTGGCGTTGAACACAGCCTGCTGATCCCGAGTGTCTCGACCGTGTTCGGTATCCGTCTGCCGTTCGGACTGGAATTCGGTATGGGGCCACACCTCAGTACCCGTTTCTCAAAGGAAGAATGGATCAGCCCGAGCCTCGTGGCCGCAATCGGTCAGAGCATCAATTTTTCAGGTGTCAGCATCCCGCTCAATCTGGCAGTAACAACCAGTAAACATGGAAATGCCGTAGCGTTCGTATTCGGGTATGCAATCCCGTCGGGAAGAGAGTAATCATCTGATTATAACAGAATTTCCCGTCATCAATGCAAGGGGCGGTTCCGTTTCAAACGGAACCGCCCCTTTGCCGTATATGCTCAGATTGACAACAAGAACCAGTACTTTCCCTCCGGAAGATTACTGCTTCACCTCCACCGTGGACTGATCTTCGCGTTGTGTTTCATAACAGAGTCGAATCCGTTTCTCCGGTACTGCGTACCGGTAAATCCTGAACTCGTCGATGACACCGTAAAACCATCCGGAATTATTTGAAAAGCCGCCGAGGCACAACACGATATCACTGAAGGCAGCGACCAGTCCGGAACTGCCGGCCTCACTGCTGTCGGTCGCAATACCATTTACATACAGCACATTTAAGCCGTCGCGTCTGACACAACAGAGATGAACCCACTGTTCCACCGTTGCCGATGCGGTACAGAAACCATTGGGGAATCCGGGAGCATCACCGTTAAGCACCCACTGCGTACCGGTATCGAGATACAATCCGTATGCTCCATCGTCACGCGAAAAGATACCCTGAGCCGAATCGGGTACCCCGGCGGCCTTCACCCAGAGCGAGACGGTAAAATTATTATCCCTGCCGGAATTTACGATCTGCAGCGAATCGAACAGTATTCGCTGGGAGTCCTCCTCAAATTCCTGAGATCGTCCGATAATACCTGGTATATCGTTGGCACCGTCCATGGCGTAGGGAACACCGCTGCGATTATTGACTGTTGCATCTTCCTGTTCCGTCCCTCCCGATTCATTGAGATGCCAGACCCCTTCAAAGCCGAAAGCGGTATCGAATACGGCGAGCGATGAGGAAACCTGGGAAGCGGTACTGTTTCCCCAGTAGAGACGAAGCGTCTGCACCTCCCGACTTCCGAAAAGCGTATCGATATGCAGCCAGAGCGCCGCGATACCGTTGGCGCTATCCCACCACTCCTGTTCGAACGGCACGGTGCCACCATCTTCTTTCGTCACTCTGAAGCCGTTCCCTTTTTTCCGCTCCGTCGAAAAGTCGAAATTACTCCCGTCAAGACGCAGCAGCAGAGGAAAATTGAAGACGGTATCACCTGCGGAAAGGCCGGCAGCAGCGGGATGTATCAACAGTCGTGCGGAATGATTCCACTCCGTATACGGATCGATTGCTACAGTATCTGCAGAGGTCACCGCAACCGTATCGATATCACGCGGATTGAATGAAGTATCGCTGTTTACCAGGCGCAGGGTATACTCGGCCGGCGGCAGATCGGTAAACTGATAGGTTCCGGTTGCGGAATCAACGAGAGCGAAGCGTTCCATTCCGTAAATCTGAACACCGAATTGCCCCGTCGATTTGAGTAGTTCAGCATCCAGTGCCCCCCTGATCGCACCTGCCGGTTCAACCTTCAGTGAACCGATATCACGGGCAGGACCATTTTCAATGACACTGCGAACAACCACTCCCTGCCCTGAATGCACATCGAAGGCTTCAATCGTATACCGGCCGGGTTGAAGGTTACTCAGAGCAACATCGCCATCGGTTCCGGAAAAGGTATCCGCCACGGTTCCGTTCACCGCTACCGCGGGACCGCTTCCGGAAGCACAGTACTCTTCCGGACGGACATGTATCACCGCATCGGCAACGACATCGCCCTGGCTGTTGACAATGGTTGCGGTGAATCCGTTGGTTGTCGTAGAACCGGAACCACCGGCTACATCACCTGGTGTACAGCGCAATCCCAGCCACCAGACCGCACACAGCAGCAGAAAAAACGGAAATCGCCGTATCGTCCGGGTCATGAATGTTCCTCCGGTTTGTCACCTATGATCTTTGACACCGGAAAGAGCTGAAGATTCACCTGACAGGCCCGGTCGACCGATTGACAGGAGGCTGCGATCTCGATTATCTCCCTCCGTAATCCTGCAAGCGCTTCCTTTACCCGGTTGACACCATCTTCATTGAGCGATACCGAAACCGTTGAAACGTCCCGTTCATCCCTGGGAACCAGATCGATCGCCTGCGAGGCGAGTTTGCACGCCTCCTTCTGAAACGAGCGGACCGCAATCGATTGCCAGTTTTCTCCCGTGGTGACAAACTGCTCGGTTAATCGGCAGTATCCTTCGTCGTCCCGAGTGATCATCCCGAGTCGTTCGAGGAGCCTGACTGCTCTTTTCGCTTCGACTACTGAAATGGAGGGATGCACCGTTTCGGCAAGCCACTGATAGTTGTCTTTGAAGGGGCGGATATTCAGTATTTCACGAATTGCGGTGTAGTACCAGCGCTGATAATACTCATACTGAGTGGAATCGATCTGTTTTTCGGATATCTCGCTGAACGCAAGCAGTTTCTCGAAGTAGTACTTCCGATCGTCGTTGTTTTTGGCCTTTCCGAATGTAACCAGCAATCTGAAATATTCCCGCTGCCGATTACTCAATCCCAGAAACGCGGTGAACACTTCAACCATTTTTCCGCTGATATGTCGCTGTCCACGGATAATTTTAACGATCAGAGCATGGTCGATACCAACCTTTCCGGCGATATAACGGTAACTGTAATTCGGGTTGAGCGCTTTCTTTTCCTGGTAGAAATCGCTTATAAAGCGGCGATAATCATAATATGTATAGATTGATTTCAATGAAATCCCCCGAACCCGACCATGCGCTAAATATACCCTAATCTCTGCCGGCGTGCAGTAAATAGGTCCGATTTTATGAATAATTGGTGACTTTTTTGTCACCTCTTTTTCCGATCCTGCCTAACCAATGCGAAGAATATTATCACTAATGGGTTTAAAACAGCTCCAAAAATTGATTTTTTAACCATTTAATTTTATACTTTGAAATAATGTGTTCTACTTAAGAATCGAAATGAAGTTTTTATAATTTAATTAAAGAATTCATTGTCACCATCTTCTCTGCCTGCAGCCAAACGCGCGATCGCGTCACCTGTAGCTGAACACTGAATCATACGTCTTGAAAGTAAATATCCGGTAAAACCCGTATTTTCCTAATAAAGCGCACCCGGTATATTGATACTCCACAAATGAGAGGAGCATTCAATGACC
>JAFGHA010000234.1 GCA_016930275.1 Chitinispirillaceae bacterium
GAGCGAGAGTCGCTCCCGCGGCACGTTCAAAATTTTTGGCGATCGTGAAATCCTTTGCGAAGCGATCCGGAGTATTGTATCGTTCTTCGCGACCGAGCTTCAGGTACTGGTCGTAATAATACCGTTCGATTCCATAGCAAACGGCCGATGACGCACCAAGAACCAGGCTGGAAACAAAGAAACGGGAGTGATAAAAACGTTTTCTCCCCATGGTGAGCCGGTAGGTATGACTTCCCGGTTCATTGAGATCGATCGTTCGACGAAGCGGTTCGTACCCCTCCAGTTCACCGGTAATTCTGACCTTCCCGACCGGGATAATCCATTCAAGCGGTGTAATACCTTCTAGACCGTTCTTTGTCCTGATTACCACCCCTTCGGGTTCCGACTCGATACGGAGATGGCAGATATACTGATCACGCATATTTTCGATTATTTTCCGGATGAGTACTGATTCAAAGGTGGAAAGTTCTTCGTGATTATAGGAAACCGTTAAAAGCGGGCTGGAGCCCGACCCGGCATGTCTCCTCTTCATTGCACCCACCTGCACCAGAGTCACCACCATTTCGGCGGTGGTATCGAGAACCGAAACCTCAACAGCCGAATCAGCCTGAAGGGAGTTTCCGGAATCCACCGGCATCGTAGTAACCTTTTCGGTGATCAGAGAAACCATTGAAAACCACATCACCATTTCTTCCTGTATGGTCGTATCAGCGACAATCCCGTCGTAAAATTCCGAAACACAGTAACCGATCTTATCCAGGGGGTCGACCAGAAGGGCGAAGAGCCGTGCGGGAAAACTTTGGGGCAGCATCATTGTCAGCGTGGAGTCGGCATGAAAAAAAAGCGGCCTCTTCCCGGCCTTGCAGGGAGCCGCCTGCAGTGTCGGGGAAAATGCAGCAAAAATGCTGATAATGACAATGATAATCGTACCGGTAAAAAACCGGCATCCTTCTGAACGCTTCATGAGAGAGTTTTCGTGTACCCTTTGTGCCTGTGATGCAGTTCGCCCTATGCAGCGAATGAAACCTTAGAATAATATACAAAAAATTTTAAAACCGTACCATATATCTTAACCGAAACCGACTTTTTCAGGGAATCTACACCTTATGAGATAATTTCCGGAGGATTTTTACTTTTGGATTCAATGAAAAATAGTGCAAACGATTCCGTTTTGGGGTATTGTACCAATAGACGGAAATCATCCGGCAGCTTGAACCGAAAGTTGACGATACCGCATGAGATGCATTCTCCGGATGGTTCGAAACTGAAACATCAAACAACCTGCTTCAATTGCCAGACCTGTTGAAGCGGAAGTATTTTGAACCTATGTCACCATTCAATTTCCGTCATAGTACCCATCTTCTCATATTCAGCGGCATTCTCTCTCTGCAGCTTACCTGTATAGAGCGGAATAATCCCTGGGATCCGATCTTCGGATGCCACCCCGATCAGGTTCAGGAGTATCAGGACCATTACAGCGGTAAAATCGACAGCATAAGTGAAAGAATGACGGGTTACCATGCTATTATCGCACAGGACTCTATTTCATTCATTACACTTCAGCAGATGAATGTCACGACACTTGCAGAAAATACCGGTCTCAAAAACAGCATTATGCAGAGATTCTCTGAGAGCAGAGAAATTTTCATTCGTGACTCGCTGGCAGGAAACTGTGAAACAGCCACCCCCCGGGACAGCATCGGGTTGCAACTGCAACAACTGGACGCAACCCTCTCCACAGCCAACATCAGCAATACCCTGTTGCAGCTTTCCACCGACAGCACCGAGATAGAGAATATTTTTGCCGAGACGGCAAACCTGTGTTCCAGCCAGCAGATCCTTACCTCCAGTTACCGCAATCTTGTCAGAGCTCAGTATCCGATAAAAAAAGAGGAACTGTACGCAAAAATAAACGCCATAAACAGCTATGCAGCTGCCGTAGCCGATTCAAACCGTTTGATTGACAGTATCAACTTCGAAGTCCACCGGTATGATTCCCTGGTGAACCACTACAACGATTCACTTGAAACATGCAAGATTCCCCGGGAAACCAATCAGGACAGTATCAAGGTTCTGATTGACAGCATTCAACCGGGAGATACGATAGCCCTTGGCGAAGGCATCTTCCACATAGAGATCTATCTTCAGGATAAGGGAATTGAGGGAGAATTCATAACCATCATAGGCATGCCCAATGGAACGACGGTTTTTGATTCCTCGGCAAGAGTGGAAATTAACGGGTCAAATTCACTCAGATTTGAGAACCTTACCTTCAGTCATTTGTGGAACGATAATGGTACACGCATAATAAACCACAGCAGCAACATCCACTTTATCAACTGCACTTTCTGCAACAATCTTATACGAGGTGTTGAGATGTCATCATCCTCGAACATTGTCTTTTCCAACTGTCGTTTCATCGACAATGGCGCCAATACGGTACCCGTCGACACTCTTGGCCATGGAGGCATACGTATTGAAAGTTGCACGAATGTAACTTTAAAAAATATTCTCGTAGCACGGAGTATAGGCATAGGCATTGATATCAGCAACTCACAGGTGAATATCCAGCAGGCGACGGTCACCAATAACCTCTTTTATGGAATCCGGTACATCAGCAGTGATCAAACACATTTCTGCAACATCAGTTACTCGATACTATCCTATAACGACACTACCGGTATTTACTGCAACAATGAGTCCAGCTCGATAAGTGTCCTTGCCGCCAGCGGCAACCGTTTTTATCTCAACAAGGCAGGTGAGATGGCGGGTGATCAGGTGGCGGTGGAGAAAAATATGCCGTTCACTAATGACATCGACCCCATGTACACCGATACGTTTGATTACCAGATCGGATCCGCCAGCAATCTCTACAATACCGGAATCGGGTACAATATAACCCCCTGACGCGACGCAATCCGTTAAGAATCAGTTTTCGGAGCACACATGAACTATATCGGCCCTCATGTTTCCACATCCGGCGGCGTGCAGCAGGCACCGCTCAACGCCCGTGCGGTCGGAGCTACCGGTTTCGGTCTCTTCACAAAAAATCAGCGGCAATGGGCGGTGAAGCCCCTCGACGGCGCGACCGTTGACGCATTTAAAAAAAACTGCGACGAGTGCGGGTATACTCCCGAAATGATTCTTGCACACGATTCCTACCTGATCAATGTCGGCAATCCCGATCCTGAAAAAAGGGAAAAATCTCTTGCCGCACTCATCGACGAACTTACCCGATGCAACCAGCTGGGTCTCGCCATGCTTAACATCCATCCCGGCAGTCATCTTCGGCTCATCAGTGAAGAAGCGTGCTGTGCACTGATCGCGACATCGATCAACCGCGCGCTCGACGCTACCGCCGGAGTGACGGTAGTACTCGAAAACACCGCGGGACAAGGATCGAACATCGGCTACCGGTTCGAACACCTGGCCATGATTATCGCCGGGGTCGAAGACAAGTCGCGGATCGGCTGTTGCATCGATACCTGCCATACCTTTGCCGCCGGATATGATTTCCGGTCACCGGAAACCTACCGGGTTATGATTGACGAGTTCGACCGCATTGTCGGCCTCTCCTGCCTGCGCGGTCTGCACCTCAATGATTCCAAAGGAAACCTCGGCAGTCGTCTCGACCGCCACCATAGTATCGGTGAGGGCGAAATAGGCACGGAACCGTTCCGGTTCTTCCTTTCCGATCCGCGGCTCGATGGTTTTCCGATGATCCTCGAAACAATCGACGAAAGCCGCTGGCCCCGGGAAACGGCGCTCTTCAGGAAGATGGCTGCCGGTGGCAACTGATTTTTTCCGGAGCGAATAATGGCATTTGACGTTCCGGCGGATTTATATTATCAGAAGCGGAGAATTGACGACCCACAGCGCCTCGAACTCATTCCACGGCAGGTCGTGTTCAACCGTCGGGCCAGCATGTACACAGGCACAAGGTAACCATGCCGCTATGATTTATCAACGACAATACGCGCGAACAAAAACTTTCCCGGTTCAGCCGTTACCGACATTTCTTTTTGTAACATCGACAGGAACTCCCGCGGAATGCGAGTGTTCTTGTCAATCAACATCACAAAAATCCGATATTCCCAGTAGCATTATGCTGCATTAGTCACACCAACCGTTTCATGAAAGGGGTTTTTGATGAACAAAGGCGAACTGATTGCCGCAGTGGCAAAAGAACTTGACGTGAGCAAGGCGCTGGCGGAAAAAGCGGTCAATTCGGTGCTCGGCAACATCAAGAAGAACACCAAAAAAGGTGTCGCCCTTATCGGGTTCGGAACGTTCTCGGTAGGCGTCAGAAAAGCACGTACCGGCCGCAATCCGCAAACCGGAGCGACCATCAAGATTCCGCGTTCGAAAACGGTGAAGTTCAAAGCCGGAAAAGCGTTCAAAGACGCCGTATAAGTATCCGCAAAAAATCACAGGTTACCGAAACAGATGTCCGGGGAGGTATTCTCCGGACGTTTTTATTACTATATCGAGCCTCAAGATTTTCCTCCCGATACCTTCCTGACCGACGTTCGGATTAACGTGTAAACCACCATCGCGAAATCCGTAACCCATCCAATCGGGACGTCCTCCCATAGGAACTCCCGGTTCCTAAAACTATCGGAACAGTACTCCGGATTCCGATTCCGGGTTTCCGTTCGGCTTTTTTCAGGAGTATTTCCTCTATCAGGAAATGGAATACGATTTGCGTTGCTAACCAACCCATAGAAGAGGCTGTCGTACGGAGCGATGTATGAGGATAATCATTACCGTAATACTGCTGTCAGCCGGGGTGCTTGCGCAATGGCCTGAAGATAACGAGCCATACGGCTTTCTCGGCTGCAAACAACTGAGATACCGGGGATACTGGGAATACCTGAAAGATACGATACATCCCGACGAAGCCATCGACGGTGTCTGTATCTCCGTCGCTCTGGCCAATGTCATGATGTATTACCATTGGCCGGTCTTTTCACGTTTTGACGGCATCTACATGACGTCCAGTTACGACGGCATCATCAAACATATCGACCGTTCCTGGAATTATCCCCTCATCACCGGTCCCCGAACCACCAGTGACTGTGCCACCGACAATCCGGCTTTCCGCCATGCCGCGAACGATACCTCATGGACGGGACTCGATGAACTGCATCGGTTACTGTATGCGGTCGAACGGTCGTTCGGCTTCGACCACAACTATTTCAAGACAAAGGACACTTCGGCCTGCAGAGGTGACGGTTATTATGCCGTCGAACATGTCATGCGAAACCGTTTCGGCTATCCGAACGGGATAACGATCGATGCAAACCGCAGAGGCAGCCGGACCATTGTCGTGGAGAATCTGAAAAAAAACATCCCGGTGATCGCGATGCGATGTGACCACATCTACCTTCTTGACGGATATACGTTTGATCAGAAAAAGAACCGGGATATGATACATTCAAGCGACTATATTCAGGAGGAGACATCGAACGGGTGGTTCCCCTGGAAAGCCTTTTATAACGAAAAACTCGACCGGTTCGTTGTTGACAACTACCCGACGGTCAGGATCGGCAAAGGTTTGTCGACAAAACGGATTCCGTATTTCTGGGGTGAAGGGTACCTGCCCGGCACCCATTACACTGAACGAAAAGGACGCCTGTTCATAATCCGGGAGAATAACGCGGCTCTGGGGAATCTGGAAATTACCGTACAATCAAAGGATTTGACGGAATACGCCAACGACAGCAATTTCACGCTTTATACGACAAAGGGAGTATACCGTAAAAACTCCATCGTGATTCCCGAAGACGGTTACTTCAACTTTGAAGTCCGCGAAGCAAACCGGATAGATCTCATTATCACCAACCGGGATCCCGTGAGTAAGAATATCAGAGTACAGTTTTGCGATGAAATCAACTCCAAAAGCTGATCTTCCGACTACCCCTCCGACAAACACGGCCGCTGCTGAGACTTCCGTTTGACGATATAACGCCCCCTCTTCCGGCAGCACACCTCGACAGATGGTTTTTTCCGTAAGTTTCGACCATCCTCGACCGGGAACACGTATCCCACCGCATCGTAAAAATCATGAATATTTTTTAAATGCAGAATATATTTTCCGTTTTACAGATAAAAAAACGCAAAAAATCTGATGACGGACCTTAAACCTATCCTGCTCGCTTCCGATCACCCATCGGTTGCACAATCACTGAAACAGTATTTCGGTGATACGGTATCTTTCCGGGAAGTGGTGACCCGGAAGGAGTGTCTGCAGTTTTTCCACAGTGAACATAGCGAGTTCGCCTTCATCGACCTCGCCGTTCTTCTATGCAATGATTCGGTACCATTTTCACTTGCAGATTGCCTCGACGAATTCTGGGAAATCAGTTCCGATCCGGATATCGTGGTACTTTGTTCTCCTGAACAGGTTCGACAGGCAGTACAAACGGTACGCGCTGGTGCCTGCGGTTATCTGACCTATCCTGTGCACAGTGAAGAAATCGGATACATTGTCGAGAGCACCCGTGAATTCAACCGGCTTCAACTTAAAATCGACACCATGCAGGACGAGTTCTGGCACAAGGATATGGAACATCTGGTCAAGACCGATTGTGAAGCGATGAAAAAAGTCATCAATGCCGCGAAATCGGTCGCTCCAACGGAAAGCACTGTTCTGATTACCGGTGAAACCGGTACCGGGAAAGGCGTTCTGGCTAATATTATTCATCAGCACAGCGCCAGAAAAGAGCGGCCGTTCATCAGCGTACACTGTGGCGCGATTCCGGAAACTCTCATTGAAAGTGACCTTTTCGGCCATGAAAAGGGGGCGTTTACCGGAGCGACCAGCCGTAAAATGGGTAAATTCGAACTTGCCAGCGGCGGTACGGTGTTTCTTGACGAAGTCGGCACCATGTCGCCCGCAACACAGGTCAAATTGCTCAAGGTGCTTCAGGAGCGAATAATTCAACGGGTCGGGTGCGAAAAAGATATCCCGGTCGATGTACGGATTATTGCCGCAGCCAACCGGGATCTGAAAAAACTCTGTGAACAGGATCTCTTCCGAAGCGATCTCTACTACCGTCTTAACGTCTTTCCGATCGAACTGCTTCCCCTCAAACAGCGAAAAGAGGACATTTCCCATATTGCAGCCACGTTTCTCAAACAACTCAACCGACGGTACGGAAAGGGAATTGTCGGCCTCAGAAACTCGGTACTGCGCGGTTTTCTCCAGTATGACTGGCCCGGCAACATACGGGAACTTGAGAATGTCATCGAACGGGCGTACGTTCTTGAAACCTCCACCTACCTTACCAGCCAGCACTTTCCCGTTGAGATAGTCCCGTACAAGGGCGAAGATCCGGTTGTAGTTGTCGCAACCAGCGGCACGCTTGCGGAAACCCGTCAGAAGGCGATCCTGGGAATCGAGGAAAAATACCTCTGTGAAAAACTCACTGCTCACCGGGGTCGGATAAACAGTACCGCTCAGGAGGCGGGTGTCACCCCGCGACAGCTGCATAAACTGATGGCCAAATACAACCTGAAACGGGAACAGTTTCTGAAACCCTAGCTGTCTGGAATTGGGATTTACCGGGGGCGTTCGAATTGAAACTGAATTTCAACCCCTGCCTCAAACTGTTTGTCGACGGCGGGAGCGGGGAGGGTGGAAATACGCTTCATCGAGAATCCTCGTTACCACCCCTTCGTAGGTGTACCCTGCAGTACAGGCTGAGGCGACAAAACCGCTGTCGGGTGAGAGACAGGGATTGGCGTTGATATCAATGACCCACGGTTTATTGTTCACATCGACGCGGAAATCAACACGGGCATATCCCCGCAAACCGAAACATTCCCAGCATCTGCAGGCGATATTTTTCAGTTTGTTCAACAGGGTCCTGTCTCCCCGGGCAAAATCGAATGTCCGGGGGGTATGTTGATATTCAAAGGTATCCGGACACCACTTGGCATTGTAATTGACAATGCGTGGTTTGTGGGGAGGAAACTGTTCGAAGGTGATTTCCGCCGGCGGAAGGACTTCCGGGAATCCCCGATTGGCGAGCAGCGCAATGTTTATTTCCCTGCCCTCAACATACCGTTCCACGAAGCAGTCTTCCCGGTTGAGCCGGTGGAATCGGCTGTATGCAGCGGTATACTGTTCCTGAGTATACAAAACGGAATTATCAGAGATATCCTTCGATGCATCCTCCCGGACCGGTTTGATGATACACGGCAGAGGTACCGACAGACCGTCCTCGTCGATGGAAGCGAGTGTCTGCCATTCCGGAGTCGCGATGCCGTTCTGCAGCATCACCTGTTTAGACAACAACTTGCTGGTTGTGAGGAAAAGTGCGGACTCACCCGAACCGGTGAAGGGTATTCCGGATTCTTCGAGAAGTCCCGGCACAAAATGAATATACCGTCCTTTACTCTCCAGCGATTCAACGATATTGAAAACCAGAAACGGATCACACGTTGCAAGTTCCGTCTGCAACCCGGAAAGATCAAGGGTTACGGGATGCGGTACCGGAACGTATCCCAGCATCCGCAACGTTTCTCTGATCGTTTCCATCTGAACGAGCGTATCCTGCTCATCAGCGGTTGCGGCGGGTGAAATCGCTTCGTGGAGTATGATGATTTTTTTTTCGCGGTTCACGCCGGTGTACCTTCCCGTTATTCCATGTGGCCACGCGGTACAACGAAAGCATCGATGCGGGATGATTCACTCCGTTGACGGTGTCTCCGGAGTGCCGAAGAAATGATTTCGCCGATCAGATCCGTATAGCGCAATCCCCGCAACTGCCACATTATAGGAAGGTCGGAGTGGGTCGGATGAAGCCCGGCAAGCGGATTGAGTTCCAGAAAACAGGGCATGCCGTTGGTATCTGCCCTGAAATCAATACGCCCGGCGTCACGGCACCCGAGCTTTCTCCAGATGTGCAGCGCCATTTCGGCGGCATCGTCGGCGAAGCGGTCTGTTGCCAGACGATAATCGATCAGCTGTTCACAGAATTCCTTCGCCCGGTAGGAGTAGATACCGTGATCCGTATGTTCTCTATAACAGACTTCGAGTACTCCCGCCACCCGGGCGCTGCTCCCGGTACCGGTAATCCCGACGGTTACTTCACGACCGGGCAGAAAGGTTTCCACCAGTACCGGTTGATGATACCTTCCGATCAACTCGCATGCGACCGCAGAGAGATCCTCAGCGGTTTCAACACGGGATCGTTCGTCGATACCCTTGCTGGTACCTTCGGCAACCGGCTTGACGAAAAGTGGAAACGGCGGCAGGTCGTTGGAAATACAGTCTTCTTCGGTGGTGATAACGGCGAAATCAGGCGTCGGAATTCCCATTTGCCGCACCAGTTCCTTGGCGACCGGTTTACTATGGGTCAGGCTGATGATCAGTGAGTCCGAAAATGTGACCGGTATCCGGTAAGCCTCGAGAAGCGACGGTACCTGCGCCTCCCGTGAGGCCCCGAACATTCCCTCGGTGATATTGAATACCATGTCCCACCGGTTCCCGGAAGCCAGCGAGGTCACCAGAGCAAAAACATTGCCGATACGTTCTGTTGAAAAACCGTTCTCCTGCAATGCATTTTCAATCGCCGAAACGGTCTCCTCGCTGTCGAACTCCGCTGTTTCTTCTTCAGAGAATCCTGAGGCGAGGTAGTCAGACCGCAGATCATAGGTCAGTCCTATTTTCATTTCAGAATCATTCCTTCGTGAAGGTGATACATCAATTCCTGTTCAGCATGATCAATTCCCGGCCTCTGAGGCTCTCGAAGTGACCAGAGTGCATTCAAACTTGTTTCATTTCGAGAACACTTCGACTCAGGGACCATCTCAGTGAGCGTTTTCTACTGAACCTGCGCAAATCTGAACAGATACTATTTCCCGGTTTCCAATCGGGATACCCCTGATCCCGGGGCGGTATCCGGATAAACGAATAACTTTCCCTCATAATTTACAAGGATGAGTTCTGATTTCTTGCGCCCGTACTGACGGTTCGGCTCAATAGGAATCTTACCGCCTCCTCCGGGAGCATCGATCACGTACCGGGGAACAGCATACCCGCTGGTGTTTCCCTGCAGGTCCGAAATAATCTCGATACCCTTCGCCACCGGTGTTCTGAAATGCGCCGATCCGGTAATGGGATCACATTGGTACAGGTAATAGGGTTTCACACGGATCTTCATCAGTGAGTGGTAGAGAGCCCGCAGTGTAGCGGTATCATCATTGATTCCGGAGAGCAGTACCGTCTGACTGCCGAGCGGTATTCCGGCATCGGCGAGCATGGTGCATGCCCGTCGAACCTCGGGAGTTATTTCATACGGATGGGTAAAATGGATACTCATCCAGAGCGGATGGTACCGTTTGAGCATACTGATGAGTTTTCCGGTAATCCGTTGCGGCAACACCACCGGTGCTTTGGTACCGATGCGGATAATTTCAACGTGCGGTATTTTGCGCAGTTCTCCGAGTATCCATTCAATACGCATATCATCAAGGGTCAGCGGGTCACCGCCTGACAGAAGGACATCGCGTATCGAGGGATTCGAAGCGATATACGACAACGCGCGCAGCATACGTTTGCGGTACGAATGCAACTGTATCGCATGATTACCCACCATACGCGACCGGGTACAATACCGGCAGTAGGTGGAACACCATGTGGTCACCAGAAAAAGCACCCGGTCGGGATACCGGTGTATTATCCCCGGCACGGGACTCATGCTGTCCTCGCATAACGGGTCATCCGATTCGCCGGTTGACAGGGTGAATTCATCGTCCACCGGTATCACGGTGCGCCGCAGCGGATGCCGCGGTTCTCCGGAATCGAGCAGCGATGCATAATAGGGGGTAATCGCAAACGGGAGGATCGTCCCTTTACGGTAAAGCGCCTTGCGCTCTTCAGGCGACAGCGACAGCATCTTTTCGAGCTGGTCAACCGTATCGACACGATGGGTAACCTGCCAGCGCCAGTTGTCCCACTGCGCCTTGGTAACATCCGGGTAAAACTTTTTCCGGAACTGAAGAGTTCCGCCCGACAGCCTGCAGATTCTATCCGGAGCGACTGAAACCGGTGCCGTTGTTTGAACACTTTTCCGGGAGCCACCAGCCGACCATGCCGTCAGCGACTTCGAAGGTAGTCTGTAATGTAAAGACGATGCACATTCCTGCTCTGCGGAAGCGGGGCTTGTCTGCCCGGCACACTGTCTCATTGTTTTCCCTTCTCCTTGCAGTATTGATGATGTGAATCGTGTGTATTTATCCGAATACACACAATCGTTATGTAACCTCGGAAAAATTAAAAGCAAAGATCGTTCCCGGAAGTTCGATTTTAATAAAAGGCGGTAAAAGATCTGTGAAGGCTGTTTTTTTTTGAGCGGTTATAAAAAAATAGGAACCATCGTGACCCATTCATGCCGGTGAAGTCATGGCAGTTCCTGAAAAAGCAGCTGTTTTTTTATACTTCGTTTCACTTTTATCCCGAAACAAACATCAAAAGTATATATTGATACAATCCCTCAAACCGATAAATCAGGGTTTTTATCAGTTCCGAGATCATAGCAGGTAAAAACCGGCGTCAGGATTCATCTGAAAAATGAAAGTCGAAGGGTGTGAACTACGTGTATAAAATAATCGTGTTTTTGGCGGTCACCTTTCCATCTCTTGCCGAGAACACTCAGAAGGTACCATTCGAGCGGCTGCTTCGCGAAATGGTCGATCTGAAAACGCTTTCAGAGTACCCGGACCCGCCGTTCATTGCCGGTCGTTTCAGTAGCTGTGAAGCATCGTCACCGCTGGATTCTGTACCTGCCGGATTCGGCAATTACGATCATGGTTTTTACCTCGATTCACTTCCGGAAGGGCTGCTTATGATGGACGCAGAAGGGCCGGGAGTCATTACTCATATCTGGAGTGCCAATTCAAATGGCATGCTGGTTTTTTTTCTCGACAGCAGCGCCACTCCCTCCTGGACAGTGCCGATGAAAACACTCCTCGACGGCTCCGGAGAGATTCCCCCACCGTTCTCCCATATCGCGGCACGGGGTGAAAACTGCTATTTTCCTATTCCCTATCAGAAACATTGCAGCGTTTTTTATCGCGGATCGGCTCCGGATATTTATTATCATATTGATTACCGTACCTATCCGGAAAACACCGACCTGCCGACCTTCGATACTTTAATGCTCGATGACTACGCTGAATTGATCGATTCCGTCGCCACACTGCTTTCCGACTCGACGGAAGCCCAAAGGCAGGAAAACAGTGACTCCGTTTTCTCCTGCTCCATCGAACCGGGTGCGACCGTTACCGCTGCACGGCTCGACGGTCCCGGTGCGATCTCGAGGTTGACCTTCTCGTCACCTGACGGTTTCACCCCCGGATTCTTACGTTCCTGTATTCTCGAGATCACGTTCGATGGTGTCTCCTCCCCTCAGATTCGTCTGCCGCTTGGTGATTTCTTCGGATCAGTCAATCGGTATCGGCCATACTGGACCCTTCCCGTGAGTATCACCCGCAACGGAATAATGACTTCACGATGGTATATGCCATACCGGACTCACGCGACCGTTCGCCTTGTCAATCTCGGCCAAAAAACGGGTTCCTGCTCGATTGGAATAACCGGCAGTTCGGCCGAATGGACCAGCAACACGATGTACTTTCATGCACGCTGGCGACAGGATCCGGCAATAATCATCGATAAACATCTCTACTGGAACATTTATATGGCTTCTCCGCTCCGTACCCACCCGATGAACCATATCACCGGTAAAGGGGTTCATGTAGGAACACAACTGCAGATCTGGAATCTGCAAAATGCATGGTGGGGTGAGGGTGACGATAAAATCACCATCGACGATAAACCGGAACAAAACATTCTGGGTACCGGTACCGAAGACTATTTCGGTTACGCGTGGTCAACGACTGATTCCTTCAGTCACGCCTACCACGCACAGCCGTATTCAGACGGACATAATGGATTTACCGTTAATTCTCGTTTTCATATCAGCGATCCGCAACCCTTCACCTCATCCTACCGGTTCGATATGGAAATTCAGACCGCAGCCATGCCGACTTCCATCGATTTCGGCAGAACCGTATTTTTTTATGCTCTCGGAACAGCGACCACCGATCATGACAGCCTTACTGCGGACGACCTCTTCCTGCGGGAGGATTTCACCGTGGCGAATCGTTCGCCGGCACCACCGCCCGCGGTACCGGTGGAGCGACGAGTTCCGGTACTGTACGTTGCGAGACGGAATATGCTCATCATCCCGGGGGATATTCCGTTGAAGGGCCATGCAATTCTGCGGGTATTTCGTGCCGACGGCAGATTGGTTTTTACGCGGATTATGGAGCATCCCGGTTTCGTCAGCACCTCCGCACTTTCCGCCGGTGTCTATCTTGCGGATCTGTCGGCGAACCACCGCAACTGCCGGATCAGGTTCCTCATCGGACGGTAAGTGGACCCGGTTGTTTCAAAAATGCCCTGCGGCAGCCCGCTATTTAGTATGTTTTTATCACCTGCTCAGAAAACCTGTTTCAACAGGCGGGAGATCTTGTTGTCATGTCGATTCTTTAAGCATTAAGGGGGGGGGTACCATGTCTTCAATAATAAGAACTTTCGGATATTGCATACTGTTAACCCGAATTCTTTCAGCGCAAACCTACGATGTCACGCTCGAGAAAGCAACCGGCTACAACGGCTGGACCTCAAACTGGAACATGGTTTACACGATGAAAAACGATATCGCCACCGTTGCCGTGGTTCCCAAACTCGGCGGGCGGGTGATGCAGTATAATCTCGGTACCGATGCGTCGATCTATATCGAGAATGATCAGCAAACTCCAACCTCGGGAAATGACTTGGTCGGCGGATTCAGAATGCTGCCCTCTCCTCAGGCGGACTTCGGCTGGCCCTCTCCCCCGAATCTTGACTTCAATCCCTACACGTGTACCGAGCGGACAACCGGTACCGATTCAACCGTACTCTACCTTGAAAGTCAGGTTGAAAACAGTACCGACAGCAAATATCAGAAACATACCGGCCTGCAATTCGCGCGATCAATTACCCTGTATAAAGCCTCGACCAGGGTAAAAGTCGAAATGACCATGCGCAACAAAGGAACCCAGAGCATGACGCACGGCATCTGGGACATCACACAGACCAATGCTCCGAACTCGAACTGCTGGGTGTACTTTCAGCGCAACGCTTCCAGTACGCTCGGTGGAGGGAAAGGGTTCGTCCAGTATATGGGTGAAAGCCCCGACGCCGCGGCGGCGGCGGAAGCCGCGACACAGTGGAAACCCGATGCTGCCGAAGGCAACATCATGGGAGTCCAGTTTCTTAAAAAAGTCGGTAAGATCGGTGCGGACTGCAGGGCGGGCTGGATCTGTTTCAACAACCGGCAGAGCGGGTATGCCTACGTCAAGACGTTCACCTATGAAAACGGTAAAAACTATCCCGACAGCGGGGCATCGGTCCAGGCGTACATCTATAAAGATTACGATATGATGGAAGTCGAAGTACTCGGTCCGCTCGTGACCCTTGCGGCCGGCGATTCAACGAAACTGATTGAAAACTGGTACGCCGCCCGTTCGTTCGGGCCGGTGCTTGACGTTCGCACCACCGGCCTCATCACGAAAAAACTGGCCGTCGGGGAGAGCAACGGTACGGTCGCGATCAGCGGCACCTTCGGGCTCTTTCAGCCCGGTACCGTCAAGGTGCAGTTATGCAGTGCCTCCGGATCGGTAGTCGGCGTTGTCGACAGTTTCACCGTCACCCCGACCGATTCTCTACGGGTCAACAGCTCGTATGCCACCGCCCCCGGAGCCGAAAGCGGTACCGTTCGTCTCGCGGTATTCGATCTGCAGGGGGCCATGATCGGAACTCTCGACTCCTCAACCACACCGGTACCATTACCCGCCGTCGGTATCGGAACCGCGGAGTCGCTCTCCGGCAGTCGCCGCCTGCAGACGGCCCTCGCATGCAGTAATGGGTCACTCCTGATAGATGTACCGGTTGAAGGAAGGTCAACGATAAAAGTCTTTTCAATCAATGGCCGTCAACTTGGATCCTTTTCCGGAAATGCGCCGTACCATTATTCCATGAATCTCTCCGACCTCTCATCAGGGGTGCTGCTGGTGAATATTGAAGGCGATGGAGCTGCGGAAACCCGGTACATAAACCTTTACCGGTAAGCCTTATTGAGTCATCGGTCTTTTCGGGCGCCCGAAATCGCCGTTTACTGCAACGGCTCATACCGAAATCCTGCACCGGCAGTATAAGCGATACTGCGTTTCTCGGCCCTGCGACTCTTATCCGGTGCATTATTCCGGTCACGAACGTATAATTTACTCCGTGTATTCACCTTCATTACGGCATGAAACATTTTATATACGGGTAGCTTATCCGTCGTACCGATACCCCCGTATTTCACCTTTTCACCCTCCACTCTTTCAAAAAGGAGCGCTCAGTGGATAATCCCTTCGTAGGAAAACTGACGATCGGCCAGACGCTTGACCGTGGAATCCGTCTCTATAAAAAAACATTTAAAACGGTATTTCTCCTGCTCGTACTCCCCTTCGCGCTCGGTGTGTTCAATATGAAATACATCCTGGTTCCGGATCCTCAGCACCCATTCGCTTTTTTCACTCCATTGTATTTCCTTTCGATGCTGCTTGGCATGTGGTCGTGGATCGTCATTATCCGCTATATATATAAAGTCAGCATGGAAGAAACTTTGGAATTCGGAGCGATAATCCGACTGGCGACCTGGTCCGACCTGTTTCTGATTATTACAGGAATTATATGGTATATCATGCTGATTCTGGGCATGGTCGCGCTTGTTGTGCCGTTTTTCTACATTTTAAATATCTGTATGGTGGGAATGGTGATCGTTATTGTTGAAAAAAAATATTTCTTCAACGGAATTGGGCGGACCTTCTCGCTCACCAAAGGAAAATGGTGGAAAACATTTGTCATCAATATCGTCACCCTGCTGATCCTGAGCGTCCCTGCGGGAATCGGCATGTACTTCTTCTTTGTACCGATCATGAAATCATCGATGAATACCGCGAGCGGCGCCGCTCCGGGAGGGGTTATGACTCCTGCCGCCGTCATAGGCATGATTGTCTATATGGTTATCATCGCACTGGTTTACCCACTGTTCGTCACGATAAACGTCGTTCACTACAACAGCCTGAAATCGGAAAAAGAAAATATTGACATCTCACAACAACTTGACCATCTTGGGGAAACATCCGAAAAGGATGTGTAACGTGAAAGGCGCAGTGGTTCTGTTCCTTCTGCTGCGCTGTTCATTCGCCGGATTGCTGGATTCGCTCGTCACCCCGCCTCCGCTGCTGTCACTCGAACAGGCGGAAAAAACCAGTAGACGGCATTTCCGGTCGGACAAGGATTTCTGCTCACTCCCGGGATCGATTCTCCATTTCAGGAATGATTCCACCTGTTTCAATCCCGCGCGTAAATTCGCCGTTGACTATGTCAATTACCGATCGGTAATCGACGACAGCGTCGTGTCCCCCGACACGCTTCCGGAATACAATTTCCGTGTCGCGATGTCGACCTATCGGCGTCTGGGTTCACCCCGAAAAACAAACCCGAAAAAATACCGGTTTTCTCATGCGACCTTCCTGAAATACCTTGAGGAAGAAACCGAGATCAATGAGATGCCGTTTCTTCTCAGGCAGCTTGAAAGGTTTCTCCGATTCATCGAAAAGTACATCCTCACGCCATTCTTTCGCCTGATTCTCTTCCCGTTTCAGAAGCTCCCTTTTTTCTGGAAAATAGTGTTGTTCACCATTGCCGTCGCGGGATTCACGGCGATCGTATTCATGCTGGGAAAATTTACCGCCCGTATCTTACCTGCAGGAGATTTGTCCGCCGGAAGGAATAATGACGGAACGCCGGCAACGGTTTTCACCGATGAGACAACCTGGTTGCGCAAAGCACGCGACCATGTTGAGAACCTGCAACCCACAGATGCAATGGAATGTTTATACCGCTATCTCATCACATGGTTTCTCTCCCGTAATAAAGTGCAACGCTACGAGTGGTGGACCAACCGCCAGTTTTTATCGATTCTCAGGAAACGGTTCAACGGCGACATCCCTATCGCCGAACCTATCATTTCCACCTATGAACGGGTAACCTACGGCCATTACCCGGTGGAACAGCAGCACCTCCGTGAACTGCTGACACTTGCCGAACAGCTCAAAGGTAAAAACCGGACGATATGAACACGCGGCTAAAAGCGATTTTGACTATTGTAAATGACCACCGGTGGTTCATGCTTTTCGTCATCGCCGGACTCCTGATGAATCTGTACCTTCTCCTGCAGCACAACAACGAAAAAACCGATTTCATCACCTGTTCCAGCTATGACAAAGGCCCGCTCGGGACCTATGGTCTTTTTCGCGACCTTGAGGATCGGGGAGTTCCGGTGCGCCGGATCAAACTCCCGCTGTACCGTGAAATCGACAGTACCGGTGACCACCGGAAAACACTCGTTATTCTCTCCCCGCTGTTCAATCCGAATCCATGGGAATGGGACATGCTACTCAAATGGGTCGCACAGGGAAACCGGTTGATTACCGCCGGCGTGCTCGGCCCCAAACGCAGCGGCTGGATCCCCGATTTCACCACTTCGGTGAAAACCTCGCTTGAACACAGCGCTCCCTCATATCTTCTTCTGCCGATCGATACGGTTTTTCCTTATGACGATACGCTTCCTCCCCAGTCACCGGTGCATCTTGCCCAGCTCTTCGGCAAGGCCTATACCACCGGGGACACCCTGACCCTCAGGCATTTTACCACCTTTGGTCCGGACGTTCTTCCGTTTATGACACATGGGAATAAACCGGTGGCGATTAAAAAGGCGGTAGGTCGGGGCGAATGGCTTGCGTTCACTCCCACCAATCCGTTCAGTAATTCAGCGTTGCGGGATAGCGTATGGTACCGTTTCGCCACCCGGCTGTTTACCGGTGACGGTATCTATTCGGTGCAGCCGATCCTGTTCGATGAATTCCACAACGGATACAGAGCCACCCGGAGTTTCTGGCAGCTGCTCACCTACTACGAATTCAATTTCGGGATTATCTACCTTTCGGCTTTCATCCTCCTGTACCTTTTTCTCACCGGCATCCGCATCATCCCCCCCGTTCCAGAACGACGATTCCTGCATATGGACGCGCTTCCCGGCCTGATCGCCCTGACGGGACTGCTGATCCGTTTCGGTGCATGGACGAAACTTCTCAAACGTGAATGTGCAATCATTCATTCCGAACTGACCAGAAAATCATCGCATCCTTCCGGGCACTTCACCTTGCATTATGTGAACAAGCACCGGCTTCCACCGTCGGTACACTCACCCGAGGAACTCGCGAAAGTATTTTCAACGATAGAAACAACCGCCGCTGTTACCGACAAACCAGAAACTGTCCGGCTGTTCAACATACTCATGTTCATGAGAAAGGAAATGCGATTGTGAACCCAGCACAGGAACTCTACGTGAACCTCAGCAATGAAACGGGTAAAGTGGTCATCGGTAAGGAGGAATCGAAAAAAATTATTTTCGCCACCTTTCTCGTCAAAGGCAACATACTGATCGAAGGGGTTCCCGGAATTGCGAAAACACTGCTCGCACGGGTTTTTGCACGGGCCATGGGCCTGCGGTTTTCCCGTATCCAGTTCACTCCCGATCTGATGCCGTCGGACATTCTCGGTTCGAGTATGTACAATCAGGGAAAGGGTGCTTTTGAATTCGTTCCGGGACCGATATTTTCAGATTTCATTCTCGCCGACGAAATCAACCGGGCGCCGGCGAAAACCCAGGCGGCACTGCTCGAATCGATGGAGGAAAAACAGGTCACCATCGATAATTGCCGCTACGATATGAGTGAAAATTTCATGGTATTCGCAACGCAGAATCCGCTGGAATTCGAGGGAACCTATACGCTCCCCGAAGCACAGCTCGACCGTTTCATGGTGCGGATACTCTTCGATTATCCCGACGCCGAAGAGGAACTCGCCGTTCTGGAATCCGCCCTGGAGGTTACCGGGATCAACGAACTGCTCGAACGGGTACAGCCCCCTACATCTCTGCCTCTTCAGATCCGCAATGCCCGTGATTTTGTGGGAACGGTGGTCGTGGACAACAAAATACTACTTTACATACGTGACCTTATCGGTGCATCACGTTCTCTTGACGAACTTCTCCTGGGAAATTCACCCCGTTCCGGGCAGATGCTCCTGCGCCTGTCAAGGGCCTACGCGGCGCTCGAGGGAAGCACCTTCGTTACCCCCGACCATGTCCGGGAGCTGGTACCGCACGTTCTCCCGCACCGCTGGGTGATAAAACCCGAAGCGGAAATCCAGCAGACCCCTGTCGAGTCGATTCTTCGCGCACTGTTTGACACGGTAAAGGTTCCTGAATGAAATTCGTCATTACCGGTCGCGGGTTGCTTTTGCCCGTTATCGCGGGCATTGTCCTACTGTTCCGTCACTGGATTCCCGGAGCGACGGCGCTTTGTGTTGCACTCAACCTTCTGGCGGTACTCTGCATCGCGATCGATTATTTCATGATCCCCGAGCCCGGGGTATTTTCCGTCACCCGTCTCTATTCCCGACAGTTCTTTCTTTCCACCGCAGCCGAAATTCGGGTAAGATTAACTTATTCCATTCCGATACCGCTGGAGATTCAGTTCGTCGATCGGCCGCCGGCATTCTTCGCATTTGAAAAAAAACGCTTCAGGGAGCGACTTGCACGCGGTGAAGGTACCTTCACCTTGACCTACTCGGTGACTCCCCTGCGGAGAGGCCGTCATACCTTCAACAATGCGGGAATGCGGCTGCAATCGCCGCTTGGCCTGGTCGCGCGCCAGAACGCGGTGGCGCTTGATGATACGGTTCATGTCTATCCGGTAATTCCGGATGAAAAGGAGGGATTGCACTCGCGTTACTATTTCGCCCAGACTGAAAGTCGCCTGGTAAAAACATACGGTCCGGGCCGGGAATTCGCTCAGATGCGGGACTACCGGCCGGGAGACGACAGAAAGAACATTCACTGGAGAAGATCCGCGCGCTGTGGAAAACTCATCGTCAGGGAGTACGAACCGGAACTGGGACAGAATATTTTCATGATGATCGACGGTGGACGTTTGATGATGGCCGAAACCGGGGGGCTGTCGAAAGTCGACTGGGCGGTTGCATCGACAATTTCTCTTGCCCGTGAAGCGCTTTCCAAAAAGGATTCAATCGGCATCATGGGATTCTCGAACCGTGTCGAGACCTATCTGATGCCGTCGAATAAAAAAATCCAGCTCACCACCCTCGTCAGAACGATCTACGCTTTCCAGCCGAAATTCATCGAACCCGATTACCGCAATGCTTTTCAGTGGATACGTACACACGTGAAAACACGAAGTATTATCGTACTGTATACCGACTTCATCGATCCGTATCTCAGCGGCGAACTGGCACATCACATCCGGCTGCTCAACCGTCAACACCGGGTGATCTGCTGCGCGATGGGATTTCACGATCTCCGGAATGTGGGATACCGCCCGTCAGACACCATAAACGATGCGGTACTCGCGGCGGTTGCCCGCGAGAGTATCGACAACCGGAAAAAAATTCTCGGTGACCTGCTGCGGGCGGGTGTAGACGTGGTGGATGTGCTGCCCGAAAAACTCTCTGCAGCGGTTCTCAACAGCTATATTCAAGCGCGATGGAAAGGCTAATCCCATGATCAGCGGTCACAGCTTCATCCGCACCTCCGGTTGTTCCTCCCCGGGTGAATCCCGGTGTCGAACGAGGTATAAGACGGCAGGTACCCAAAGATACAGGACAAGCAGTAGTATGCTTCCGGCAATCACCATCAGACGGGACCATCGGGGAAGACCGAGATGAGTGACGAATCCCTCCAGAATGCCGGCAACGACAAATACCGGAATCATCACACAGCAGATCTGAAAGGCTTCCCTGCCGAATTGATACATCGCCTCTCCACGTTTCAATTCGCCCGGCCGGAAGAGGGCCTGCCCCAGTCGCAACCCGGCAGCGCCGGCCACCATAACGGCAAACAGTTCGAGTGTACCATGGATAAGTACGGTAGTCGTAAAATCGAAAAGCAGTCCCTTCCGGGCGAACACCGCCGCGATACTGCCGAGCATCAGTCCGTTGGAAAAAAGTATGACCATGGTACCGACACCGTACAGCGCCCCGAAAGCGAACGCCAAAAAAGCGACCTTGATATTATTTGCCATGATGAAGCTGCTCATGGCATACTTGAAGCGGGATTCATACACGGCAAACGGTTTGCCGGAATCGATATTGACCAGTGTTTTATAGATGTATTCATCCCCGACGATCGCGTTGGCGGTAAACGAATTGAGCATCGTCAGGCCGTACCCGGCAAAGGCGGCAAGCGTGAAAATCGTACACGAAACAAGGAAAAGGGTTCGCATGCCGAGCACCAGCTGCGGAAGCCGCTCCCGGAAAAAACCGCTGATCCGTTGCAGATCACTGCGTTGATTCGAGTTGATCAGAGACATCGCTTTTATCACCAGTACATTCAGCTCATGAACGAGCTGACTTCCGGGAAAGAGCGACTGTGCAAGTGAAAGATCGGCGATGGTTTTCCGATAATTGTTCATGAACGAGATCAGCGTCGACTCGTTTACCGCCCGGGAAATGCGGTTCTGAAGCTGCCGGGTGTTTTTTTCGAGCGAAAGCCAGGTTGTCTGACGGTTTTTTATGAAATCAATGCTGCGCATACAATATCAATATACCAATGCGGTGCTGCAACGACAACCGGTCTTTTCATTATTCACGAGATGCTTTCGTCTGGCAGAGTAACGTCGTCCGGAAACATCATTCTTGAGGATTCATAAAATGGCCGACCATACCATTCGATCAGATCCGGACAACGAATCGGTAACCATTCAGAGCAGTGAACTTTTTTTGTTGAAAAACGAACTCGCCGGAATCGGCAGCAGGGCATTCGCCTTCTGCATCGATGTACTTATCCGGGGAGGAGCCGTTACACTCCTCTTCATCCTGTTTTCGATAAAACCCTTCACGGTCCGGCCGATGGGGCTGCTTGTCGGAGTAATCACCCTTTTATGGTGGAACGGTTATTTCATCTTTTTCGAGACTGTTTACTCAGGAAAATCCCCCGGGAAAATGATCGTCGGTATCAGGGTGCTTAAAAATGACGGCTCGAAAATATCGGTGCTCGACTCCTGCATCCGGAATCTCATGCGTGTGGTCGACATGTTGCCCGCCGGGTATCTGCTTGCTCTCGTCACGATGATTTTTGAACCCTTCAACCGACGCCCGGGAGACATCGTCGCAAATACCATCGTTATATACGACCGTTCGGCGAATAAATCGATAAAAGATTTCACCGACAATATGCTTATCGAATCGCGCCCGAGAACCTCGGTACAGATAAACGGCATCTCCCGGCTCACCGTCGACGAAAAAAGAATCATTAAAAATCTGTACAGCCGTCTCGGAACACTGAAAAACGGGCCGCAGAAAGATGAGCTGATGAACAAATTCGATGAACGGATCCGCAGAAAAGTAACCGTAACCGGAACGGATGACCCCGAAATTCTTTTATGTGAACTGTATAAAAGAATTTAACGGCACGGAAGGGCTGGTCGTTCACGGTAGAACGCCCCGGTTTTCGTGCGGCGGTTTGCATATCTTCAATAACCCGGAAATGGAATTTTCATCTTCTCACCTCTCCACGAACTGCCGTTTCCAGTTCCCGCGGAACCGCCCGGCACGTGACATATTGGTTGTTCAATGCCGGAATACCCTCGCGATACTATGTCTCTTAAGCAAACCAACAGCTCTTCATACAACATGATTTTCTCGATCATACACATCCGGTTTTTGAGTCATACGATCTGAGTTTCCTGCGAATTGTGGATGCAACTGAATTCCCGCACATCCCGAAGCTGCTTCAGAGCCGCGAGAATACAGAACATCGAGAACCCGATCAGCACAAGGGTAACCGGCAATTGCGTAAACACCTTCGGGATGTAGTATGCCGGGAGCGTTCCGGATACGAGAGCCAGACAGGTGAGACCGAATGCGAACGCCGGTTTTCCGGGAAGCCCTGCCGCTGTTGCGACAAGAGTAATCGGCATCGTCATCTGAAAAAGAATCATTGTTGTAAAGGCGATCCCGATGTGACTTCGAACAAATACAATACCGATACTCGTCACCACAAGTCCGATTATCGTGGTACGCCCCCACCCCGCCCGATCGGCAACAATGCCTCCGACCATCTTCCCGATACATGCCGCAGCACCAAGGCCTATAATCACGAACCCATCCGTTGGAAGTCCGGCAAACCCCGTCCGACCGACAAATCCCCGCACCAGTATCGCTGCCAGTAGAAGAACTACCGCACCGAGTTTAACGGTCTTCCGTGATGCCATATTTCTGCCTGAGGCTGGAGCTGGTTGAAGTGCAGGCAGTAAAGCAAGACCGAAAAACGCGGCAGTAAGACCGATTATCAGGAAGCTGAACGGCGAAAAACCCTGACTTCCAAACCAGCACCCGATCCCCAGTCCCAGAGCGCCCGGGCCGACGAATATACCGACAGCACGGGAAGTTGACGGATACCGGTCCAGTATCTGTGCCCCCGCCCCCACATGAAAAAGGGCATTGCCAAGCCCTGCACAACCGATACACAGCAGTGCATTGAGATGTATACAAACAATGCCCGTTACTATAAGCGCAATCCCTGCAAGCATTGCGATTCGAGCGCCTTTAAGAAAGTCGATAAAGAATCCTGCGAGCGGCTGGATGGCGAAAGCGATAATATCGTAGGTAATTGTTACCATCGCGGCTTGTTCCGGTGCTAACCCGTGAACAATCGCAGCGTTGTATACCAGCAGTGCAGTTGTCAGATCCACAAGTCCGTGGGTCAGAGAAAAGCACCAGACCGTACTACCGTCAAGTGTCAATCTTTTAATCATCTCAGCTCATTCCCATGAGAAGTCCGCTAATAAATGAAGTGCCGTTGGCAAGCAATGACGCAGCAGCAGCTTCATTCCAGCCCGTTTTAACAATGCCCCTGATAATAGGAATTTCCGCAGCAAACGCGAACAGTTCGGCGACGGCCAGGAAGATCATCCTGTTTTCAATGATGACTGGAAACACGAACCATACAAAAGGAAGGGTGACGGTTGATGCTGCCAATCCGGCCTTTAAAACCTGTAAACCTGGTTTTCGAGGCATCCCGGCAGGCCTTCGTAAAAAGATAAAAATCCCGAGAACTGCGGTCTCAATGGTAATGGTAACCACGAATGCGCGAAAAAAAAGAAGTACGTATTCTTGCATTGCCAGGTTGTCTCCAGCTACTTCCCATTACTCCCGAATTTTTTAAGATCACGACAAAACTTTTTTTGATGGCAGGAACACCCCAGAACATCGATAAGTCTCTTTTGTATAGCATCATCGATACGTGTAGTGTTAGAAAGCAGGAACACATCTCCTGACCTTGTATAAGCCGTCATAAGTAGGTTGTACTCATCTGCATAAAGAGTGCGTAACGTCCAGCCGTGCTCTCCGGATTTTATTTTGAACGTCACCTTCTCCGGCGATTTCTCATACCGTACAAGCTCAATAGTATCCGGCAACGGTGTACGAACAGGGAACAGGTAACTATACCATAAAGCAATTGTGCCGTCATTTCCACAATGTCGATATGCTTCCCTGACCAGTTCTTTCTGAGATGCAGGACAATCACAGGTGTATGACCATGGAAGGCATGGACTGCAGGCGCCGGACTCTATCAAATAGTAACTGTTGATATAGGCAATCCAGGCAGCAGTATTTTCAGGTTCGCTGGTGACCACCTCATCAAACAGTTTTTTCGCACCTTTGATATATCTGTAAATTGTTGGATAGACAATTTTTTCAAAGTACCCGATTCGGTCCATCACCTGCAATATCCGACGCTGCAGAGAATCATTCTTTCTGAATTCCTGATAATTATCGACACGATAGTAATCTTCAGATCTGAATCCCTTATGTAACCCGTACGTTGTTTTAAACAGGTATTGTTCATCGGATTTCAGATTCGGAAGAACTTTCTTTTCATAATAAAGGCGTTCAAATGATCCGGGAGCATCCATCTGGATTCCTTTAACAGGCGCCAGATTCGCGAAAAATTGTGCAGCCTGCAGTTTTTCCGCATTCTCCTTACATGGAGTGGTAAGAAACTTCTCATATCTGAGCATATCCGCAAAGATCTTAAAGTCAATGAAATGAAGAGCTATGTCATTATTGAGTGCGGGAGTAAACGAGGTAAAGTGCCAGCTGATCCTCTTCTCTTTGATTTCATATTCCGATGGAGATGTTGCGGCTAACACCTGTTTTTTATCAATATTTTCGGAAAAATGTATCGTCACATTCACCTCGTCAATTTTTTCGGGCCAGTTTTTAGATGAATTCATATTATAGTAGAGGGTTTTCTCCCACCGGTATCCGGAATTACCGAAGCCGGAAACAGTATGATAAATCAATTTGACGACATTTTTGCCGGGATTGAATCCGCAGGTCCAACCGTACCAATAGTGCGTATCGGTTCGTATTGAACGACCTTTCGGTCTATCCGTTTCCTTCTGATTCACACCATTAAGGCTCAGTGTGAAGTCATAAATGGTACCGGTATCTCGTCCTCGACCACTAAGAGCCGCAATGTGGTGAGGAAAACCTATTTTTTTCTTCACCATTTCCTTTGTCGGATTGATTATCTCGAAAACCGCTTCTACTCTGCAAGGGCTTCCATAGTATATATCCACATTTTCACTTTTCATATAAACCTCCCCGGCATCAAAGGGTGATAGCGAATACCCCGGAAATGACGGTGGAGCCACGTCCGCAAAAAGGCCGGTGCCGATCCGGCTACTCAACACCAGCGACAGCAACAGCAACAGCAAAGGAATGTTAAATCTGATCATGAAGCTACCTTTTCCATTCTGATGAGTATGTTGAATTTTCGGATTGTTGCCGGTGTTTTTTTCCGGTCATATATAGATACGACAACATTCACCGTTTCATTACACTCGCTGTTGTCGCAAATGCGGTATGTTTCCTTTTGCGTAACATGCATTTCTATTACACTACTTTTGCATTCAGCGCAAACGGTTTCAATTTCATTCATTTCGGTGTAGTACATTCCAAACACCGGCATAATAGACCATTTATTTTGAATAACATCATTACCCGAAAATTTTCGCAAACAGGGCCGTCCGGTCTCCCGTACGGCCCTGTTTTCCATAAATCATGTAAGGGCGTTCGATCCGAACGCCCCAGGCGATGTAAACAACTCGACACTACTTACGCCGGAGTCTCCGACGCGATCTCCTCTTCGGCGGCTTCGTCATTTGCCGTGGCTGCAGGTTCATCCTCCACCAGTTCGCCCTCTTCCGTAAAGATGATCTCGAAATCACCCTCTTCGGTGGCACCGATATGAAGATGGGTATAATTCTTGTCCTCCTCACCCAGATGCAGCAGCAGCTGCCGTGAAATACCCGGCAACAGCGACTGGTCGATCACGGCATCGGCATTGCGGGCACCCGCCTCAATCGCGGTACAGCTCTCGGCGATCTGATCGATAAGTGTAGGAGAACAGCTGAACGTAATCCCGTGAGCGTTTTTGATCCGCCGCGCGATCTTGTCGAGCTTGAGCGCCACGACACCGCGCATGACTTCCTTGAGAAGCGGACGGAACGGGACGATTTTTGCCCGGGCCAGGAGCGCCGGCTGAAAATGCGCGGACAGCTGCGGACGGATCGCCTCGATGAGTTCACCATCCGAAGGTTGTGGTGCAGGCACCGGTTTTCCGTCCTCTCCTTCAATCTCCCGGGTGCAGAGGTCGACCAGCGTGTCGGAAGCGAGGTTCGAGGTCATGATGATGAGTGTGTTGCGGAAATTGATTTCCCGTCCTTCGCCATCGCGCATGAAGCCTTTATCGAACACCTGATAAAAAAGGTTCATTACCTCGAGATGCGCTTTTTCCACCTCGTCAAGAATCACCACCGAATACGGTTTCTGCCGTACCGCCTCGGTCAGGATACCGCCTTCTCCGTACCCGACGTATCCCGGAGGCGACCCCTTGAGTTGGGAGATGGTATGTTTTTCCTGGTATTCCGACATATTTATAACCGTCATGAATTTCTCGCCGCCGAACAGGGTATCGGCAAGCGCGAGCGCGCACTCGGTTTTTCCCACACCCGAAGGACCGGTAAAGAGAAATACCCCGATCGGTGCATCCGGATTGCCCATGCCGGTTTTACTCGACCTGATGGTATTGGCGAGTTCGGCAATGGCACTGTCCTGCCCGAGCACTCGCTGGCTGAGCCGGTCTTCAAGTTCGAGCAGCGCGGTCGCCTCATCCTTCATCATCGACCCAATCGGAATTCCGGTCCAGTCGGCGATCACCTGCGCGCACACGCTTGATGACACATGCGAAAATACCATCGGCGTTTCGCCCTGCACCGCTTCGAGGTCGGCCATGGCCGTTTCCACCGCCTTGGTTTTCTTCTCGATATCAGCATCGGACGCTTCCGCTTCACGCGCTGCCACCAGTTCATCCTGCAGCTTGAGTACCACTTCGGCCAGTTCCTTTTCCTTTTCCCATTTCCCGGTGAGTTCCGTGATTTCGTTCTTCAGCGCTTCGGTCCGCTCGTTGCATCCGCTGATTTTCTCATCGTCAATCGCGATACCCGCTTCGCGATCCTTGAGCATCGTCTTCATCTCGAGTTCCGCGTTGAGCAATGCCCGTTCGGCGATATCAAGCTGTGCCGGTTTGGTGCACTGACTCATTTTTACCCGCGCGCAGGCTGTATCGAGCACATCCACCGCCTTGTCGGGAAGCTGTCTGCCGCTGATATACCGGTGTGAATAGGATACCGCCGCGAGGATGCCGTCGTAGGCGATCCTGACACCGTGATGTTTTTCGTAACTTTTCGCGATACCCCGCATCATGATGCTGCAGATCTCTTCGGTGGGCTCTTCTATTTTCACGAGCTGGAACCGTCGGGCAAGAGCCGGATCTTTTTCGAAATATTTACGGTATTCCGACCAGGTGGTCGCGGCAAGCGTCCGCAGTTCCCCGCGTGCAAGTGCCGGTTTGAGCAGATTAGCCGCATCGTTCTGCCCGGCGCTACCGCCGGCACCGATGAGTGTATGTGCTTCGTCGATGAATAGAATCGTCGGTTTGGGACTGTTCTTGATGGCATCGATCACGTTTTTGAGGCGCTTCTCGAATTCTCCCTTGACACTGGCTCCTGCCTGCAGAAGCCCCAGATCAAGACCCCAGAGATCAACATTCTTTAGATGTTCCGGCACATCACCCGCGGCGATCCGCAGGGCAAGACCTTCGACGATGGCGGTTTTTCCCACACCCGCCTCACCGACCAGAATCGGATTATTTTTTCGGCGACGATTGAGAATATCGAGCGCCTGACGGATTTCATCGTCGCGGCCGAGAATCGGATCGATTTTTCCCGCCTTCGCCTGTTCCGTGAAATTGGTGCAGAACTGGGTGAGCACTTCGAGTCCCGCTTCGGGGGTCATGCCGCTTCCGGGAGCTCCTCCCGGTTGACTTCCGCCGGCAGTGTATTCCGACGAAGCCGCAACGATCTGCATCAGGTCTTTTTTCAGGGTATCGACGTCGATATCCCGCAGCGCCTCGGAAGACGCGGTGGTACCGAGTTTGCTTTTTTCGAGCGCCGCCACGAACAGGACACCGGAAGTGATATGCGGCAGACTGTAATTGAGTGAGGAAAGTGTCCAGGCGAGTTCGATCGCCTCGAGCAGCGGAGGTGAAAACGACGGTTTACCGGTATTGCCCGTCTGAATCGTTTCGAGATCGACCTTGATTCCCTTTTTGACATAAGCGACATCGATTCCGTAATGATGCAGGATAAGCTGCACGTCGATGTTCTGCATGTCGACAAGCTCGTTGAACAGATGTTCCCAGCGGACTTCATAGTTGCCGCGGCTGACGCAGAACCCGACAGCCCCTTCAAGCGCCTTGGTACAGGTTGGATTGAGACGCTGCAGCAGTGAACGAATGTCTTTGACGATCATGGGT
Organism: Chitinispirillaceae bacterium; assembly: GCA_016930275.1. Classification (GTDB taxonomy): domain Bacteria; phylum Fibrobacterota; class Chitinivibrionia; order Chitinivibrionales; family Chitinispirillaceae; genus JAFGNB01. Next base: position 29,136 of record JAFGHA010000234.1, read on the forward strand.
TTCGTCTCCTTCTGTAAATTATTGTTGCGGTGAAACCATTATATTTAAGCAATTATCATCGAATAACGATGGACTGAATATCGGTCATCCCTTCGGAAGTACCTAAGGAGGATGTTTCGCCGAGCCGTGTCTCGCCGGCCCCGAGTACCACCGGAATCAATTCGATGCTCTGCAACTGCACCTCGATGTCATACTCGAGCGGATCGGACAGATAAGAGGCGATCACCTCTTTCATATCGGCGATATTGTCGGTCCCCGGAAGAAACTGTTCATACACCGTACGACCGAGCGGACCGACGGTCACTCTGAATTTTCCACCCCGGTCGAAATACGACGTACCGAGAATGGTCGCCTGACCGAGCGGAGTATCGGTACCGATCGGCTTCACATTCCGCAACGGTGCCCAGCGCGAAGCGAATTCGGTGATCCGGACCGGTATCCCTTCAAAATAATCGGTGAGCAGCGTTCGCAAGCCCGCGGCGCTGCGCGCCGATTTGGAAAGTATTCCGCAATAGGCGAGAAGCCGCATTTTTTTTCGGCTTTTGGCGGAATCAACGCCGCAGAGCAGCGCAATCTTGCGGGTAAACGAATCGGAACCGTCGGCAGTAAAGTTAAACAGGAAATGATACTTTTTCCAGGCCCGGTAGAACAGGGTATATATGCGATTATTAAAAATCGTCAGGAAGTCATACAGCGGTTCAGCGCTTTCGGTATGCGTCGAAAGGTATTCGGAAAAATAGATAGGTAACGGAGAGGTGACCCCCACCAGCCCCATGAACGACAGAACGAACGTCACGACGTCATCGTCGGACCTGATCGAGGCGATATCGTTGGGAGGAAAGGCGATTGACTTATCGGGAGCGAACCTGATTCTTCCGCTTTCAAGTGGTCGCGGATTTCCGGTCTTTCGCTGGAGGTATTCTTCCAGCAGCCCGACCGCCCGGAAGAAGTTGAAGTCATGCGCCTCGGTACACAGTCGTTCAATCAGATCGGACATTGCCTGCCCCTGAGAGAATTCCAGCGAATTTCCTTTCCCGACGGCCGGCCGATGATCACCAGCTCAAGAAAGGAATTGATCGATACATATTGCGCGAGAAACTCCTTGAGCACCTCCCCGAAGAGGAACATATCGCCGCTGTCAACAAACTCGGCCTCCTGCAGCGAAACGGCGTATTCGATCCCCCGAACGATACTCCCGCCCAGCAGCGCTTCAACCGGCCTGATTTCGACCTGTGCAATCGCTTCGATCCTTCGCGAACGGCCTTCGCTGTGCGTCCACTCATAGAGTTTGAGAAATGCCTTGAGACTCTCCGCCGATGAGAGTGATGCGTAGGTGGCTCCCAGATGAGACAGAAACACCCAGAGATACTCTTCTCCCGGAGGCGGTTGAAAAGGAAGTGTCGGCCGGGTGATGTTGGTGAACATCACGAAATCGGGAAAATCCTGCCCACCGCGGGTGATACTTCCGTCACGCAACTCTTCACGAGGAAGAACACCATTGGTGCACCATGCCTCGATCGACAGATTTTCCTCGAGAAGTACCCCTTCCTCGGCCTGTCTGCCGCCAATCGTGAGAAAGAGTTCACGCTGGTTGTCGAGTCCCTGACGATAGTGGGTGGTATAGGTTCTGACTCCCGGCTTACCGATCGATTTGAATGTATGAAACGGCTCGTAGACGTACCGTTCACCGCTTTTACGGTCTACTCCGGCTACCGATATGATACTGTGCGTCGTGACCGAAGGAGCACTGGAATCCGCCCGCACCAGATATTCGATCGCCCGACCGGTATTGACCACCGGTTCGGTATCGTGGCGGAACATATTCACTGCGGGAGCACAGTGCAGCCGGAAATTCTCCATACCGAAAGGTTTATTTTCCGGCAAATTACAGTCGAGTTTCAGCCCTACGGAAAACCGCGATGGAGGCGGATCGAGCGGTGCGACCGCTTCGAAACCTTTGAAATCAAGAAAAAGGAACTTTTCCGGATACACGAAATATTCAAGCAGCAGCTCATACCCGCGGAATGCGCGGGAATCACCCTGCAACAGCGCCTCTTCTCTGCCGAACCCGCCGGGAGTGATCAGGTTTTGGGGATCGAGCGGCGTTACCGAAGCTCCGTCATCAAGAATGACCTCCGCTCCGACGACATGCCGGGCAAGCATCTCATGCAGGGCGAGTGCGGTGGGGAGTTCCGCATGAAGATACATGCGCAGCGGATTGAGGGAGAGACTCTGCCACTTCACCCCACTGTCAATCTCAAAGGTGAACGTGAGGGTGGCTTTTCCCCGCGAATCGACTTTCTTGTTCAGATTCAGAAGCGATATCGGGTTGAGAAGAATATCGCTGGTGGTCATGAATTTGCACACCACCGCATCCGATCCTACCGGATTTGAGAGCAGTTCCGATCCTCGCGGCAATGTCCGGGTCTCCTGAAGATGCCCCTTGCGCGGGCGGCATTCAATTATCGTGAGCGACGGTACCGTATGATGGAAATGGGGCCAGAGCAGATTGATAAGCCCTTCGGTCAGTTCCGGAAAAGAATCATCGAGTTTTTCCCGGATTCTTCCGGCAAGAAACGCGAAGCCCTCAAACAACCGTTCGACATACGGATCACGGTCACCCACGGCATCAATATTGAGAAATTGTGCCCGATCGGGATGCGCACGCGCAAATTCTTTTCCCGAATCGTAAAGGTACCGCAACTCTTCCTCATAGTATTTTTCGATCATTGGGTTATTCCAGTTTCATCTTTTTACGTTGTCTCTGAGCCTGGGTAAACTTCGTAAACCAGTATTTCATTTCACTACTTTCCATTAACCCCTCTCCCTGCCGTTGCCTTCGCCGTTACTCCGCGGTCCCCCGCCTGCGGTGGAGGGATAAAGAGTGGGGGCAGTGTTTGAAGGCATACCGGTTACCAAATACTGTTTCATAGCATACGTCAGTAACTCTCTACCATTTAATCCGGTCGTTTCCATGGAGCTATCGATGAATTTCCCATACTGGTGAAGGTCGTCTGAAACCGCACCATCCCGCCGCCTTTGAGTTCACCCGAAATGATAAACATCAACTTGAATTTATCCCCTTCGGCATCTTTCGGCAGCACCTTCACCCGCTGCATCCGCGGCTCGTACGTCTCCACCGCCCGTTTGATGGCCGCCTGCAGTTCCTCAATACCATGAGGCATTTTCCTGTATATCTCCGAAATATCAGGGAGTCCGTAGTCCTTCAGGTGGGTGATACTTCCTTCACGGGTATTGAACATACGGTTGAGATGATCCATGAGCGATATGATACGACGGTTCTTCACCGGTACTGCATCGATCGGTGTATTATCGAGGAAATGACCTGTAAGGCTCTCAAACAACCCCTGTTGCATTACTTCCGTGCTCCTGATGAAGAGGATACTAAAATATAATACTGTAATCGATGATTCCCAATCCGGCAGTTACCGTTCGGACCGATGAAAGCAGGTGCATAACATTTTTTAACCCGGTCTTAAACCATCTTCCGGAAATCAGAGAATACCCTCTTCGTAGGGACTGCGGCCAACAAGGTGAAATGGCGGTAACTGAAACCGGAATAGTATTTTATTTATAAATGTACCCCGGAGGATAAATGCCTGTTATCTCCATGTTCTTCGGTATTTTAATCAGAATGTTTTTTAAAGATACCGAAAAACATCATACTCCCCACATTCATGCTGATTATCAGGGAAAGGTAGCCGTCTATTCTATTCCCGATGGTGAACTCCTCGCAGGTGAGCTGCCTCCAAACAAGCATAAACTGGTAGTGGCATGGATTGAAATACACCGCGACGATCTGCTTACCGACTGGCAAATGGCGGTCAATGGAAAAACGCCGTTCCCCATCAAAGGACTCGATCAGTGAATATCACGAAGGTGCAACCTTGTTCCGACTATACCCTGAGTATAAAAACAGACGACGGCAGGACCGGTTTTTTTGACGTCAAACCATATCTTCAGTGCGAAGCCTTCAATCCTCTGAGTCAATCCGGAGAATTTGATAAAATTTTCAACGGGGGCTATTTTATCGAATGGGCTTGCGGTGCCGACCTTTCCGCAGATACCATTGAAGCAAAAATGAGCGTTGAACACGAATCCGTTTAATCCGCAACCTTTTAAAGCTAAACCATTCCATCGACTCTGCCATAAAATGCTACCGTTCATTCCTGTTTTCCGTACCATTCCGGGACATACTCTTCAATCAGGTTCAAACCAACATTTCTGTTTCGTCCCGAATGCATCGAATATATAATAACAGAAAACGGTCCGAATCGTCCACCCTTCAGCAAACGTGAAATGGGGCAATCATGGGAATCATCGACAAAATCCGCGGCGAATTTATCGACATTATCGAGTGGCAGGACACCACCCGCGACACGATCGTATGGCGGTTTCCCCGTTATAATAACGAGATTAAAATGGGTGCACAACTCACCGTCCGTGAATCACAGGTGGCCGTATTCATAAACAAAGGGAAAATCGCCGACATTTTCACCCCGGGGATGTACACCCTCCAGACCGACAACCTTCCGGTACTCTCCACGCTCAGCGGATGGAAATACGGATTCGACAGTCCGTTTAAAGCGGATGTCTGCTTCGTGAGTACCCGTCAATTCACCGACCTGAAGTGGGGAACCCGCAATCCAATAACCGTGGAGGACAAACGGTTCGGATTCATTGAACTGCGAGCGTTCGGCACCTATGCGTTCAGTGTCGCCGACGCGGGTCTTTTCATCCGGAAGATCGCCGCGACCAACGAACAGTTCTCGACCGATGGCATCACCGGTCAACTGCGCAGCCTCATCGTGACCAAACTGACCGATGCAATCGGGGAAGGCAATATTCCGGTGGAGAAGTTCGCCGCATCGATTGAAGAGCTCTCCGGAATCGCCCGTGAACGGCTCTCCCCGGACTTCAGAGCGTACGGGCTCGCTCTCGACCGGTTTCTCATCGAAAACATTTCGATGCCCGACGAACTCAAAAAGGAGATCTTCGAATACAGCAGACTCGAAAAGATCGACATGGAAAAACTCGCTCGGATGAAGTCGGCGAAAAGTATCGAAAAAGCTGCGGAAAATCCGGGGGGCGTGGCCGGAGCGGGGGTCGGAATGGGTGTCGGTATCGGAATGGGAAACATGATGGGGAATATGTTCGGATCGCAGATGAACGGTGCACCCGCCATGCCTCCGCCGCTCCCGCCTGCAACGGAAACATCGTTCTATATTGCCGTCGGCGGCAAACAGACCGGCCCCTTTCCGATTGAGCAACTTATTCCGCTGGTTGAGCAGAGGAAACTTACCCGTGAAACACTGGTGTGGAAACAGGGGATGGCGCAATGGAACAAGGCGGGAAAGATTTCTGATCTCGGCATTCTGTTTTCGACGACGCCGCCGCCATTGCCAGGGGAATAAACCACCGGCTCCTGGGTGTGCCTCCTGCCGATTCACTGGCTATGGGCACGATGCTCCTGCAGGGATGTTCAATTGAACGTCCCTACAGAAAAAACGCGATCGGTATTTCTGTAATTGATGTTCTTCCATGAAGTTTGACTGGATTATCAGATCATATTACAGTACCCCCTCCCCACCCCCTTCTCCCGGTTGCGCTCTATCTATGCGTAATCTATAATTGAACTCATGACCACCCGCACCCCCTCTTCTGAGGCAGCAAAGTTCTCCACATTCGGGGGCGTCTTCACCCCGTCGATTCTCACCATTCTCGGCGTTATCATGTTCATGCGGGCGGGTTTTGTCCTCGGTCATGCGGGAATACTGAGCACACTCCTCATCCTCGGCATAAGCAAGCTGATTACCATTCTCACCGGGCTCTCGATTTCGGCGATCGCCACCAATACCGATGTCAAGGGCGGCGGCGCATATTTTCTGATATCCCGCACCCTCGGACCGGAATTCGGCGGAACCATCGGGCTTGCATTGTATATGGCTCAGACGCTGTCGGTCCCGTTCTACATCCTCGGGTTCACCGAGGCAGTCGTAACCACCGTACCGGTACTCAAACCCTGGTTCGCGGCGATTTCCTTTATCACGATGGCCCTGATCTTTCTTGTGACCTTCAAGGGAGCCGACCTCGCGATCAAAGCGCAGTATTTCATCATGGGGATTCTCGGTATATCCATTCTCGCTTTCATGGGCGGCGGACTGCTTAAATTCGACCATGCAATGTTCGCCGTCAATTTCCGGCCACATCCCGACAGTGAATTTCAATTCTGGCCCCTCTTCGCCATTTACTTTCCCGCCGTGACCGGCATTATGGCAGGCGTCAATATGTCGGGAGATCTCAAAAATCCCTCAAAATCCATTCCACTCGGTACCTTCGCCGCCATCGGGGTCGGGCTGCTCATTTACGGGGGGCAGATACTCATTTGCGGCGGTTCGGTCGCCAGAGAGGATCTCATCACCCGTCCGTACCAGAGCCTCATGAACATGGTTCCCCTGCATCTGGGGATACTGGTTGCCTTCGGGGTATTCGCCGCCACGCTCTCAAGCGCACTCGGATCACTCCTCGGAGCGCCACGCATTCTCCAGTCACTCGGGAAGGACCGCCTGCTCACACCGGCGAATCCGTTCGCCGCCACCACCCGTTCAGGTGAACCGCGCCGGGCACTGCTGCTCACCACCGGCATCAGCATCATCGTGCTCTACTTCGCCCGGGGCGGAGGTGAAGGCGGGGCTCTCAACGTGGTTGCCAGCGTAGTCACCATGCTGTTTTTATGGACGTACGGGATTACCAACCTTGCCGCATTCGTCGAGTCGTTCAGCCGCAATCCGTCGTTCCGTCCGCGGTTCAAGCTGTTTCACTGGTTTCCCGCACTGGTCGGTGCACTCTCGTGTTTCGCGGTCGCCTTTCTGATCGATCCGGTCACGGCGCTCGGCGCGGTCGTCCTTATCGTGCTTCTGTTCATGTACGTGCGCCGTTACGTGAGCGCCTCCTCGTTCGGTGACGCACGGCACGGGTTCTACTACTCCCGCACCCGCGACAACCTCTTTACTCTTGCACAAATGCCGATTCACTCCAAAAACTGGCGTCCCACCATCATCGTATTTTCGGGCAATCCCAACAACCGTCTTACCCTGGTGCAGTATGCCGACTGGCTCGGCAGCGGCCGGGGTATTATCACGCTGGCCGGTATACTCACCGGTGATTTCGACCGCATGGTCGAACAGCGCAACCAGTACCTTTCCACCCTCCGAACCTTCATCAGAGACAACCGCATCCGTGCGTTTCCCGAAGTGCTGGTGGCACCGGATTTCGAACTCGGTCTCAATCAGTTTCTGCAGGTGACGTCGATAGGTCCCATCAAACCGAATGTCGCGCTGTTCGGTTGGACGTACGACGAAAACAGAATCGGCAGTTTCATACAGTCGATCCGTACCTCGACACAACTCGGTATGAGTACCCTGCTGTTGCACGATCACGGTCTCCCCCCGGCGAAAATCAAGAAACGAAGCATTGACATCTGGTGGCGGGGAAATAAAAACGGATCGTTGATGGTCATTCTCGCCTACCTGCTATCACTCAACCGTACCTGGTCGGGGACGACCATAAGAATTCTCCGTCTGATTCCCGATGCGGCGCAGCACAACGCGACGCATGCGGAAATGCATTCGCTCATCGAAGCGTCGCGGATGAAAATCACCATTAAGATCATCATCAGCAGGGACCCGTTTCCGGAGCTTCTGCGTACATACTCCCGTGACGCCACCGCCATATTTCTCGGGTTTTCACTACCGACCGCGGAAAACGCACCGGTATTCCACCGCTCCTATAATGCACTGGTCAAAGGCCTCCCGACGACACTTCTTGTCCATTCAACCGGCGAAGCGGATCTCACCTCATGACCGAAATCAGGATGCAGCCCGATCAGTGCATACATCCGTCAAATAAGGTGAAGTTCCTTAAGCTGTGCGGTGAGCTTTGTTTTATCGATAGGCTTGACCAGGTATCCATCGCAAAGTTTCTCGTAGGCGGCACTGACGCTTTTCACATCATCGAGTGCCGTGGTCATGATTATTTTCATGCCTTCGGAGGAAACGGTCCCCCGCGCTTCTTCGAGACTGCGGATTTTTGCGAGCGCCTGATGCCCGTCCATCTCCGGCATCATGATATCCAGGCAGACAAGATCGTACGATTCGCCGGCGGTGAAAGCCTTTTCCACTGCCATGACCGCTTCTTTTCCGTTAACCGCAACATGTACTTCTCCAAAACTTTTCAGCAGTTCCTGCAGAAGCAGCCTGCTGGTGAAATCATCCTCCACGACCAGTGTTTTCATGCGGTATCCTTCCTATAAGGGTTTTTCTATTTCTTTCATCAGTGTCACAAGTTCCCGCTCAAGTATCGCCACCTCCCCCCAGGCTGCAGTAACCTCCTCCGATGCCGCGATCCGCTCAATCCGTTTCGCCACCTCTGCGACCTTCGACGCGGCGATATTCAGCGAAGCGCCTTTGATCGAATGTGCGATCCGTTGGGATGCGACGATATCCGCTTCGGCAACCGCACCTTTCAACTTCTCTGCAAGTTCAGGTATTGTCCGGCAATAGGTGGCAAGCACTTTCTCAATCAGCGACGTATCCCCGTCCAGACGAAGAGCGAGTTTTTCCCGGTCGAATACCTGCCGCAACTCTTCCACGGAGAGGGCCGCCTGGCCGTCGATTTCACCCCCGGTATCCGAATTATGGTTTGTCCACTTGGCAATGAGTGCAAAGAGACGATGAGGGTCAATCGGTTTTGACAGATAATCATCCATCCCGGCAGCGAGACAACGGTCACGATCCCCCTGCATCGCATGCGCCGTCAGTGCGATTACCGGTACCGGTGCGGCGGAACTTCCCTGCTGCAGACGCCGTAACCGTCGTGTCGTTTCGAACCCGTCAATTCCCGGCATGCGGACATCCATCAGGACAACGGCATACTTCTTTTTACTGAATTCCTCAAGTGCGGCAAGGCCGTTATCGACCACCGTAACGGAATATCCCTTTCTCTGCAGAATATTCTGCACCACCTGCTGATTGGTGATGTTATCCTCCACCACGAGTATCCGGACCATACTACCGGGGGATCCGGAGATACGCGCCTGTTTCGGGCCGACCGTCTCTTCAGCCGGTGTCTGCTCGGATACGGTATCACTCTCCGCGATCCCCAGCCGGATGGTAAACCAGAACTTCGATCCGGGCGTTCCTGCGGACATCGATACAGGAGAAACGACCCCGATCGCTCCGCCCATCATCTCGACAAGCTGCTTCGATATGGCCAGCCCCAGGCCGGTACCTCCGTATTTCCTGGTCGTTGAAGCATCCACCTGGGAAAATTTATTAAAAAGCAACTCCTGCTGCTCCTGCGGGATACCGATCCCGGTATCAGTCACCTCAAACCGCAACAGCACGGCATCTTCCGTCTCCGGAACCCTTTCGACTGAAATATCGATTCCCCCGGTATCGGTGAATTTTATGGCATTGCCCACCAGATTGGAGATGATCTGCCGTATTCGGGCAGGATCCCCGGAAAGGGAGAGGGGAACGTTTTGCTCAATCGAACAGTGAAAATCCAGCCCTTTTTCCAGCGCCCTGAACCGGAACATTTCGGAGAGTTCCTCCATCAACCGTGATACATCGAATGCCTGTATCTCCAGATCCAGTTTTCCCGCTTCTATTTTGGAAAAATCAAGAATATCGTTGATGAGCACCAGCAGCGATTCACCGCTCGCTTTGATGATTTCGGCATATTTCCGTTGTTCATCAGTAAGCCCCGCATCGAGAAGAAGGACGGTCATCCCGATAACCCCGTTCATGGGGGTCCTGATCTCATGACTCATATTCGCCAGAAATTCGCTTTTTGCCTTATTTGCGGCTTCGGCATGCGCTTTGAGCATATTCGCTCTGGCCGTCTGCTGTTCGAGAAGACGGTTGGCCAGCAGAAACTGTTCCTCCGCCTGCCGGCGCTCGGTTATGTCCTCGGCACTGCAGACGACATACTCGACCTTGCCGTGTTCATCGATTTTCGGGTACTTCCGGACCGACAGAAGTCTGCGCCTGCCGGTGGCATCCACTGCCCACTCCTCGAACGTCGTTGTCCTTGCCGAGAAGAAAACAACGTCGTTTTTTTTACACATGCGCCGTGCTACCTCATCCGGAAAAAGATCGTAGATATTTTTCGCCGTCATCTCCTCCACCCGTTTCCCGTAAAACTCCGCATGCGCCCGGTTGACCGCTCCATAGGTATGATCATCTATCAGGTACCATATCTGAGTTCTGATGGTATCGAGCAGCAGGCGCAGATCGGATTCATTGTGTTCCAGCGCCTGTCGTGTCGATCGCATGTCGGTAATATCGATAAACGTCTCGAGCAGACAATGCCTGCCCGCATAGTCAAACGGCACCACCGATTTAAGTACCGGCACTTCGCCTTTTCCGGCCCGCAGCAGGACGGTTTCTCTTTTATCAATAGTCATCTTCTGGTCGGTGATGGGACAGTTGCCCGCTTCGAACGGACAGATATACTTGTGACATACCTGCCCGACCATCGCTGCCGGATCGACTTCCGCCATGGTTCCCGCAAACCTGTTCGCCGATACGATCTTCTTTGTCGTACTGTCGACAATGATGATTCCCGCCTGCACCGAATCCATCACCGCGAGCAACTCCCGGGAGTGACGGCAGTCAGCTTCGCGCAATTCCGCAAAATCCTTCTGGAGAACGGACAGGGATTCCCTCAGTACGCCAAGAGGATTATCATCCGAGATATAAGAATCATCCTCACTGCCCGAATCATTCCACAGGAGTGATCCCAGCATGTTTTCAATCTCCTCGATTGCATCGGGAGATACGGTTATCGTCTCCCTTTTCCGGACCGGTTTTTCCCCTGCATCGGCGGCAATGGAGGAGAACGCCTCCTCAATCGAAGCGACGAAAACAAACCGCTGCTTCACAAATGCCGCGAACAGACGAAGTGACGTCCGGATGAACCAGTCGGCACCGCAGATCAAGGTGACCTCGGGACGGCAATCGTACCGTGCATTCATCCGGTTGAGAAGAGCGGCGTATGTTTTTCGAGCGGCAACACTTACTTTCGGCAACCGTGAATAATCGGCGATTCTTATGAAACGTGTTCCCCGCAGCATTCCATCGTTATAGACACGGTCGAATACCGGTTCAGCCTCCTGCACGTCACGGGAGGTCATTTCCCCGGAGATCACCGATAAAAAAAGACATCCGGGAATAACCCCGTTCCGGCATTCTGAACCGGTTTCCCGGTTGCTATACGTCCAGGAGTCACGGAATTGAATATTTTTATAGGTGAGTGACCTATCCTTTTTTGCTGTTGTATCCATATCCGGTACATTTTACAACAGCACGGCAATCAGTGTCAATGTATCAAAACCAGACACCCCTATTATGCAGGAGTATGCGATGATTCTTGATGACCTCTCAAACATGGTTCGCTATTCATGTCTGCACCGTCTTTTTCCCGTGGTGAGTGATTTTCTGTTCAGTCATGATGTTTCCGGTTTTGAACCCGGGACCGTTTCGATCGGCAACGGCATTTCTCTGATCACTTCGACCTGCTCAACCGATACCGGAATCGACCGGTACGCGGAGTGTCACCGCAAGTTCATCGATCTGCAGATGGCTCTCGATGGCAGCGAAGAAATCGGCTTCGCACCCTGTTGCTTCTGCAGAACGGAACGGCGCTATGACGACCAGAAAGATCTTGAACTGGTGCAGGGCTCCATGGACCGGATTACCCTGCGGAAAAGTCTGTTTGTACTATTTTTTCCCGGTGATGCACATCTTCCGGGATTGGCACCGGGTGGGGTATGTGGAAACATCAGAAAACTGGTCGTGAAGATTCCGGTGTGACTATTTCGCATAACATACTTACAATATGACAGTTGCAGCAGAAAGAGTGTTCTTTGCGCTACACCGAAATTCTCATCGGATACCTCTCCCTTCGATGCATCGGAAATCATCATCGAATACCGGAGAGATAATGTGCAAATACCATGGGAAAACCGCTCTTCCGGCATAACAAATTTGAATAAGTTGAACAGATCAGCATCATAATTAAACAGATACTGTATCAACGGCAGTACCTGTATTTAACTGAAAATACGGTGAATGTGTAGTATATTTTATACTTAGTGTGAACGTCGTATTCAGTGTAAAACAGAATCACGCTTTTTACAGTGGATTCTCCGGAGCATTTTCCTATCACCCGCATTCCAGGAGGTGACCGGAGCGTTTCTATGTATATGTAGTCAATCATCCTGGAGAGGACAGCCATACCTATGAAACGCAGAGATTTTCTTCGATACGGCAGCGGTGCGGCACTCGGGGCGCCGTTGATTTTAACCCCGCGAAAACATCTTTTCGCCTCTCCCGCGAAATCACGCCTGGCAATTGTTCAGGACCCGCGCGTAGCGGGGCTTCTCTACTCCACAATCGATGAAGTTGTCATTAATCGGGACGAAGAAGAGGAACTTACCGGTAAAGTCATTGACCGTCTCCAGGCCTATGTGGTTGATCAAACCTATGTTGCACCGATGGTCGACGAAGCGATCGTATCGCTTACCCAGAAAGAAAGCGTTGCTGCCGCATGGGAGAGTCTGTTTCCACCAGGTCAGCTTACCGCCGAGACGAAAATCGCCATAAAAATCAACATCTGCTATGGTTGGGAACCCTCGTACAGCTGGAATACGGTGATGAGTCCCTTCGGTGCGAAAGCGTCGATAGTCAATGCGATCGTTCTCGGTCTTTCCCAGATGCTCGATGGAACCTTTCCGATAACCAATATACGGGTATTCGACCGGATCGTGGACAGCATGACCCAGAATAACGAGCGGATGGTGCAACAGGGCTTTCCCGCGAGTACCGTTGAAAAAACGTATCTGGTTGCCGGAGAAGGACAGTATGGTATCGAACTGGTCAATGTCGATAGAGGTGCGGATTTCCTTTCCACCGCTCCGACCTTCGAAGCCGGCCCGGAGGGCAAGACCGTCACGCAGACGATCGTCCCTCCGGTATACGAATCGGATTTCATGATCAACCTGACGAACATGAAGGACCACTACTACGCCGGGGTGACCGGTGCCTTCAAAAATCTTTTCGGATGCATCCATAACTGCGGCGCCACCCACGGCCGTCAATCGGGTGAACCACTCAATGACGACGGCTGCAGTCCGGCAGACTATCTTCCCGATGTGTACAGAAACCTCAACGACACCTGTCCGATCATCGTCCATATCATGGACGGCCTGGGCGGTCTGTACGAGGGCGGTCCGACGTACGGACGGATGTTCTCCCACAATATGATCACCGCAAGCACCGATCCGGTGACTCTTGACTTCTATGAACTCATGCTCGTCAACGACGCCCGGATCGCCAACGGCATGCACGCCATCCTGACACCGGAAATATTTTCAACCAACGAGGATGAACACGTCAACGCCACCTACCTCAACCTCGCCGCTCAGTATTATTCGCTCGGTAATCTCAACGAGGGTGAGCAGATCCGGACACCGATGGTCGGTACGGTCATACCGTTGCCGTCGCTTCAGAAACCCCAATCGCGGCTGCTCGAACTGAAACGTTCCACGGGTGCATACCGGCTCGGTATCGCACTCGACCGTTCCGGCAGAACCCATACGATAGAATCACGGATTCTCAACCTGCAGGGGAAAACGGTCCGTGCGGTGAAGACGATACGAACCAGTCAACCGATGCTCGAACTTGAGTGGGATGGAAGAAACGGTATCGGCGGGGGGGTCGCGCGTGGACTTTACAGCTGGGAAATCAGGGTGGACGGCATCGTGCACCATCAGACGGTGGCCCATTTCTGACCGGCGGTTCCGGATCATGCAACTTTCCGGCGGTACCCTCGGTATCACCGATATAAACAACAGAGAGAACACTATGCACAAACAACCCGAAACAAATGCACTTGTACACGCAGCATTTTTCTGTCTCGCCCTCACGATAGTTGCCGGCGCCCATACCATTAATCTTCCTGCAAACCTGGTCGACGCCACCGAGTCGCTCGAAACCGTCGCGACCGGCATAACCTTCGGTGAAGGCCCGGCGGTTGATTCGGAAGGTAACCTCTTTTTCTCC
>JAFGHA010000235.1 GCA_016930275.1 Chitinispirillaceae bacterium
AATGCATAATTGAGATACGGAATTCAAGTATCTTATAGGGGACCAATGAACACCTCTCTTTAATAGTTTCCGGTCAACAGTTCATGAGCGAGGGGGGGGCGGAGACCCTGGCAGAGAAGATTGGATATTAATTTGGATATAGAGGGAGATTTTTTTGTCCCGAAGCGTTAATTCGATTATATTAAGTACTTCTGGAGCAACAGGGACCTCATATGCTCCTTCAATGACAGGCAATAGTATTTATTTCAACAATAAGCCATTATAACGTGTTCTTCTAACGCCATGAAAAAAAGCATCTGCGTTGTTGCGATACTCATTTCAGGTTTTTATTTATCCGCTTCAGGTTCGTTGCTGACGATCCATGCCGGTAACGATTTCTATCTCTCAGAAGATCGTATCGATACCACCAATAAAGACAATGATCTCTTTTTTGATTTCGGATTCGGACTCGATGATATCGGAGGAAGCGGTCTTTCCTTTCATACCGATCTGAAAGCTTCAAACGCGTTTATCGACGGAGAGACCAGTGCTTCAGCCCGAAGAGCGATTGATATCTCCACAGGATATCTGGACTGGCGAAGCGGTAACCGGGTTTTCGGCGCTCGTTTCGGCAGGCAGCTCTATTCCAGTTTGTCGTTCGATTCCTATGATTTTGATGGACTGTCGATCGGAATCGAGCCGACGAAAAAAAGTACAATCAATCTCGCCGCAGGACTCCGGGTCCCTTCACCCTGGGGGACTCCTTACCGGAAGACCGTAACGGCTACCGATCCGGTATCGCTGTTACCGTATGTTGATACCGTTACCGGGTATAAACATAATCTTCTTTCTAATCCGGGAAAATCGATGGTCGCAATGCTCGACGGATCGCTGTCGATGATTCCTTTCAGCACCCTGACATACGGACTTTCACTGGTTCCGGCTCCCTACATGCGGTCTCATTACGGACTCGATACGACTTTCTCACGTGATATAAATACCGGTTCCCTGGTGGTCGACACCGTTGACCGTACCTACAGTGAGGGGGATACAAAAGGGGATTTTCGTATCGCCCTCGGTACAGATATCGCACCGGTATCATTTTTACGGTTTACCGGCAGCGGCCGCTATTCGGTGTATCATAAAGGACTCGACCGGTTCGATGCCCGTTTGCGTTTTCTGCCCGGTAAAGTAGGAGATATCTCGGTTTACTTTCTGGGTGACAAGGGAAGAATCGACAGTACGAATTATTTCTCCCTGATGTGTTTCAAGCAACTGCATGAGTTCGGACTCACCGCCAATTTTTTTTCGGAATCGGGAATCGCGGTGCAGCTTGATTACCATGCTACATCGTTCATTGATGAAGGTACTGATCATTTTCTTTCGTTTGATGCCTCGCAACGGTTTCTGTTCGGCGGAGCGGTACTCGGATTGGGATATCACGGAGAAA
This sequence comes from Chitinispirillaceae bacterium, assembly GCA_016930275.1. GTDB lineage: Bacteria > Fibrobacterota > Chitinivibrionia > Chitinivibrionales > Chitinispirillaceae > JAFGNB01. The sequence goes on from JAFGHA010000235.1 coordinate 1,430, forward strand.
GTATCCGTGCTTACGGCGGTTTCTCGCTGCCTTTTCTGAAGGTTTTTTCACTGGAAGGAAATGCCGAATTTTACCGGGTGTTTCCGAACGTATACCGCGATGCACCCTTCGATCCTGAGCTCATCAACCTGTTATGGGAGCAATTGGGTTCCCTTGAGCTGGTGAATGCCGCTCTGGCGACCTTACCCGACGAAAAGATCAACGCTTCACCGCAGAATGCGGTGTTGTTTGCCGGAGGATTGAAAATACTTTTCAGACGTGCCGGTTTGAAATTTTATCCGAGAGTCGAATATGTCACGAACCGTTATTACACAAAAGATATGCGGTTCCGTTTCACTACCGACATTCTTATCAGAAAATACTGGTCTACAGGCGGCGGACAATGAGACGGCTTCTTTTCATTCTGACTTTTTTCTGTGTTATTGTCGCACGGACCGATGAAGTGGCCTTTGCTCAGGAGATCCAGTCGAACGGCTTATTTCTTGACGCGCTCATATCCGACGATACGCAAACCGGCGATGTTGCCCCATCGCCACAGGAGACTGCAGCCGCAACGGTGGAATACCAGGAAACAGCTCCCGCAGGGGCCGACGACGCGACGAACCGACCGGAAAAAAGCGTTTACTCCAGTTCGCCGGATTTTTCGGTTGATGAGGCGCGGGTTCAGGAAACTCCCGATATACCCAAGTTTTCTCATAAAGATCATATAGAAGACGTCGGTGCCGAGTGTGTCCAGTGTCATCAGACCCTCTTTTCGGAACTGGTACGCGGGTATAAGATCGGCCCTTCGATGAAAGAGATCTGCAGCCAGTGCCATAACGGAACCGATGCGCCGGCGGAGCTGCTGGTGGGATTTTCAGACGAGAAAAAATACGTGAAACCCACCATGCCGCTGTTTTCGCATACCACGCATATTCAACATACCGAGGAGTGCAACACCTGTCATACGGATATTTACAAACCACTGAAAAAAATTCAAAAAGTTCCGCCGATGAAATTGTGTATGGATTGTCATGACAACCGGAAAGCCAACAGCAGTTGCACGGTATGTCATGAACATCCGGGAAAGCTCAAGCCACGTTCGCATACCGCACGCTGGGTGTATCGTAACGGCCACGGTACCGATGCGCGTTACAACCGCAGAGAGTGTCTTGAATGTCATACGGATCGTGAATGCAATCAATGCCATCGTGGACAGAGTTCATTCTCCGTGCATCGGCCGGGATATGAATTTTCACACGGGATGGATGCACGAACGCGAACGAGCAATTGCGCTTATTGTCATGATACCGAAAACAGTTGTGTGCAATGCCATACGAGGAAACGATGATGGTACGGAGAACCGTAGTACTTTTTGCGGCATGGAGCACGCTGGTGATGATTGGATGCAGTGAACTCAGGAACGATCTTCCCGCGACGGTCCAGTCGATTGAAACGGAAGAGTGTGAAACCTGTCATTCATTGCTGCCGAAAACGGAAAGCCATTATGAACATATCATCGATACGGCGACGCTCGATTCCATCGGAAGAATACTGCTGCCGCTCAAATGCAAAGAATGCCACCTGGGGTATGATGACGATTCGGGCTGGGTCGTCGATTCGATGCACCGCAACGGTATCGTTGATATCCGTGAAAGCGAGTGTGACTACTGCCATGCCTACCGGCGGGATTGCGGCTGGTGTCATGCCCTTCCGCCGATGGATACTGACAGGCAGCGGAAGGTACATCGACACGTTTCCGAACAGCATTATAACTGCGGTGTCTGTCATAAGGGATACGATGCCGAAATGTTGATCGCCCCCGTCGCGACGCATGACAATGGAACCATTGATGTTTCTTTCGACAATGCACCGCAGAAATACGGTGTTCCCACCGCTCCGTATTACTCGAACGATTCCTGCTATAATCTGTATTGTCACGGAGCGGTAACCGCTGGCGGAAAACCGGCAGTGGCGGTAACGGATGTGGAGCCCACGGGTAAAGAACAGTGTAATTTCTGCCACAATATTACCCAGCTTCAGGCGCTTGTCTACGATCATTCATTACCGGATCATCAGAATCTCTATGAGGATTGTCTCAACTGTCACAAGAATTTTTCCTACAACCTTCAGACCGTTGATGATTCGACCCATTTCAACGGGGTGATCGACACCTCCAAAGTCTCCTGCAATGAATGTCACAACGTACCGATTCCCTGAGAGAACATGAGTTTCAACTTTCGGATGTCGTTTCAGTCCGCACACTATAGGGAATTCCTCATTGCGGGGGTGGTTGGTGGTATCTGTTTCATTGTGGCACTGACGGGGTTTTTTTTTATACCACCCTCTCTCGACAGAAATTCCCCGCGAATACTTTTTTCCACTTCCGGCGGTCAGGTGTTGTTTCCTCACCGGCATCATTTTGAAGAAAACGGCGGAGCCTTCGACTGTGCCGACTGTCATCATAATGAGGGCGCGGATACCGTGACCATGACCGGGATGGAATGTCGGGCGTGTCACTACGGGAATCCGGACATCGTTGAAACGGTCTGTGCCGACGACGGTGAACATCCGCGTTGTATCGGAAGAAAATGTCTGGTTTGTCATGATGGCGAGGATTGTACCTTTTGTCACCGGAAAACACCGTGAAACACCATTCCTTCAGACCGTCACGACGGGGTTCATTGCCGCTTTCGCCGGTACCGGCAGGTATTGAAATTGCGGTACCACCCGAAACGGTGACCATTCTGCTCGATCCCGGCTGCAGCGGGGTTATCGATGCGGGAACGCGGGTGACTGCCGGAGAACCACTGTGCCACGATGCGGTATATGGTGCTTTCGCCCCGGTGAGCGGAATCGTGCAACGGGTATGGCCATGGGACGGAGGGCCGCGTGGAAGGTTTGTGGCGGTGCGAATCCAGCGGGAGGATACCCCGATTCAGCATCCGATCCATGATCCGATTGCAGAACCGGAAAAGACCGATTCTTCAGAACTGAAAAAAACACTGAACACGCTCGGATTCAGGCTGCCGGATGGAGGGATACCGTTACTGGTGATGTTACTGGATGAGGACGTCGGGACGGTAGTCAACCGGTGGTATCTTGAAAAAGATTACCGGCCGCTGTATAATGGTTTACAAATACTACAACGCCTTTACGGAACAGAAACCGTGAACATTGCGGTTCCCGAGACACTCCCGATTAAGCGACAGCAGGAACTTTCCGTTTTCGGCAGGGTACTGCCGATAACATGCGGCTATCCACAGGTGCTTGCTGAATTGATTATCCGCAGTACCGGTATTTCCGTCAACGGGCAACCGACCATGGTTGTTGATGCCGCCCGGTTGGCGGCGATGGCGGAAGCGGTTGCTTCCGGAAGGGCCGTGACGACCATGCCGGTATCCCTTCGGTTCGGGAAAAGGGGACAGACCAGGATGTTCAGGGTTCCCATCGGAATGCCTGTCGGGGATCTCCTTGCGGAATGCGGTATTCCGGTTTCCGATCGCACCCAGGTGATCCTGGGAGGGGAAATGCGCGGCGTCGCGGTGGATACTCTTCAACAGCCGCTGCTGCCCGGATGGAGTACCGTGGTGGTACTCGGGGGCGCGGAAACGGTTGCGCCCGAACCGATTCCCTGTGTCAATTGCGGCCGCTGCGTCCGGAACTGTCCCGTGGGGTTACGTGTCGATCTGCTCGGCAGGTGCGTTGAATTCGTGAAGGATAAGGAACTCGTCCGACTCGGCATCGGAGCGTGTATCGACTGCGGCATGTGTGCAGCGGTCTGTATGGTCAGACGGCCCCTCGCACATCTTATGTCCTACGGCAAAAAACGGGTCGAAGCGTATGCCAAGGAGGTGCGGCAATGAGACGGCACGGCTTGCGGTTGTCCGTATCCTTCAGACCCTTCAGGTATTCCCGTTTTACTTTTACCGGTGTAAATTATCTTCTGGCGGCACTCGTGCTGCCTGCACTGGTCCATGGTATGGTTCTCTACGGCTGGTTCGCCGTTCGAACCGCGGCTCTGGTGGTGGCCGTGTCCATGTTCTGGGATATTTTCTTCGAAACACTCTTCAGAAAAAAAACGCGGATCTACGATGGCAGCGCTCTTCTGAGCGGATTGCTGCTCGCGTTGCTGCTGCCGCCGATGATACCGTGGTGGACAGTAGTCATCGCCGGGTGCGCAGCGGGATTTCTGGGAAAACAGCTGTTCGGCGGTGTCGGCGGGAGTCCGTTCAATGCCGTCTGTATCGGATGGGCGGTGCTGATGGTGTCGTGGAGGCATCTACTCGATCCGTCAACCGCGTGTATCGGATTTTCGCTCCCGTTCGATCAGACCGAGTTTCCTCTGTCGGTATTGCGTCGTGCGGGCCCACAGGCACTGGAGTTATTTCCGCTTAAAAATTTACTTTTCGGTCAACAGGCGGGATGCATCGGCACCGGTACACCGCTTCTCCTGCTGGCCGGAGGAATAATTGCGGTACTGCTCGGATTGGTACCGTGGATTATTCCCGTATCGTTTCTTGCTGCAGTGCTGGTTACTTCGGCACTGTTTATCCCCGCGGGAACCGAGAACGGTTATCTGTTTCCCCTGTTTCATCTGTTTACCGGTTATACGATGGTCGGCGCTTTTTTCATTGCCGGTGATTTTTCGAGCAGGCCGGTGACGCCGGGGGTAATGGCGGCATACGGCAGTGTGGCCGGGGTACTCACGGTACTTTTCAGACAATGGAGCGGGTATCCTGAAGGACTGCCGTTCGCGATTCTTATTGTCAATATGGCAATTCCACTGCTCGACCGGGGTTCGAAACCGGCCGAATCGGTTCCGAAAGTGATGCGAGTATGAACGATGCGGTAAAAATGTTCTGCATCGTGGTCGGTGTCACCACCGCATGCGGGACGCTATTGTCGGGAGTGCATGATTTCACCCGGCAACGAATCGTTGTGCAGCAGTTACGGTATGTCAAAGGACCCGCGGTCAGGGCGGTACTGGACCATGCCGAAAACGATCCGCTCGCCGACCGCATACAGATCACCATGGGTGATAAGTCGGTACTGCTGTTCCCGGGAACTACCGGAGGAAAGCTGACCGGCGTGGCAATAGAGGCATCGGGACAGGGATATGGCGGTCCGGTAAGCGTCATAACAGGATTCGATCCGGTAACGGGGGATTGCAGCGCCATCGCCATCGCGGGAGCCAGTGAAACGCCGGGAATCGGTTCACGCATCAATGATCCGGTATTCACGCGTTGTTTCAAGGGATTGGCATGCAGTACGCAGGCCGCGCTTCGCAGCGGTGGTGGTACCATTGATGGTATCAGCGGTGCGACGATTTCATCGAAAGCGGTCTGCAGTGCGGTCAATAAAGCGCAGCGGTTGTTTCTTTCCCTACGCGATAATCTTCCGGAGGATCTGCAATGAGTGTCTTGTGGCGGGATTTCAGCCGGGGGCTCTGGAAACAACTGCCGCCGTTCAGATTGGTGCTCGGACTCTGTCCCACGCTGGCGGTAACCGCGACTCTGGCCGGTGGGGTCGGAATGGGACTTGCCACCACGTTCGTACTCGTCTGTTCCAACGTACTGATTTCGCTGCTTCGTCCCCTTATTCATCCTAAAGTACGAATAGCGGTGTTCATTACCATTATCGCAACGTTCGTGGTACTGGTCGAAATGGCGATGCAGGCATGGCTCTATCCGTTATATCAGTTGCTCGGGATATTCATCCCACTGATTGTTGTCAACTGCCTGATTCTCGGCAGGGCCGAAGCATTCGCTTCGAAGTATGGAGTACTACGGTCTTTCGCCGATGGTATCGGGATGGGACTCGGATTCACCCTGTCATTGGCGGCAATCGGTCTGTTTCGGGAAGTGGTCGGCAGCGGCACGCTGGGGGGCAGAGCATTGTTTGGCGAATCCTTCGAGCCGTTTACGCTTATCGGCAAGGCTCCCGGGGCATTCATCACGATCGGTTGCTTTCTGGCTGTAATGAACGGCATTGACCGTATGAAACGGAGGTCCCGGTGATGATGGAGGTACTGATCGTCGTCTTCAGCGCGATATTCGTGAATAATATCCTTTTGTCGCGTTATCTCGGTAACTGCCCGTTTTGCGGTGTTTCGAAAAATATCGACTCGGCCCTGGGGATGGGTATCGCCGTACTCTTCGTACTGACAATCGCCTCGGCAGTCACCTGGATGGTGCACCATTACCTGCTTGCACCCTTTAATCTCACGTATCTGCAGACAATTGTTTTCATACTGATTATCGCCACACTGGTGCAACTGGTCGAGCTGTTTCTCCAGAAAAACGCGGTAACCCTGTACCAGTCGCTGGGAATCTATCTGCCTCTCATCACCACCAATTGCGCGGTACTGGGAGTGGCGATACTCGCAGTCCGCAACGGTTACGGGTTTTTCATGACGGTGCTGTTTGCGGTGGCTTCCGCTATCGGCTTTCTGGTGGCACTGCTGTGCATGGCCGGCATCAGGCTGCGGCTGGAGCTCACGGCAATACCGAAAGCGTTTCAGGGGACGGCGGTAACATTGATAATCGCCGGGTTGATGGCACTGGCGTTCTACGGATTTTCGGGAATGGATGAATCACTTTCACAACTGGTGAAGCTGAAATAATATGACGACGACACTTGTCACAACCCTCTTCATGGCTGGAATCGGTGTGGTTGCCGCAGTGGTACTGATTATCGCGGCACGGTTTTTTTCGGTGCCCGCCGATCCCCGGATTGAAGCCGTTACCGCTGCTCTGCCGGGGGTCAATTGTGGCGCCTGCGGATACAGTGGATGTGCGGCGGCAGCCGCTGCCGTTGTTCGTGGGGAGAGCGGGCCAAATGTCTGTCTGATCGGTTCGCAGGAGGTGACGGATGCGGTGGCACAGATCATGAATGTCAGCTCAACCGGGACCAAACGTAAAAGAGCCTATCTTTGTTGTAGCAGAAACATCAGTGAAGCCGGCAGCCGGTTTGATTGCACCACTCCCGAAGACTGCCGAAGTGCGGTGATGCTCTACGGGGGCGGAAAAAACTGCAGCGGTGGATGTATCGGGTTCGGAACCTGTGCTGCAGTCTGTCCGGTGGATGCGATCGAAATGAAAAACGGTCTTCCGTCGATTGATCCGGCCCGATGTACCGGGTGCGGTATCTGTGTGAGGGAGTGTCCTAAAAAGATTATCGCACTGATTGAAGACACTCCTGAAGCTATCGAGAGAAAAAAGTGTGCTGAGTATTGCATGCGGGACGATTTACGGTTTTCGGTGGATCAGGAAAAATGTATTAAATGCGGTATCTGTTTTAAATGTTGTCCCGTCGAGACGATTGTTTGGGAAAAAGGAACACCCGCCTTTATAAATAAGGAGAATTGTATTGAATGCCTGACCTGCCTGCGGCAGTGTCCTCCCAAGGTGATTTCGTAATCCGGTGATGCGGTGAAATTTTGCAAGGGTCTATAGTTCATGTTCAGAACAAGGTATTGTTCAGGTCTTTAATCAGGCCCTCTCCCCCCTGGATGCAGTATGAAAGGAAAAGTGCAACGCACTGAATACACTTCGATTAAGAAACGGAAGTGAAGATTTCCCGCAGGGGGACTTTTAAAGACTTGAAATGTGAAGAGTATAGTCCCCCTGCGGGATTACAGGCTACTGCGCTTCGCTCCTTGGTGGCAAGTGTCGGTGGAACGTTGTTGCTTTAGGGGGCGCAAATTGAAATTCTGAACGGACAGTCTACAAAAATATGTGCGGGTATAATTATTTTTACTTTAATATAATAAACCGAATTGATGAACATTTAAGTGAACGGTTTATTCGACTTCAAACGTCTAAAGGGTAGCATCGAAAAATTTTCTGCACTTATTACGGAGGTTGTATGATCAAGACAGGAATACTACTGGTACTCGGTTGTTTTACCGTATCGGTTTTCTCGGCGGATCCCCATTACATCGGAACCGACAAATGTGCGAAGATGTGTCATAAGGGCGAGAAAAAGGGAAGGCAGTACGAGATCTGGCAGAAAAGCAAGCATGCCGGAGCGTTTACAACCCTGGCGAACGAGAAGTCCAGGGAGGTGGCAACGAAAATGGGTATCAAGGGTGATCCGCAGAAGGCGCCCGAATGTCTGCGCTGCCATGTCACCGCGTTCGGAGTGAAAAAAGAGCTGGTTGATCCCACATGCACCAATGAGGAAGGGGTTGGTTGTGAGGCTTGTCACGGACCGGGTAGTGAGTACCGCAAACTTAACAACATGAAAAGTCACGATCTGGCCGTAGCTGCCGGTCTCTGGGAACCCAACGAAGCGGTGTGTGTCAAGTGTCATAATAAGGAATCCCCCACGTACAAACCATTTACCTTCAAAGAAGAAGTCAAGAAGGATGCGCATTTGATACCGGGCAAAGCGGCTAAAAAGTGATCCGCCTTTTCAGGACTCTCAGTTCTCTTAAAACAGGCATTCTTCTTCTCGTTGCAATAACCATCTGCGCTCTTGCCGGAGTGGTGATTCCGCAGGGTCTGGAAGTGCAACGATATGTCCATAAATGGGGACCGGTGGCGGGATCGCTGCTGGTCTCGGTCGGACTGGATCGCCTCTTCTCGACTTTGTGGTACAATATCCTGCTTGGACTTTTTTCCCTGAATGTTCTGTTGTGCACCATCAACCGAATCAGAGCCTCGGTGATCTCGTTGCTGCATCCGGGATTTCTGGGTGCCGATACCATCGAACGGTTTCCCCTCCACGCCGTCGTTCAAAGTCCTTTCTCGGTGGAACAACTGCGTAAGCGACTTATCGCGTTTCTGCGGAAGCGTTATTTTCGCGTGAGCGTGTCGGCTGCCGGCAATACGGTTCTGCTTGATGCCCGGAGGGGAGCGCTGCGGGATGTGGGTATGGCGTTGCTGCATCTGAGTGTACTGCCGCTGCTGATCGGGGGGCTGATCGGACAAACAGGCGGGTTCTCCTATCCGCAACTACTTGGCAAAGGTGAAATCGCCGCAGTTCGGGAGCGGACATTCAGTGTCCGGTGCGATTATTTCAGGCTGGAGCTTAATGAACAGGGACAGATAAAAGATTACAAATCGAAATTGACCCTGCTCGATTCGGCGGGTGATTCCATTCTGAGCAGGGTTATCGAAGTGAATCATCCGCTGGTCTACAAAGGTATCAAGTTTTACCAGTCAAGTTACCGTACCGATCCGCTTCGTGTCGACAGCGTCCGGCTGGTGGTCCGCGGAAGTGCGGTCGGATCGGTGGGAAAAGGGGTGGTGGTCGTTCCGGGAACTCCGGCGCGTATCAGCGGAACGGGTCTTTCGGTGGCGGTACACCGGTTTATACCCGATTTCTGGATCGACATGGAGACGCGGGAACCTCAAAGCCGGTCCAAGGAACACAACAACCCGGCGTTTCTGATCTCGGTAGCCGATTCGGCCGACACCCTGTTCAAGGGCTGGGTGTTCGAGAAGTTCGGTGCGATGCATCATTCCGACGACACCTGTTCGGTGGCACTAATGACCTACGGACAGCAGTATGCGACCGGTCTGCTCATTAAGGAGAATCCGGGCGGCCCGGCGATCTGGGCCGGGATTATTTTCATGTCAATCGGTGTGCTGCTGGTCTTCTGGGTGACACGTCGCAGACTGCGTATCGCCATTACACCGGCGCCGTCCGGTTCGGTTTTTACCGTCGGTACGACTCCCGTGCGCAATGATCCCGATGCGGAACACGTATTCAATCAAACGGTATCGGCATTTACAGCCGAATTTGGCATAGCTTCAAAGGAAACCGCAAATGGTACAGTCGACTGATATAATTCTTTTCTGGTGGGCGCTGATCGGATTCGGTGCTTCCTCCTTGACACATATCGTTTTTCTCGTAATAAACAAGAAGATCGCGGGAACTATCGCACAACTTCTGATGGCGGGATCCTTCGCGGTGCTTTCCGCGGCCATTACCGTGCGGGCATTACGTATCGGTCATCTGCCGGTTACCAACATGTTCGAGTACCTGAGTATTTTCGCCTGGTCGGCAGGGCTTTTCTACTTCGTGTTCGTCTATTTTTTCAGGCAGCATCTCGTAGGCGCGTTTATCGCACCGGTAGTGTTCATGCTGATTGTTGCGGCGTCGCTGCTTCCCAAGGAACCCAATATGCAGCTGGTGCCGGCACTGCAGAGCTACTGGTTGCAGATTCACGTAACACTGGCAGCACTGGGCGAGGCCGCTTTCGGGGTTGCTTTTGCCGCAAACATAATGTTTTTCATGAAAAAAATCTTCTCCCCCAGGGTGTTCGGAGGACGGCTTCCCTCGTACGACCGGCTCGACATGGTTTCGCACAAGTCAATCATCATCGGGTATCCGGTGTTTACCGTGGGAGCGCTCTTTGCCGGAGCCGTCTGGGCGGAACAGGCCTGGGGCACGTTCTGGAGCTGGGATCCGAAGGAGGTCTGCTCGCTCATCGTATGGCTGATCTACACCATCTACTTTCACCTGCGGTTTCTGCGCGGATGGCGCGGCAGCAGGTCGGCACTGCTGAGCATTCTCGGGTTTATCGCAGCGGTGCTCACGTTCTTTTCGAATATGTTTCTGGGTGGGCTGCACGCGTATACCTGAGAAGAGCCAAATGAGGATCTCCCCACATGCTGCTTGATGTCTTCACCACCCGCCAGAGTGTTCGCGAATACAGCGCGAAACCGGTGGAACGGGAAAAAATCGCCTCCTGCATCGAAGCTGCCCGGCTCGCCCCGTCGGCATGCAACAGTCAACCGTGGAAAATTATTGTTATCGATGAGCCCGCGCTGCGCAACCGGGTGGCGGGTGCGCTGCACGATGCCGTCATGAAGGGAAACCGCTTTGCGCTCGATGTACCGGTGCTGGTGGCCGTGGTGGCAGAGCGGTCGAATTTCACTGCCACGGTCGGTGGATTGCTCAAACGGAAACCGTTTGCCTGGATCGACGCGGCGATTGCCGCGGAGCATTTCTGTCTGCAGGCTGCAGCTGAAGGTCTGGGTACCTGCATGATCGGCTGGTTCAGTGAAGGCAAGGTGAAAAAACTTCTCGGCATTCCACGGCTTCGCCGGGTACCGCTGATGCTCACTCTCGGCTACCCCGCAACAGCGCATCTGCGAAACAAGGTACGCAAACCGGTGGAGGAGATGAGCGGCTTCAACCGGTATTCCGGAATCCGTTGACCACCGCCCTGTCCTGATTATTTACCCTCTTCATTCTCAGCTTTTTTCACATTGTTGAACTTGTACGTGAGCCCCAGTGCGAGCACCTCCTTGATGCGTGCGTTCGCATGCAGTTCCCGGTCGTAGAGCAACTGTGCCGTCAGATTGATCATGATGTATTTGGTGATGTTGACAGAGAGGATATTCTCCCAGTTGATGTCGGGATACCGCCAGTAATCTGCCTGTGCAGTACCTTCGGTTAATTCTTTCTCGGAGCTGACGAGTGCTTCGTAAACGGTAAGCAGCGAACTGAAATCGAGCAGCCCCTCCTTCGCCTTTGCTTTAAGCTCCGTTACGAATTCAAGACCGGCTGAATTGGTAACCTTGGTGTAGTAGTCATCATGGGTCTCGTCACGCGTATAGCGCATGATGAGCTGGTTGACCGCACCGCCGAAACGGGCATTCCATTTTGCGGCGTCATTGGTGACGAGCGGGCGGGCGATACCGAAGCTTTCAAAAAGGTTTATCGGGTTGATGTAATGGTCCTGCGTCGAGTCGGTGCCGTCAACGAACTGGCTGATGAGTCGTACGGCAAGAAAGGGTTCCACCCAGCCGCTCATGGTGAACCGCTGCAGCGACTCGAAATCGATGAGGTCGGTTGACTTGAGAAAATCGCCCCACGACTTGTCTTCGAGCTGCGCTTTGGTCTGGCCAAAGGCGAGTTTGAGGGTGTTGCGATGGTTGAAAATGGGGGTGAACTGCCGCCCGGCAACGAAGTTCAGTCTGGAGGCCCAGGAAATCGCCCCTTTCTCGCTGCCGATCCAGCTGTCGGTGTAGGCATTCTGGGTGAGGGTGACATTGGCGTCGACGTCGATTTCCCACGGGGTGGGTTCATCGGCAAAGCTGCCGATTGCCGCAGTAAAAAGCAGGACTGCAATTAAGCGGACAGGTGACATAGGTACCTCGCTTGGTGAGATGGTTAATGAGGAGTAGTAAAACCCGGATTACGATTGAATATACAACAGTTGCATGAGCTGATACCGGCTATCCCTGTCATTTCAGTCTACGGTTGTGTTTTCCGGTTCACCGATGTCGTGTAACAAGCGAACTTTTCGTCAGCACCGGCAGCATCGCCGACGCGGTCAGCACGCACAGTGCGGTATAAAAAGCACTGGGCACCGCGCCGGCCTCGCCAAGATGTGTCAGCGCCAGTACACTGCCGAGTCCCGCGTTCTGCATTCCCACTTCGATCATCAGTGTTCGGCGCTGCCTGACCGGCCACCTGAGCAGCAGTCCCACGGTAAATGCGAGCGCATACCCGGCCACATTGAGTGCCAGCATTGCCACCGCGAGCGACGCACTCAGTTCCAGCAGCCGTGAACGGTTGGCGGCTACCACCACCAGTATGATCAGGGTAATCGCCGCCGAGGCGATAACCGGGGCACTGCGTTCAAGCCATGGTGGCGTTGCTCTTAATCTGAATCGCAGAACAATGCCGCAGCAGACCGGCAGTACCACCATCCAGACGGCGTTCCAGATCATCGGGCCTACCTGTATCGCTATCCGTGTATCGGTTAAAAGCGGCAGCCAGAAGGCGATCACGAGCGGGCAGAGTAGTGTCGCCAGTGAGGTCATGGTCACGGAAAGGATCACGTCTCCTTTAAGCAGCATGGTCATGACGTTCGAGGCCATGGCACCCGGCATGCATCCCACCAGCACGATACCGGTGCGCAACAGCGGATCGGTAAAAAAGAGTGATACGGCAAATGCGGCAAGCGGCATAATGGTGTACTGCGCGAGAACCCCGATGAGGGGGCGGGTGGGGGATTTGAGAAATACCCGAACGTGTTCCGGTGGTACGAGTACGCCGACAAAGAGCATGGTGACTGCGAACGATGGCTGCAAGGCCGGTTTGACTTTGAGAACGATATCCGGAACGACAAGAGCAATGCTGCTGCCGATGAGAATACTGAGGAAAATGAACATGACAGGTTATCCTGTTGCGCTTTTTAACGCTACGCTGTTGAATACACCGGTGAAGGAATGCATATTTCGACTATGTATCCCCCCGTTACAGCATTGAAGTACCATCCCTTCAAAATACTAAAGTCTACCGTTGATGGGGGTACCTGCCTGTAAAAACGTTTTTCCTCCGTAGCACGCATTAAGGGAAACGGCGTATTTTACAGATAGGCTGAAAAGAGATATGCCGGACATTTTTTTATTGTATTGCAATACGGTGTTGTCTCATATTGTAGTGCTGAAATGTGAGGTTGAGTATCTTCAAATTGCCGGTCATGCTGTTTTTAACAAAGGTACACTAATTGCTGTTGCATCCGTTCACAACAGAAAGAGAGGGATGCATCATGAGCTGGGGAAAAACAATTCTGTTGACAGGCCTTATGGTTATCGCTCAGAAAAGTACGGCTGAAGTACCGGTCCGTTTCAGGACGGTGGCGGAACTCGGATTTCTGAGTGTGGTGTCGCACAAGATTCAATTCAGTAACAACGGCACCTACTTTAATTACGTGGAAGACGGGGGGCAGGATGTGCTCTTTCCGGTTACCCGTTTGTCGGCTGAAATGGATGTCGGTAAACGCAATACGTTCATTCTGCTCTATCAGCCGCTTCGCATAGAAACGACGACCCTGCTCCGTAATGACCTTGTTGTTGACAACCACAGGTTTCAGGCGGGGGAGGGTATAGATCTCCTGTACAACTTTCCCTTCTATCGTGCAAGCTACCTTCGTGAACTGTTGGCCGACAATAAAAAATGGGATCTGGCGATCGGGCTCACACTGCAGATCCGCAATGCGACGATATCCTTTGAGTCAACCGACGGTACCGGTTACCGGACCAACCGGGATGTCGGCATAGTGCCGGCGCTCAAGGTGCGGGGGCTGGCGAATCTGACTGAAAACTGGTTTGTCGGCCTGGAGGCCGATGGCATCTATGCTCCGATCAGCTACCTCAACGGCAGCGACAATGAGGTTGTCGGGGCGATTCTTGATGCGAGCCTGCGGGCCGGTACGAACGTTCGCCTGGGTACGTTGTTTGCCAATGTACGGTATTTAGGCGGCGGGGCGGTGGGAACGAGTACCCGGGATATCTGGCCGGGTGACGGGTATGTGAAAAACTGGCTGCACTTTATCATCGGATCGCTGGGGTTCGTGTATCCGTTTTAGGAGTAGGGTGGGGTGCACCCCACTTTCGGTGAACCATCGATCAGGACGCCCCCACTATCATCACTCCATCGTTTCCCCCGAAGGGGGATTGATAACAAATTATCTGATAGATAGTCTTTTCCACTCTACCATTTTACAGAATCCATATTCTGGTTTCATTCCGAATAATCTGATGGAACGAATGTGACGTCGAACAGATGCCTGCCTTCTCGACGCGTTAGCGCCGCACGCCATGGTCTGTTCCACAGAAAGTGATACTTTGAGCACTAACACAGCGTACATTAAAGCCATACCGGTCTAACGGGGCGACTGCGGCTCGTAGCGGCGTGAAAAAAATGCATTTTGGTTCCTTTGTTGCATTGGACAAAGGAACCCGCCTCGGCCGGGGCGGGACCCGGCAAATAGAACAAACATTATAGCTTATTCAAATAACTTTGAAATCATTTTAACTCAGGTCAAAACAAATGAAAATCTACATTTCTATTTTCTACACTTGGGTGGGTCGCCACCCAAACCCCGACCAAAGGGTGTTCAAGCAGCGAACACCCTCTATGGACTCCCACGCGCCGCCCCGCACATCCGCCTGATCGCTCCAGTTCACTAAAAGTTCTGAATGCGGTACAATAAAAACAGCGTGCAACGCTGGATACCTTACGCATACAAAAACGGAAGTTTCAACTCGGGCTTGAGGTTCAATCCTTTCAGAATTGAACCTATCGAAGACGCCCTCACACAAAGCGGCATTGTAAAAACGGTGCATTGCACCGGATACCGTACGCTTATTGAACGGCAGTGACACTACGAACTTTCTTAACGTTCACCTCCGCGGGCTCCTGTGAGGGGAGATTGAAGAGGAAAGCTCTACCGTAATTTCTTTACTTTTTCAGATTAAGGTAAATTTGAAATCCACGGCAGTGGTATAGAAGTGGAGTCGTCTTCCCGACGCGATAGCGCTGCACGCCAACCGCCTGTTCAACAGAAAGTGATACATTGAGCATTCAAACTCCGTACATGACAACCGTACCGGTCCAACGGGGCGACTGCGGTTGTCACATTCGTTCTGTAAGCGTAAGGAATTAGGTGCATTGCACTGTTTTTGTTGTACCGCTTTCGAAGCGGCGGAGCGCCCGCTCCTGTGTAAACTGAGTTTCGAAGAATGGAGAACTGAAGTGGTGGAGAAATCCGGTTTTTGATATAGAAGTACGGCTACCTTCTGTAGACCCACATACTTCCACGGGAAATCCGGTTGTTGAAAAGCTCTTTAACGTACCGCTTCAGCCACCGCCGTGTTTGCGGGATCAGCAGCAGAAATCCGAAGGTATCGGTGAGCAATCCGGGGGTGATGAGCACCACTGCGGCAATGAGGATGAGCAGCCCGTCAATGAGTTCTTCGGCAGGGAGCGCGCCGTTTTCGAGCTGTTGCCGGATACGGTTGAGCGTTTCGAGTCCCTGCCTTTTCGCGAGATAGGCGCCGAGCGTTGCGGTCCCGATCACCAGTATGATGGTATTGAGCAGCCCGATTGCCGCCCCGACTTTCAGCAGAATGAACAGTTCGGCAAGGGGAAGGAGCGTAAAGAGGAGTACCAGGCGGATGAACACGGGAGCGTTCCTTTTAGTTGTAATGACAGGCCTGCTGAAGTAATAAGGAAAATACATTGTTGGAAGAACTCATCGGACGCCGAAAAACTCATTGTCACGATGCCACACCTCCGGGCGATCAATGCAGGTATTGCTCTTCATCGGTGCGCTTTTAAACCCGATTTACCTTTTAGTTGGGGGAATTCCTGTCCGGTTTTTATGGAAAACTCATAAAAATGAATTTCGGACCGGAACCACCCGTATTGTTTCCCGCCAGAGGATCATCGAATACGGTTTACTGTTTTTAAATACCCACAACACCCGGTCATAGTTAGGTCCTTCAGTGAATTCAATCAGTAATTCCTATCGTCTGCCGTCGCGCATGGCGCGCATATAGTCAACGTAGAAGGTGTCGCCGTACAGGGTGACCTTGTACGTTTTTTACTTTGGAAAATTCGTAGATCTCTTCCGGGTAAGTTTCGTCGCCCAAAAGGACGATTCTGTTTGATTCGATCGTGCAGACTTTTATGGGTGGCATATCGGTAATTTGCAGGTTCATTTCGGCATTAGTTGCACCGGTTGCGAAAAGCGGACCATGGTAGTGGACGTTGATCGACGTTTCAACCCATTCGAGATGATGATAATCGTACCTTTTAAGAACCCTGCGTTCCGACGGGTAGCCGATTGCCCATAACAGAAGGATACAAAAAATCGCCTTGTTCATAGCGTCCTCACCCTAAGCCGGCTTCGCCGGAGAGGCCGGAGGCCAGTTAAATCAACAGCTTAACTTATACATCTTTGCTACGATAAAGCGTAGATGTTACATTGAAAGATTCTATACTCCAAAACGTGTTCCATGGCATCAATGTTCCGGTAGTACTTTTCAAAGGGGTACAGCCGATGCCAGGCACGTTCAATTTTTTTGCCTCTTTTTCACGTAGCAGGGCCCGGGCGTGGTCTCCGGTGTGGTGCCGATACCGTGCACTACAATGAAGAAATGCCGCAGCCCGTAAATCCGGACATTCGGCGGCCCCCCTGCGGAATGCCGCACTAAATTTCCGGTAAACATGTTCTCCGGTTTCGATCACCCGATGTGCCTCTGACAGATGGTTCTCCTGTAAATACGAATCTCCCGGCAGCGTACAGCATTCCAGAATGTTGTTGGCCAGGTAACCGGGCTGTCCGTATTTACGCGCGGCATACATCAGCAAGTGGCGGCTTTTTTCAAAAAAAGGTGTTGCAGCGGCTACCTCACGGTTATTCTTGAGCTGTATTCCGATAGCGGCAAGCAGCGATGCGTGAACACTGCATTCATGGAGCTCGACCGGTATCTTGCCGACCACTGGTTCGCAACGGTTAAGTTCCGATACCATTTTTTCACGATAGAGTGCAACCGCTGCCGTAGTGTTGAAAATGGCGTGGAGGATGCTCAACCGGCAGTACTGTTCCGGAAGCCTCCACGGATGGAGGCTTGGCCAGTGATGCGCAATGCGCCGGGGATCGTTCACGAAAAACCATTCAATGATTGTTATCATACGTTCGCGAAATCGCAGCTCACGGTGAACGTCGCCGATTTCAAAGTAATAGGTGCACAGCGCATTGAATATATCCAGAAATAACGGAAGCCGCTTAATGCTCCCGGGCTCCAAAGCGGGGAGTTTTTCACCTGCTTCGCAGAGTTGTTTTTTGTACTGTGCTGCCGTTCTTTTACGGCCGGCAGCAAGGAAGAAGAGGGCTGCCTGGGACAGGGCGCTGCAGCGTACCGGATTGCCCCTGGAATTGTTTTCAGACAGGGCGGCGAAAGCTCTCATCCTGGCGCAGCTTCGTTGCATGAACGTACGGGACTCGCCGGGAAAACCTGCATCGTTACAGAGGCGGCTTGCGATATAGTATGCACGTGCACAAGCCTTCACGTGATATGCTGAATCGGGTTCCTCTTTACGAACCTGCTCAAGGAGGGTGATATATCGTTTGAGGTAATCGATTGCAGCCGGAAGGTCCCCTTTTCCGGCAGCCTGTTCACTTTGTATATAGGCGGCCCCGGCAATGAGACTGCGGTACATCGAGTCCTGAGTGGTGGTCTTAAGTAAAGAGGTTAGTTTCAGGCATCGCTTGACATCTTTGAATCGGTAAAGGTAAAAATCCGCGAGTCGTTCCTTATAAAAGAAATCACCGGGAGCCTCCTTGTGTAGAAGCAATTCAATTTTCGCCGCTTTTTCAAGAGCGGCCCTGGCCACTGCATTGCACGGGGAGTAGGCGAGTTCGAGAAGACGATTAAAAAAGATTGTTTTATCATTAAGCGTTGAGGCCGCATGATACGCCAGCTTTTCGTAGTGTTGTAGAGCTTTCCTGAACCATTGCATGCTTTTCCCAAGCGGACCATACTCCTGATAATGCAGGTTAATGAGGTAACAGCGTTCCGCATAATCGCGTAAGTAGTGGGTCCGGTCACCTTGCGTCGGTGACGCAGTTCGCAGGAATTCTTTAAGCTCCTTTTCCTCCGTCAGGAGCTTCTGTAGGGACTCTGCAGGATTTTTCGGTCTGCCGGTAGTTTCATTACTTTCCATGTAATCCTCTTTTCACTCTATCCAGTTTCTGCCTGCCCATACCAGCGTCGCGACAAGGAGCACCCCTGTAACCATTCCGGCATAAAACATCCGCGCGCGATGGCGATAGAGCAGGATCCCGGCCAGGAGGGCGGTTGCCGTACAAATGAGGTAAATACTGTGCTCGTTCACCGGTTCATCCTTTCAAAAAAGGTTGCCTTCTGCCATCCACTGCTCTATCAGACGCAGCACCATAAAATCCTTTCAGTGAAAATCCGGCGGTGATCACGAGGACATTTGTCGCAAAATACGGTTCATCAGCATTTCTGCCGCCTCCTTTTCCGGGTACCGAAACAATTTGTCCGATTACGTGTTATCGTGACCTGAAGGAAGAGGGGCGTACCATGCACCATTGTGTCGGATCGTACAGCGGCAGGGTCATGTCGGGATCGACTTATATTTACCGGGTTCTGGAACCTGAGCGTGCAACGCTTGAACTTTGCTTCAATAATTCCACCGGTGCGTGGGAAATCGGACAGTTACATCTTGTATGCAATGGCACACCATTAAATGTAACCCGGGAGTCCGTTGCGAAATGGCTTGAGAAGGAAAAATTGCAGGAACTTCGCAGGGTAGCATAGCAATCTGTTCAGGGTAGTATGGTCAGAGGAGTTCTTCCGGCATATCGCGGGAAAAATACGGTTTTTATAACCTTTCTACAGAGCATCAAGCAGCTCTTCCACCATTGTGCTTGTCCCGAGCAGGATCTTCAAATTGGTGATATCGTCTCGGGAAACGGGACGCGCAGCAAGATGCGCCATGGCAGATGACGCCAGGTTGTTTTTTATCCGGATGTCTGCCTCTTCCCTGCCTGCATGTACTATCGTATCGGCATTCCCATCAGGTTGGATTACGCTGCGTTCGTGTATATAGGGAAAGGTGCCGTCGGTGATACAGAAACGGTTCAGCCCGTCAATTTTAAAAAGAAGGTCGGCCATGCCCCTCTGGTAATTGCAGATAGTCGATAGGTCAATCACCACAAGAGCCGTACCGAGGGTAACCGGTGTCGACTCAAATGCCGTGTTTTTCCATTGCGCTTTGAGCGCCTGGTGTATCTCCTGTTCCCGTGCAACATCGTAGGCCGGGGTGTCGTAGGTATAATAAATGGTGTCGGTTCCGGCAGTAAAATCACCAAGAATATTATTTGTATCAAACAAGTTTCCGGTAGTGTATACCGCCAGGGTATCGGGAATTCCCTTTACTGAAATCACCGATCCGTGATCCTCCTCATAAAACCGTTGCCCGCCCCCCGGGTAGCGGTTCTGCAGCAGAAGCATCAGCAGATAACTGTCGTAATAGTCCATTGTGTCCTCCTGTGGAGATAAGACGGTTGGAGGGTGCCGTCCTTCCATGTACTTTTTGCAAAAATTACTGAAGGAATGCTGTCCCGGGAACGGGTACCTGATGATCACGCCCTATTCACTGCGAAGAACGGAAACGGAAGAGTTTGCCATAACCGCGACGAGGCCTGGAGCATCGCCTGGGTGGGCAGCGGATGGATTGCGGCGGATGGAGTACATGAAACACGGATTGACAATCCGTTTGGTTAGTTCCTGTTCAGAATAAGGTACTTTTCTGGTCTTCGATTAGGACGCCCCCTAAATCCCCCGCAGGGGGACTTGTAAGGTATTGATTTTAAGAGAGCGATAATCCATAAAAGTCCCCTTGCGGGGAATTTTTCACATCTGTTTCTTAAGCGCAGAGTATACAGTGCGATGCACTTTTCATTTTATATCGCTTTGAGGGGGCGTAAATGTCAATCCTGACCAATAACTATTCAGGAGTGGCGGAGGCAGGGAACAACAACTGCCTGCAAGGGTGCGGGCATAGTGAACCTTCGACTTTTACTCTTTAAGGAGCGGGGATTTATGGAACAAAAAACACCAGATACGCAAAAAGACAATCGTGACCGCTGTCCGGAAGGCCACCCGACCGAGAAGAACGGCAGAAAAACATTGATTATCACCACGTGCGGAAAATGCGGAAAGAAAATCGTCTTTCGCGCCGTTGACTGGGAGTGCCCCCACTGCGGCGATGCCGCGCACCTTGCGGAAACAGTGAACTGTTCTATGTGGTCGAGTACTGCACGGTGTGCCAAAAGCCCTACATCATATCGTGGCGAAGTGCTACCAACACCAAAGAGTCCATCTTCATGAGCGATGCCAAGGAACAGCAGTTTCTGGAAGCTGTGTTTTCAGGGGCCTGGGATGAAGCCGTTGATCAGTTGTTGGGAGTTATTGATATGTATGCCACACAGGTGAATTTAAGAAGTGGGGCAGCCGACCCGGCACTTGAGGTTGATGATGTGGTGGAGAATTTTTAGGAGGGGGGGGGTAGTTGCCCCCGTATTTTTGGGTTTTTATGGTTGTTTTTATGGTAAAAATAATAGTTTACTTGAATATATGGGTTTTTATGGATATATTTATGGTATGGACTACAAAATTATACTCCCGGAGGAAGTACCTGCGACCCTAGTCAACAGGCTGACGGAAATTGAGGAGTTCAAGGGACGCTGGACAGCACTCAACAACCTCGCACCTGACCGGCTGGACCAATTTAAAAGGGTAGCGGCAATTGCCTCGATTGGTTCTTCGACACGCATCGAGGGGGTGAAACTTTCCAACGAAGAGGTTGAGGCACTGCTGAGCAACATTGGCAGCCACCATTTCCGGTCGCGTGACGAGGAAGAGGTTGCCGGGTATGCCGAAGCCATGAATACCGTGTTTGACCATTTTGTAGATATCCCTGTTATCGAAAACCACATCAAACAGCTCCATCGTATTTTACTCCGGTACAGCACAAAGGATGAGCGTCATGCAGGAGAATACAAGAAGCTGTCCAACAACGTGGAAGCATTCGATGCGGCGGGCAAAAGTGTCGGGATCGTTTTTGAAACCGCCTCACCATTCATGACACCGTACTGTATGGCAAGTCTTACCGCATGGTATGAAAAGCAAATAAAAGAGCGGACACACCATCCCCTGCTGGTGATCGGTACATGGATTGTTCATTTTCTGGCGATACATCCGTTTCAAGACGGTAATGGCAGGCTTTCAAGAATTCTGACAACGCTCATGCTGCTGCAGCAGGGCTATGCGTATGTTCCCTACTGTTCACTTGAAAGTATTGTAGAAGAAAACAGGGACCGGTACTATCTTGCGCTGCGCAGAGCCCAAGAATCATTCAAAACGGATCACGGCAGGCTAAATGAATGGTTAATGTTTTTTCTCTCGACGCTTGTGCAACAGAAAAAAATTCTCGATGCGAAAGTGGCGGATGAAGTTTCACTGTCGATGGCCGGTCTCCCGGCGGAATCGGTGAAAATACTTGAGATAGTACAAGACCGGGGTAAAACCACTATCGCGAATATCATTCACTTAACCGGTGCGAAGAGAAACACGGCCAAAACCCGTCTGAAGGATCTTGTTGCACGGGGATTACTGGTGCGGCACGGTGTCGGGAAAGGATCGTGGTATTCCAAAGGCGGACACCCGGAGGGGTGAAGTTCAAAGTACGGAATTCAGAATGGTATCCCACGTGGTCCACATGTTGCGGATCTCATGCCGGAGGATACAACAAAACCGCACCTCTATTAACCCTGTGGCGGAGTGTAGAACCCGCTTAAAAAATTATTGCCGATATCAGCAACATGTAAGGATGTGGACAGCACATCAAGAATAGAGTTTTTATAATTGTCTTTCCTATCTTTTTCGGAACCGAGCCAGAAGGCCATTGCATGACTAACGTAATCTTGTGTGTCAAGTTTTACGATATTTTCTTTGAAGGAAACCTCACTTTTAAGTAAACGCTGAAAATAAACCACATAGCCTCGTTGAGCTTTCCCCGAATTCACCACCTCATTAACACGACAGAAATCGCTGTTGATTTCGCGGAGTCTTTTTTCCGACAAGCTTTCATAACAAAATTTGAATTCGATTACCGCATGGAAAACCGGTACATGTCCATCCAGGTCCGGTTTTCTTTTCTCAATTACAGCGGGGCGGCAGAGTTTCTGCAACTCCAAGATACTGATTTCCTTACCATCTGCGGGATATTGACCACGGTACTCTTCCGTTAACACCACCAGATCAAACCGTCCCCGGTTGTTGTCGTGAGATTTCTTACCTTTCAATCCCATTCCGGTAAATACCTGCGACGGATACTCCATGTGTACCAAATTTGATAGTTTTTTATCCTGAAGTAACAGATGTACGCAGTAGGTGGAAACATCAGCCTCCCGGAAAAACGAGAGATGGTTTTCAGTGAAACGGTCAACGGTTTTCTGGATGCATTGTTCTATTATTTTTACCGCATAATTCTGTTCTTTGCACATACTGTTATCCTCCAATGTACGTGTAACATATCAGACGGTTTTTCCTATTGCAGCAGATTCGATTATACGATTTTGGCGGAAAAGCGCACCGCCAACCTGATATGGTTGCTGTTGCAAGGATAGTTGAAATTAAACACTGTTCACTTTATAACAAGCCTGGGCAGAGAAAGCAGGAGTTGGATCTTGAATATTTCAACGAACAGTATGGTCGACTTTCTGCTGCAACACAAATTTACCCTGATGAAACAAGGTTTTACATTAAAGACGAGCACCTGCAAACGGTTACAGATTTACTTAAAAAAAAGACAGCTCAAGAATGACGTGTTTACGGTTCTATCTGGAATTATTCAGCGCCCGAATTTCATGTTGATTGGTTACTTCCGGGAATAAACCGGTAATCATCCTTACTGTTGTTGTTTTGGTAAAAAATCGTACCTGCACTGTTTTTCACGCTTGCTGTCGCCTGTGGATTTCGCCAATTGTCAGCTGCATCCGGAAAGGGATTGAAAAACCATATGAAATCAGAATTACTGATAATACCGGAATTTATTTTTTGGGGAAGATCTTTTGATAGAATTGTTACTTCATAATAATCAAACTTCATGCCTGCCGAATGGAGTTCATTTACCGCAATCCGGTTCCACATGTTGTACGACCCAACCAGTACCGGCCTAACCGTCTTGTCTCTTTTTTCCAGATCCCTCTGGCAGGCTGCATGGTGCAGCACTTCGGCGATACCGAGAGGTTCATATTTGTCGGCCCGTTTCAGTTCTATGACATACAGGGTGGTTTCCGTTTCACATATGCAGTCAGGACGATAGCTGTACAAGGTGCTTTTTTTATGTTTTACGAAAAAGGAATCCTGATTGGCAATAACTGTTGCACGTACCCTTCGGGACCTGTTCCGTATGGCTGAGGTCATGGATGTTTCGCTGCGGAAAAAACCGTTCAAACTGTCGCACTGTACAAAGGTCAACATGGTGACCGATCTTCACAACCGCCTTGTCGCAAAATATAACGAACACCGGGACCACAACGAAGAGACCGGCTTTGTAAAAAAATACGGCACGCTTTCGTTCCCCGAACCGCCGGTTCCCGGGAGCGACACCTTTCACCCGATAGGCGATTACAAAGCACTCAAACAGGAAGGCAGATCCATGCATCACTGCGTTGGGTCGTATGCCGGGATGGTAATGGAGCATCACTCGTATATCTATGCAGTACACGAACCCCAGCGGGCAACCCTTGAGCTGGTGCATAACAAAAGCACCGGACGCTGGAAGGTCAATCAACTGCATCTTGCATGCAATCTAATGCCGTCGGAGGCGACGAGTGAGGCAGTAGCGCGGTGGCTGGAAGCAGAAGAAAGACCTGCCCTATCCCACATTACCTTTAATAAATAACCCGCAGGGACACACCGTCCGGTTGCTGCCGCCGGGCGGAGGTTTTCCGCAGGAAAGGGCACAGGATCAAAAAAAGGCGATTCCCCCTCACATGGTGCCCCTGCAGCAATGCGCCAGAAAAAACATTTCCGGAAAAGGCGCTGCGGGTCGGCCGTCAGGACAGCTGCAGCCCGCCTTCACGTTTTTCGACCCGGTTGATTGCCGCCGCAAGAATGGAGGTACTGCCGAGAATTTTGAGGTATTTTTTTGCCCGGGTGATTCCCGTGTAGATAATCTGCCGGGAGAGCAGCGGGCTCTCGTGCTCCGGGAGCACCAGCAGTACTGCATTGAATTCGGATCCCTGCGATTTGTGGACCGTAAGGGCGAATGCCGGCTCCGGATCGATAAGCCGGTCGAGGGACACCGGATGTAAACGGTCTCCCCGAGGAAAAAAGACTTTTGTTCCCTCGTTTTTCGTGTGCAGAACGATGCCGATATCACCGTTGTAAAGGTCAAGTTCATGGTGATTGCTGCCGAGAATTATCGGCATGCCGTGGAAAAACCGGTCGCCGGGAGGATTGTGCAGTTTCCGGCGGAGGCCGGCAGCGGCGAGACGGTTGATGGCTTTGCGCCCGCGGGGACCTTCGTGAGCAAGCACAAGCATTGTAGCATTGAAAAGTACTGTTGTTATTGCCGCGGTAACGTCCGGGGAATATTCCGCACCCTCCGGCGGATTTGCCAGGAGCCGGTACGCTTCGTCAACAGACGGTTCCGTGAGTTGACTCCTGATCCACTCTTCGATCGGCTCACTCCCGGTGGTGGTATCAATGGATACCGGGCTGCCCTCGTCTCCACCAGACAGAAAACCAAGCGCTCCTGCGGTATCGCCACGGTTGATCATGGTTGCGAGATCCAGAATTGCCGGTGTCGAACGGTAGGAGTGTGAAAGTATCAC
>JAFGHA010000236.1 GCA_016930275.1 Chitinispirillaceae bacterium
GCGATGCCGCTCGCATCGGTGCAGGATACCGCCACCTGGTAGCTTGCGGAAGATACCGTCTGACTGTCCGACGAAGGAGAGATCCGATACATCACCGGCTTGATGAGGTCGTCGGTCCCGGAAGACACCGTTACCACAACCACCAGTGTGTCCGAACCGCCGAATGGATCAGCTGCAACAATTTGCATGGTATTCACTCCAGTCGCCGTTGCCGCAGGTGTAAAGGACAGCACCGCATCGGCAACAACCGCACCCTCGGGGGCTCCGGGAAGGAGTGTGAAAACAGCGGCATCACCGTCGGGATCGCTGCACAGACCTCCAAGCTGCCGTGTGAGAAGAGTTCCCGGCTGGCCGGTAAGACGCAACGTATCGGTATTCCACCCCGGAGGATTATTCACCAGTGTCTCGCTCACTGTCAGTACCACTTTTTCCGTGTCCGTAAGGACAGGATCACCATTATCGGTGGCGACAAAAATAACCGTATCAGTTCCAATGTTTGCAGCGGTTGTTGCCCACAAAAAAGTATTCTCGGAAAAAGTGGCGGTTGCCGGCTTGCGGAGAGCTTCGATGATCGGGGTCTGTCCCGCATCGGGATCGGTAACCGCAACGGCGAGTACCATGGTCTCGCCGGCGGTTACCACATGTCTCCCGCCCACCGAAATTTCTGGTGCATGATTTACCGGTGTCGCGCTGACGGCAATCAACACCGTGTCCGTGAAGGTCATCACCGGATATCCATTGTCGGTAGCGACAAATATCGCGGTATCGGTACCGACGTTCTGCAGCGTGGGAACCCAGCGCAGGGTATCACTTTTAAACGTGGCGCCGTTGGGAATCCGCAAATAGGTAACAAGAGCAGTCTGCCCCGCATCCGGATCGGTGGCTGAAACATGCAGCAACACCGTTTCACCGACACCGACCAGCTGTGCTCCTTTTACAGATAGTGACGGCGGATGATTTTCCTGGGGTTTTCCGACTATTTTTATGATCGCAGTCGCTTCGGAATTCGGCATTCCGCTGATGTATCCGACTGCAGTGACCACCCGTTCACCCGGAGTGGAAAATGTCTTTGGATATATCACGGTATCCGTTTCGAGTCGTTTTGAAGTACTTTTTTCCCGAAACTCCTGAACGCCTCCGACAGTAACGGTAACAACAGTAGAATCAATATATTGTGTAAGTTTTAACACCAGTCCGATGGAAACGATTTTTCCGACACTGTCGGTAACCGTTTCAATACTGGTTGTCCCGGTTGAAGATTTCAGGCAGAGTGAAACTCCCGCCTCCTCAGGACCCGGAGGAGCCTCCGGAAGAACACAAGTGAGATAAATGATACCAAGAACCGACGACAGACAAATATAAAGTAATGTACGAATTCGCATAAAATCACCTTTTTTATGTTGAAAATGACAGAGGTTCCGGATATCAGATCCTGCGGGTTGTTATCAATTATTTATTCACCAAAATAGCAATTACATTTCAGGAATGAAGTGATACTCATCACATTTATGCAAAAAATACGGATCTCCCCATCAATACCAGGCATTAAATATACCTATTTAAAGCAACAAATATAAAGAATTAAGGAAACGGTTCAAGGGCAGGAAGATAAAAAAAACAGACGACATCAGCACTATCCCTTATTTGACCGGTTCCAAAGATTTGTTGTATTTTAAGGGGCGATGCGTTCATCCCTGCAAAAGTATCTGCCGCTACGCGGACTTTCCGGATTTCCGGTCCACGGATGCCTGAACAACCGCAGGTGACTATGCCGGCAGTTTCCGTTATTATTCCGGTCTATAACAGGGTTGAGTATCTTCCACGAGCGGTGGAATCTGTTCTAAGACAGTCTTTTACGGATTTTGAATGTATTGTGGTTGATGACGGTTCCGATGACGGCAGCGACCGGTTGCCCTGCCTTCGAGACCATCGGATCAGATCAATTCGTCTGGAAAACCACTACGGAGTCTCCCGAGCACGCAATGAAGGAGTGAAAACAGCCCGGGCGCCATGGATTGCATTCCTTGATTCCGACGATGAATGGCTACCGGGAAAACTCGCTTTGCAGATGCGGTGGCGCCTTTCGCATCCGGAGATACGGATTGTTCAGAGTCGTGAGATCTGGATACGCGATGGTATAAGGATCAATCCGCCGGTATATCTGGAGAAAAAAAGCGGAGATCTGTTTGCCGTCAGTCTCGAACGTTGTATGATCACCCCGTCATCGGTACTGCTACAAAAATCACTCTTTGAGGAGTACGGCGGATTCAATGAAGCGCTTCCGGCATGTGAAGATTACGATCTCTGGTTACACATTACCGCCGAACACAGGATCGGTCTGGTGGACGCACTGTTGTTGAAACGCTACGCAGGACACGAAGACCAGCTCAGCGCCACGGTTCCGGCACTCGACCGGTTCCGTGTCCGCAGCATGCTCGGCCTGCTTCTCGGCAACCGGCTGACGGAGCGGCAACGGGAACTCGTAGCAGTACAATTGAGGAAAAAAGCGGAGATCCTCGCAAACGGTTTCAGAAAAAGAGGCAACCAGGAGTTATATGAGCGATACATCACCATTGCACAACGTTACGGACGCATCCGCATCGATTCTTGACTTTTGTACGTTACCGCTCGAAATGCTTGACCTTCCCGCGAGACTGTTCGATCCGCGTGACGTTCATGACACGGATGAGGTGCCGTTACCCTCACCGCTTACCGTGTACAAGTCGGGCAATCGATATACCGTACTTGATGGATGCAAACGGCTCATTCTCGCACAGCGGGCGGATACCCGGGAGCTCGGCTGCATGCTCCTTAGACCATCCCCCAAAATCACCCATGCCGCTCTGCTGCGCATCTCGCTCAACAGCTCACGACCACTGCGTTTTTTTGAAAAATTGCTGTTTATCACATGGCTCAGCGAACATTACGACGAACGCGACTTCCGGTCTGCCTGCACCGGACTGCCGATGGAAAACCGTGAATGTTTTGAATTCGTACGACTTGCCTCATGCGACAAAGAAATAATCGATGCCGTATACGACGGAGTTCTGGAACTGAGTCTGGGCCCGGAACTGCAACGCCTCGAGGGAGACGACCGGTCGGCGGTACTTTCATTTTTCCGCAGCTACCCGTTTTCCCGTCAGATGCAGCGGGAACTTCTCGACTGGCTTCCGGAACTGGCCTTCCGGGAGCACTGCCCCATCGATGCAATTCTCACGGCTCCGGAACTTTCCGCAATCACCGGCGACTCCCGTCTCAACGGTCCACAGAAAATAGGTCACCTGCGGGACAGTCTCTTCAACCGTCGTTTTCCGACCCTTGCCGGGGCAAAGCGGCAATGGAAAGAAGTTGCCGGGCGGGTCAATCCCGATCCTCGGCGTGTACAGTTCAAACCGGCAGAGGCATTTGAGAAAAACCTCCTCGACATGCGGATCACCATTTCTACACCGGAAGAGGCACACACTATTTTCTCGAAACTTGCAGACCTCGATGCGAATGAATGGAACCGGCTCATTTACCCGGCGCAACTGTCCCGGTAACTCTAATTTGAATACGGTTTTGAATTCCTGCGGGTCAAAAATGATATTTTATACATTCCTGAAAAGGGTGAACTGAATGTGGAAAAAAACATTTGCCTATCTCCAGAATAACGGTATCGTTCTGATGGTAATCGGTTTCCTGACCTCGGTTGTCAGTTTTCTGATTTTCTTCCAGACACGGTTCCACGGTTCGGCCACACCACGTGTCGCCATGGGTTGCGCCATCACGGGTTTCGTCATTTATCTTATCGGTCGTATTTTCGTCGCCACAGCACGTCACCGTAGCCGGAAATCGTATAATTCCGATGCTGCAACGGAAAAGGATAACGGGTGAAAATTCAGGATCTCCTTCATAAAAACGCGATTCTCACCGATATCACCCCGACGGACAAGAGTGAAGTGCTTCGCCTGATGGCCACATTCATGGCAACCCGTTTCGGGCTGCCGGACGGTGACGATATAGCCCAGCGGATTATTGAACGTGAATCGGAAATGTCAACCGGTATCGGCTATGGTATTGCGATACCGCATGCACGTATCGCCGGAATCGAGGAGCTGTATCTGGTGGTCGGACGATCGGTACCCGGTGTTGAATTCAACGCGATTGACGAGTTACCGGTTCACCTGTTTTTTATGATGCTCTCTCCCAAAAATACCTCTGCGGAACATACGCAGATTCTCTCCAAACTTTCACGGATAATGTCGTACGAAGAGGTCCGTTCCCGACTCATGGAGGTTTCGACCACCGAACAATTTTACGATGTCATCGTGAAAAGCGAAAATAAATATGTCGACGGCTGATTCGGCCGCGTATCACCGACGCGCTATCGTTTCGCCTTCCTTCTTTTTAACATTCGTGAAGTATATCCGCTCTGGCAATAATTCTCTTCCGGAATTATTTTCTAACAATTATCGAACCTTTTTCTGAAACTGTAGTTTAGCACTTTTTGAAATATACCATTATAAATCAATAAGTTACGCATGGCGACATTTTCGGTACATTTTCATATAAAAATGCCGAAATTATGCAAATTTAGGCAGTTGCTGCTTTTCACGTGCGAAAAAGTGCTAAACTACAGTTACTGAAAGAAATTGAACACATTTCGATCATCAGGTTTCGTGCATTGTAGAATATATCTTTAACATCCCGCCGGAGCAGTTGGTTAATCAACAGCTTACCGAATCCGGTCGCACGGGACAGGTACACATCACCAACACCACCTGCCGCCACCTGGCGGATCGTTTCACTTTCTACCAAACCTTTCCGGGGGAGACCGTTCGTGGAATCCAGCGTATTTACATTTACCGATCTCGTTGATATGATTTCCCATGTCGTCGGTGGACTATCAATTTTTCTGCTTGGAATGAAATTCATGTCCGATGGTGTCCAGGCGACCGCCGGAGACAAACTGCGACGGATGATCGCCATGGTTACCGACAACCGACTTCTGGCTTGCGCCACCGGTACCTTCGTTACCTGCCTGATTCAGTCGAGTTCCGTTACCACCGTGATGCTGGTCGGTCTGGTGAATGCCGGAGTTATGAACCTCATGCAATCGATCGGCGTCATCCTCGGTGCGGACCTCGGTACCACCATTACCGCCTGGATCGTGGCGATAAAAATCACTAAATACGGCCTTCTTATAGTTGGAGTCTCCGGATTCATCTACCTTTTCACCAAAGGTGAGCGGACACGATTTATCGCCATGATGATAATGGGAATAGGGCTGGTATTTTTCGGTCTGGAAATGATGAAGGACGGCATGGTGCCCCTCCGTTCCAATGAGGGATTCGTAGCACTTTTCTCACGGTTTTCTCCGCACAACTATTTCGGTGTTGTAAAATGTGTTCTCATAGGAGCGTTGATAACCGCCTGCATCCAGTCATCTTCCGCCACGGTGGCGATCACCATTACGCTCGCTCGTACCGGTGTCATCGACTACAATACCGCCGTGGCACTGGTTCTGGGAGAAAACATCGGGACCACCATCACGGCATTCATCGCATCACTCGGTATGACCACCAACGCCCGGAGAGTTGCCTATGCCCACATCATGATCAAGATCATCGGCGTCACGCTGATGATCCCGTTCTTTTTTCTGTTCCTCAAACTTCTGGAAAATATCATCCCCGTTTCAATCGATATCGCCTCGCGGATCGCGATGTCCCACACTATTTTCAACATCATTCTCGTCTGTATTTTTCTCCCGCCGGCACCGCTTTTCGCTAAAGTGCTTTTTAAACTGGTTAAAAGTAAACCATTCGAGGAGCGCACCGCATTGACGCATCTTGATGTCAGGCTCTTTGAATCTCCCATGCTCTCCATAGAACAGAGCCGTCGTGAAATTCTCAAAATGGGTGACGTTACCGGTCTGATGCTGAACACACTCCGTGAAATCATCGCCGACGGTGATACAAATGGAACCCGGGAGAAAATCCAGATGATTTTCAGTAATGAGGAGCTGCTCGATTCAATGCAGAAGGAAGTCGTGGTATTTCTGACCGATCTGCTGACCACCGAAATCACTTCAAATGTGGCGAAGGAAATCCACGAACAGCTCCGTCGCGCCGATGAATATGAATCAATCAGCGATTACTGTGCCTCGATTCTCAAAATGCACCTGCGACTCAAAAACGCCAAGCTGAAACTTGACAGTGAAGAACTCTTCGATTCTCTCGATCTCCACGACGCCGTCAGGAACTACTACACACTCATATACGAATCGCATAAACAGCGTGACAGTGCCATTCTCGCGAAAGCCCGGCCGCAGGGCGACGCCATCACCCATCAGTTCCGGGAGATGCGTGCGCGTCACCTCGAAAAGCTGTCGAATAAACAGCTCGATCCACTGATCTGCACCGTGTACCCCGATATCCTCGCCGCATACCGGAGGATCAAGGAACACCTGCTCAATGTCGCCGAGGCGGTTGCCGGAGAGAAGTAACCGTGCCTTTTTCAGAAAACGTTGAGCCGGGTATGCGGGAGTTCCCTCATCCGGCCTCCGCTTCAGCATTCAGGATTGACGCTCCTGCCCTGCCTTCATGTATCGCGGCAGACGGAAATGTTGAGCAGTTATACCGTTTTGTCGTGCGATAGTGTATTTTTAGCGTATAAAATTATGTGGACATTTTTCTTTATAATCGCACTTGTCGGAGTTCTCGGACTGCTGTTTTATCTCATGCTGGAACTCAACGAACTGGAGAAGCTTGTCGGTTCTCTTGCCGAACTGCTGCGCAAACACTATGAAATTACCTGAGGCTCTCGATCTGATAAATCCTGCGGTGAAGACACAGAAAGCATATCACCTGGAGCGGCGGGAAGTGCCCGTGAAGCTTAACCAGAACGAAAACCCGTTCGACTGGCCGCAATCGATCAAGGAAGAAATCGGAAAGTTCTGTGTCGATCGTCCTTGGAACCGTTACCCGCCGTTCATTCCCGATGAACTCAGGGCGCAGCTGGGGGAATATATCGGATTGCCCGCGGAATGTATTATCGCGGGGAACGGATCCAACGAGATGCTGCTCGTCCTGCTGCTCGCTCTGGCGAAAAAAGACGAGCCGGTCATTCTCTGTCAGCCGACCTTTACCGTCTACCACCTGCTTGCCGAAGGGGTCGGCGCGGGAAGTGAAACGGTTTTTCTCGACAGTGCACTGCAGTTCGATCTCGATGCGATGCTGGCGGCAAGTGCGCAACGCCCCCGGGCACCGTTTATAATATGTTCGCCGAACAACCCCACCGGCACTGAACTTGACGAGACACAGTTGAGGAAAATTCTCGCGGCCCACAAAGGTTTTCTGATTCTCGATCAGGCGTATGTTGAGTTCGGCGGATTCAGCGCGGTTCCCCTGGTCAACGAACACCCGAATCTGATTGTTACCCGCACCTTTTCCAAAGCGTTCGCCGGGGCGGGGTTGCGAATCGGGTATATGGCGGGACAGGCGGAAGTAATCGCTCAGATCAATAAAATCAAACTACCGTACAACATCAACTTCTTTTCCGAGTATGTCGCCCGTACCGCGCTCACCCATCGCGGTGAACTTTCAGCCGGTATCGATCTGCTGATACGTGAACGTGACACGCTCGCGGCATTTCTGGCGGAGCTTCCGTGCACCGTGTTTCCAAGCAGCGCCAATTTCATTCTGATCCGTACCGACCGGAAACAGGAAATCTTCGAAACGCTGCTTGCCGACGGTATACTCGTGCGTGATGTAGCATCGTACCCGAAGCTTGAGAACTGTCTTCGTATCAGTATCGGCAGCCCTGAAGAAAACAATCTGCTGAAACAGTCGCTGCGGCGATTGTTCGGACGTTGACGGCACCGTACAGCACCTCAACAAGGAGAACCCGTGCGCGAATCCTCAGTAACCCGTACCACCAGCGAAACCGATATCTCCCTCCGTCTTGTCATAGACGGCACCGGTACATCGGAAGTACGCAGCGGCAGCGGTTTCTTCGACCATATGCTTACGCTCTTTTCGCGGCACGGGTTGTTCGATCTGACCCTGACCTGTAAAGGTGACACCCACGTGGATTTTCATCACAGTGCCGAAGATATCGGCATCTGCCTGGGTCAGGCGTTCTCGGAAGCGCTCGGTGGCTGCAAAGGTATCATACGTTACGGTACGCGATACTGCCCGATGGACGAGTCGCTCGCCCGCGTCTGTCTCGACATCGCCGGACGATCGAATCTTGTCTATTCAGTCAACCTTACCGATCGTACCATCAACGATTTCGAGTGCGATCTGGTTGAGGATTTTTTCAAGGCGTTCACCGATCACGGCCGTATCACCATGCATATCGATCTGCTGCGCGGCCGCAACAGTCACCACTCTATCGAGGCGATTTTCAAAGCATTCGGAAAAGCGATGGCCGAAGCCTGCTCGATCAACCCGCGGGCCGCCGACGTGCTTCCGTCGACAAAAGGCATGCTCTGAAAAGCGTGAAAAGGATATTTTTCCGATGTGACGGTTGTCTGTATCCGCCGATTTCACCCGGGAATGAAACCGGCGGAAGCTTCCGGTCGTTGCATAACTTTTTAAATTTCAGTGGCATGCCTATGGCAAATATTGTAAATTTTTATACATATTCAAGATGAACCATACCATCACAGCCGCGGTGAGGTGCGCATCCGTTCGGAAATGCAGACGATTTTTCATGCACCGCACCATTCAATATGACAAGGAGGAACTATGCTTCCGGAAAGAATGATACTGGTAACCACTCTGGTGATCATGGTCATGACAGGCGGGTGCAGTAAAAAGAAAACCGACAAGGATGCTGAGTTCGCCACCGAAACGAAACCTGCCGCCACGCAGGCCGCCACACAGGACATATTCGATGAGTTTTACAAAGAAGACAGTACGGCCGCCACACAGCAACAGTCAGCCAGACCGGAACCGGTAGTCCGCTCAAGCGCCCCGCCGTCGTTTTCTGAAAACGGCCGCTATGCGGTCCAGGTTTCAACTCTGCCTTCACGCTCGATGGCCGATGCTCTGGCGGCGAAACTCGAGGCCAGGGGATATCCGAGCTATGTGGCTGAAGTGCAGAACCCCACTCCCTCACTTTCCGGGACCTACTATCGGGTCCGTATCGGCGGATTCGCTTATCTCGCAGCGGCACGTTCCTTTGGAGAGGGAGCGCTCGCCATGGATGGGTACGAATACTGGGTTGATTACCGGTCAAACGACAATGTCGGTCTCGAAGGATACGGCATGGGTTCGGGAAGTGCGGCGGATTACAGTACCTCCGGTACCACCACCTCCACATCGTCAATGAGCAGTGACCCGTCATACACCTCCCCGCCTCCTCCGACAAGTTCGTATATGGAGGAACCGGAACCAGCTCCCGCCGCGACGCCACCGCCTCCGGCGACCACGACCGCTCCTGCGGAACCGGAACCTGCCGCTCCGGCCGCACAACCGGCAACCACCAACGAATGGGGCAACGACGACTGGTAATCCGACGGTCGCCTCCGTGTGACCGTGCGGAACCGAACTCGACTCTCTGCAGGATTCATGCCGAACGTAGCACTTTACAATCTCGGATGCAGTAAAAACATCGTCGACGGAGAGCGAATCCTGCACCTCTTCCGGAATGCCGGATATTCCATTATTGACAACCCGTCCCGGGCCGACACGATCGTCGTCAATACCTGCGCTTTCATACAAGAAGCGCAGGAAGAGGCGATCGAGACGATCCTGACCGCCGCTTCAGTCAGAAAAGACCGTCAGACCCGACTCATCGTGAGTGGCTGTTTTTCACAACGGTTCAGAAACGAAGTAGCGAAACGGTTTCCCGAAGTCGATCTGTGGGTAGGCGTTGACGACTGGGAGCAACTTCTGGGAACGGAACTCGGTGTCGCTCAGCAGGACCGGTTCGAGCGTGAACTCACCGGGCGGGGCGCGACGCAGCACCTCAAAATCGCTGAAGGATGTTCACACCGCTGCTCCTTTTGTGTCATTCCTTCGATCCGCGGCCCGTTCCGGAGCCGTCCGGTAACAGTGATACTCGATGAAGCCCGATGGCTTGAATCCAACGGAACCCGTGAACTTATCCTCGTGGCTCAGGACTCTTCGTGGTACGGCAGAGATATCGGCCTCACGCTGACACGACTGCTCGAACAGCTGCTCGCGGCAGTCACGATCCCCTGGATCCGCATCATGTATCTCCATCCGCAGTTTGTGGACGATGAACTACTCCGGCTGATCGCCGCGGAACCGAGAATCTGCTCCTATTTCGACATACCCCTGCAGCACATCGCCGATCCGGTTCTTGCCTCCATGAAGCGGCGCCCGGGGGCGAAAGGTATACACCGCTTGATCGAGAATATCCGGATGACCGTTCCCGATGCGTCGATCAGAAGTGCCTTTATCCTGGGATATCCGGGGGAAA
>JAFGHA010000025.1 GCA_016930275.1 Chitinispirillaceae bacterium
CCCGCTCGACCGGCTGGTCGCGGCACCCGCGACGGATCTGGTGATCCCGCTGCAGCCCGATCCGACCGCGACCTTTTTCGGGATGAATGCCATACACATCTTCTCGTTTACACTTACCGGGGAGGATTCCCTGTCCATGGAACGTGATGCGCTTGACGAGGAATTCACTCCGGCCCAGCTTTCCATCGACGGTACCGCATTCGGAGAGGTAGGGCTGCGGTACAAAGGATCGAATTATTACTCGATGCCACGCTGCTTCGACGAGGAGGGCACCCGTAGCGCGTATGTGGACTGCAGGAACGTTTCGCTAAAGGTCAAATTCAACAAATACGTTGATTCCCTGCGGTTGC
Organism: Chitinispirillaceae bacterium; assembly: GCA_016930275.1. Taxonomy (GTDB): domain Bacteria; phylum Fibrobacterota; class Chitinivibrionia; order Chitinivibrionales; family Chitinispirillaceae; genus JAFGNB01. The sequence goes on from JAFGHA010000025.1 coordinate 351, forward strand.
GCGGCATGAAGAGGCTCAATCTTCATTCAATGTCGTACGACAACAGCAAACTCCGCGAAATGCTCGCTTACGAACTCTTTCGTGAAATGGGGCTCTACACCTGCCGTACCGTTTTTGTGAAAGTATTGGTCAACGGTGTTTCACGCGGAATATTCGCGGGAGTCGAGGAGATCGACGGCCGTTTCACCAAATCGCGCTGGCATGAAACCGGCGACGGTAATCTGTACAAGGAGGTATGGCCCCTCTACAACAGCAAGAGTAAATACCGACTGGCGCTCAAGACGAACGACAATCCGGAAGACAGCGCCGATGTCAGCCGGATGGTTGATTTTCACCTTGCGATCGAATCCTCGACACCGGAGAATTTCAGAGCGACGATATCACCATTCATGGATCTCGACTACTGGCTCCGCTTCATCATCGTTGATCGGGCGATTCACAACGGCGACGGTGTGATGACCTGGTACGTCGACGGCTCGTGGTTGCAGAACCATAACTATTATTTCTACGAAGATGAGGCGCCCGGCACGAAATTCTGGCTCATTCCCTGGGACATGAACGCGACCTTCACGAAAAACGACCCTATTTTCGATGATTACGACATGCCGGAATGGAACGAAGTACCCGACAGTTGTGAACCCATGGAGATCTGGGGCGGTTCGCTTGCCGTTCCCCCCAACTGCGACAAACTGACCAGCCTTACCGCGGCCGTCTGCTGGAACCGGTTCGTGAGTATGGGTGAACAGTTCCTCGGCGGACTGTTTACACCCGAACGGATGCAGCAGCGGGTTGACGCATGGGCCGCGGTGCTTGAACCGGAGATGGACCATGATCCGTACGTCGATCGGAATACGTGGGAAAGTAGTGTCGAGTGGCTGCGCGGGACCATGGTGTCACTTTCACGGGGCTTTGATGATTATATTCATAAACGCGAATCGTCGATGGACTCCTCGGGGTATGCGATACCCTTTCCCGTCGACAGCGGTTTTACCCCCGGCCTGCTCAATAATTTCGAATTCGGCGCGGATGCCGCAATCGATTCGTGGGCTTACGCCCTCGTTTCGGAAAACTCCTCGATCGAGCTGTTCCATGATACTGCAGGTCCGATCGGGGGAGGGGCCGATCTTCGCTGTAACTTCAGCCTGCGTCCCGCCGATACGACAAAAGAGTATTCCGAGTGGGTGATGATCGAGCTTGAATTCAACCGGGAGCGTGACTGTAGCGGATTAACCGGATTGCGCATCGACCTGCTTTCCGACATTACCCGGCAGGTGAGCATCGGCCTGCTCAGTGACGCTTATGCGCGCCACGGTGTCGGCGACGGTGCTTGGTACGGGTGGGTCGTCTCCGCAGGTCCGAAGGCGAGACAGTATACCTGTGCCATCAGCGATATCGACTACCCCGAATGGGTAACTCATGACCGTCCTGCACTGCTCGATTCAGTACTTGCAGGGCTTACCGGAATATGGATAAGCCCGGGTCCGCACTACGGGGGCGACGGGGAACTGCAGACCGTACCCGACAGCGGTTATCTGAAAATCGACAATATACTGTTTCTGAAAGAACCTGAATGAAAGGATACGGTACGTGTGGATGACTCGGGTTGGCGAACACACGTACCGGAAGTACTGCCTGAGCGCATTTAGGGTGCGAAAGGAAGGGACACTTTTAAAAGAGGGAATGCAACCGCAGGCGTGCTGAAAAAGCAGGCGGTCCGCCGGCTATTCAATCACCACTTCCAGAGGTCCCGCGTTGGCACTTCTGTTGAACGCCCGGTCCACCGATCGGACCACGTAATTAAGTATCGTTCCCGAAGGAATATCGCTCACCGTGTCAACCACGATCGTATCGGTGGTGGTGAACACCGTATCGAAGGGTCCCGACAGGTCGAACCGCTCCACTTCATACCAGCGGAGACTGTCGAATACCACCTTCTGCCATGTCAAGGTACCCGTTTTGAGGTTACCTTCTTCCGAAGTGTTCAGGGTGAAGCCGCGCGGCGGCAGAAGCCGGGGTACCGGGGTCAGAATGATTGTATCCGCGGTAGTGACTCTTCCCGATTCAACCCGTATCGACTGCTTTGCGGAGAAAAACCCGTCGGTGGCGTAATAGGTCACCGTATAAGTGCCTGGCGGGAGTATCGGAAAGGAATACTCACCCGTTTGGGGGGTGATGAACGACTGGCCGAGTTCCTGAATAATCACCATTATCGCCGCGTCGATCAGATTGGTATTCTGACTGGCGACTACTCCCGGAACGCCACCGCGTGAGACGACCCCCGCAATTCCGCCCGGTTGTTCAAGCTTCAGAGTATCGGTAAATCCCGTACCGGAGTCTCCGATGGTAACATCCGCACTGAGTGCACTGAAAGCTGCCGTCGGATCGGTGGCTTCGAGCGTATAGGTGCCTTCCGGCAGGATATCAAAAACGGAACGCCCCGTTGCATCGGTCAGCCTTTTGGCAATGACGGTCGCGGTCGAGGGCGGTTGCAGCGTATCGGTTGTCGGAGGAATACGATAGGCGGTAACCGTGGCGTTCGGCACCGGATTATTCAGGCTGTCAACGACTACCGCGACGATCTGCGGATTGCCTTCTTCCGTTGAGGGGCCCGATACGGGACCGGGGGTACATGCCAGGTGAAAAGCGACAATTACCGCTGCAGGAAAAATGCCGTAAAGGTGTCGAGTCATGTTTTTTTCCTTTTTGACAGCGGGAAAAGTTGCAGATTCAATTGAAAGGCCCCTTGCTCATTACTGTCCTCTTCGGCGATGTGCATGATTTTTTTCCGGAACAGTGCGATTTCTTCACGTACTTTTTCGTATCCCTTACCGGAAAGGCTCATGGTGACGCCGGTTATATCCCGTTCCCCGGAAGATACATTTTCAAGTGCGCGTCTCGCCAGATCAAGACTCTGTTTGTGAAACCGTACCATCGCGACGGAGTGCACCGCCTCGCCCGCAGTCAGCTGGGAGGTCGTGACATGGTATCTGCCTTCATCGTCACGGATGAGCAGCTTGAGGTCCAGCAGAAACCTGATCGCCTTTTCCACCTGAGCGGCAGAAAGCCGTGGCGAGAGAAATCTGCCGATTGCGGCATAGTCATCCTTGAAATCGATTACCGGGAGCAGTGAACGTAACGCACTGTAATACCACTCGGAAAAATACTCGAATTGTTCACGTCTGATTGTCTGCTGCCTGCCGTGTCGGCAGATTCGGGCCAGTTTGAGATAAAAAAACTCTTTTTCACGGGGAGTTTCGGCTTGGTTGAACGCGACGAGGTTGATGAAGTATTCAGTCTCTTTTTCTGAAAGATGCAGAGCTTCAGACAACTTGAATGAACCCGATTGGGAAAGATTTCTGGTGCCGTTCATGACTCTCAGAACATAGTCACGGGCTTTGAATCCGGCACGATCGGCAATGATTTTCAAGGAAAAACAGCTTTTCTGAGCCTTTTTAAAAGCAAAGTAATCTTTCAGGTAGGCACGGTAGTCGGTATAGGAGTAAAGAGATTCCATTATGATGAAATATACGGCAATTTTCGGGACGTTGCAAAAAATATTAAAATAAGTTGTCTATAGACAACAGTATTTCAAATAAATGCGTGAATTTTCCGGATGAAAGGGTATATTACTACCAATACGGCGGCACTTCTTCAATTATGTTGAGCAGCAGACGAACTTCGAAAACGGAAGAAGATTCGGGAATGAAGACGGCTTTTCTGATTTTTTATCTGCTGACCTGTTCAGCTTTCAGTCAGAGTATCACGCTTTCCAGGGACTCTCTGTGGGTACGTAATAGCGACCTGTTGAATCGTGACGATACAATACTGGTAACTAACCACGGCTTGCAGGCCGTTTGGCTCGATTCTGCCGGGATCATTCTAACCGGGTTGTATACTGGCAGGCTGCAGATCGGAATCACCAGTATACAGGTGATGCTGGCGGAATATCGGGACAGCGTGAGAAACATATACTATTTCAGCATTGATTCGACTTCTCCCGGGGAACACCGGCTGTTGTCTCCGGTATCGAAACCGATGTTTTCCATTGGCGCATCCGGGGGAACCACCGTTTTGGGAAGCATGCGGATTGGCGGCAATTTCTTTGGTGATATTCCCGTGTATCCGCAATTTGTTGAAGGACTGCTGCGTCTCTACTTCAGCAATGGCGAGGTCATAGGGATAAATTTTTATTCCGACGATCTACGGCCGACCGTCGTGAAATCTCCTTTCAGAATACGAAGCCGGCACACTATCGGGAATGAAGTGCAGTATCTGATCAACGGCAGGATGGTATCGAAAGGGGTGAACGGAATGAACCGGGAGCATCTCAGGTACCGCCTCTATCAAATGAATATCGGTAAATAAGCATCCTTCGGGTTGTCTTACCGCAGGACAAAGGACTCTCCATGTTTACTAACGATCTTGTTTTTAGGTGCATTAAAATGCGGGGTATAATCTCGGGGGCGTCTTCAATTCCGAATACTTTCGATAGCAACTCCAGTACAGCTGCAATCGCGGTCGACTATTTTAAAACCCTTCTTGATAAAGCTCTTTTAGTCTCAATCTTGCTGGCGTGCGGCATTTTCGCTCAGAACATCACCCCTTCCAAAGATTCTCTCAAGATATATAACAACTCTTTGATGAGTTCCTTTGACTGGTTGATGGTCAGAAACAATGGCGACGATACCGTCTGGATTGACTCGGCGGCACTGCTGTTCGATGTTTTCGATACGACGGGGCTGTCGATGTTTCTGGAATATGGCAGTATCGAAACGATGTGGAATGAGCGGCACGGAGACAGTCCCAGGGAAATACACTGGACGATGCAGCAGACCGGCGACGTTAGTTTCTCGCTTAAAAATCCCTTCGATACCCTCGATGTACAAAAACCATGTACCATTGCTCCGGGAGACAGTGCTTCCATAGGGTGGCTGCAGATCGGCTTCTGTTTTATCTGCAACTCTCTGCCGACCTACCCGCTGTATATGCATGGAGTATTACGGTGCTGGTTTTCTTCGGCGGAGGTGGTTGATATAGGGCTCTATTCGCAGGATTGGCGGGAACCGGTACAGGTAACCGGCGTCGCGCCGGTCAGACATACTGCAGGCGGTACTCCCGGTGGTGGCGTTTATCTGATAAACGGCAGACGACTATCGGATACCAAGGTACCCGAAGGCCGGGTACGGCTTCGCAACCGACTGGTACACCGTTCGAGGAAATAAATAGTATACACCTGAATTCCGGGAGGTCCCCATGAACCCCGTCAAAGTAGTTACTGTCGTCCTGAGCACGGTCGTTGCACTTTCCGCCGACGGATTCATTATTTTTCCGCCGCCGCACGTCACACCACTCTCCGTCAAGTACCACAACGTCACCTGTACTATCGACAACGGCGTGGCGACGACCGTGGTCGATCAGGAGTTCGTCAACAATCAGGATTTTACCGTTTCTGAAGGGCGGTATGTCTTTCCGGTCCCCCGGGATGCCGCGATCGACGGTTTCAGTATGGTGGTTGACGGTGAAGAAAAAAACACGACCGTCATGGACCGGGAGGAGGCACGTGCCTTCTTCACCACCGCCGTGAAAAATTCGAACCAGGCCACGTTGCTCGAATATACCGACAACAGTGCTTATTCGCTTGAAATAGGATCGCTGGAACCCGGCGCCTCAAAACGGGTGCAGCTTTCCTACAGTGAAGTACTGCTGAAATCCGACGGTCTGTCGAACTATCTCTATCCGCTCAATACCGAGCGGTATTCGATGCAACTTATCGATTCCGTTTCGATCACCGTGAACATCACCAATACCACGCCGATTACATCGGTATATTCTCCCTCGTTTCCGGTTACCATCGAACGTACCGATGAAAAAAATGTGTCGGTTTCATATACCGGAACGAAGGTCAGGCCGGATCGCGACTTCGATCTGTATTACAAATTATCCGATGAGGATATTTCCTTTCATCTGTTTACCTGTAAAAAGGAAAATGAGGACGGCTATTTCCTGATGCTCATCACGCCAAAATTCCAACGGCCCGATGAAGCGGGGCCGCTAATGGCGAAGGACATCGTCTTTACCATTGACCAGTCGGGAAGCATGTCGGGTACCAAAATCGAACAGGCGCGGGACGGACTTCGCTTCTGCATCAATCGTCTGTTGCCCGAGGATTACTTCAATATCGTCGCGTTCGAGACGACCGTGAGTTCCAACGCGGATGAGCTGCTTCCCGCAACTGCTGAAAACATCGGTGCCGTTGCCGGATTCGTGGATCAGATCGTCGCCAACGGCAATACCAATATTTCCGGAGCGTTGACCACCTCGCTTTCCCGGATGGGGGAGACTGACCGTCCGCACTACTGTATATTTCTCACTGACGGCATGGCTACCGCGGGAGAAACGAACAGCGCGCTTATCTGCGAAACGGTCAATGAAGCGAATACTTCGGGTACGCGTATTTTCAGTATCGGATTCGGTTTCAGCGTCAATACGATCCTCCTCGATAAATTGTCAATTGACAACAGCGGTTACCCGCTTTACTGCAGCCCCGACCAGAGTGTCGAGGAGGTCATCAGCGATCTGTACCGAAAAATAGAATCGCCGGTACTCACTTCGCCGGAAGTGTCGTTTAGCGGGGAGGTTACGCTGCATAGTGTTACGCCCGAACGACTGCCGGATCTGTTTACGGGAAGTGAAATCGCTATTTACGGCCGGTATAGTGGACAGGGAACAACCGCAGTCGCCCTCACCGGCAATATCGGCGCTGCGCTCGAGTCGTTTTCCTATACGGCGGATTTCCCGTTGGTTGATTCCTCCAGCCCGTTTCTGCCCCGGTTGTGGGCCACGCAGCAGATCGCCGCCCTGATGATGGAAATAAAACTGTTGGGATTGACTCAGGAGAGTACGCAGGCGCTCGAAGACTCGCTCAAGGCGCTCAGTCTGACGTATGGCATCGTGACGCCGTATACGTCATCGCTGTTTATTCCGGGTGGAGCGGGGATATCCATCTCCGAGAATCTGCAGATTGCCCAGGGTGCCGGTGCCAACGATGCGAGCAACTACATGCAGGGAATGCAGCAGAATTCGAACGCCGAACAGACGATGGTGACTGATACGAACGCCCTGCCGCCGAGTGTTGCACCGCAGGTCAACCAGATGCAGAATGTGGGTAATAAGCTGTTTGTCTTCTCTACCGACAGCCTCTGGAAAGATGCGATGTATGACTCTTCAGCCACGGCTGATACCGTTTATTATGGTTCCGAAGAATACTTCGCTCTCGCCGATCAGAATGCGGAACTGAAAAAAATCCTTACGGTCGGAAACCAGGCCGCATTCAACTACGGCGGGAAAAACTATATCGTTCTGGACAATGGAACATCGGGGGTGAGCCCACGCTATGGTGCGAGGCGGGCAAAAACCGTTTCCGGGATGAATTTTTCCGTTGTTCGAAAAGGTGGCACGGTCTCTTTTGTCCGGACATCAAATGCTCCCGGCGGTATTGTGGCCATTTTTTCGATCAACGGTAGATGTGCCGCCTGTCTCTCATTCGGAACATCGAACTCGACCTCCTGGACCCTGAGCGGTACCGGAGGTGCCGCCGGAACCTATCTGGCGGTGTATCGGGAAGGCGGAATTGAACGGGTGAAGCGGTTTCTGTTGGAATAGGCTGGTGCAGGTATAGATAACGGGAAAGAGTTGTTGAAGAACAGTACCGGTGCTCCGTGAAAAACGGTTGCCGGTACTGTTTCATTTTCACCTGAATCGGACGATTCACCCCGGTAACCCATGTGTTACCGGGGTACCCTTCCATAACTTCTCGTACGCCCCCCAGGGGGATTCTCAAATTATGGCTGTTACATTAAAGGCATCGTAAGCAAAATCGGCTACAGGAAATGCCATTCCCGGTGCACTATATAAAGTGACAGTATATTTATAGGGCCGGGTCCGGTCGCTCCTTTTTAAAATCGGATTCTGTTATAATTTCATACATTAGAACCGGTATATCCGTATTTTCAATCGAGGAATTATTCAATGAAGCTGTACAAGTTGATCAACATTTCAGTTATAACAGGACTTTTTTTTCATGTTGGTTTGTTTGCTGAACCGGTGCTGTTGAAAACCGTCAACATCACCAGCGCGGGAACCGGAAAGCGGATGCTGCTCGGTGACGTTACGGGAGACGGACGTCTGGAGATGGTGATGATGCAGGGTAATCAGATGGCCGACGACCGCTACATCGGGCATGAGGTAAACTGTCTTACGGTATTCGATTGTGACGGCAGGCAGCTGTGGCAGGTGGGAAATCCGGCAGGTGGCGCAGCAACCGGTTCCGACATTCCCGCGCAGGTGTATGATATCGACCGGGACGGTTTCAATGAGGTGCTGGCGTGCATGAACGGCAAGCTGCGGATTCTTAACGGTAAAGACGGCACGGAAAAATCGTCGTTCAATTACCCGAACCCCGATGCACATGACTGCATCGTTATCGCGAATCTGACCGGCAGGGAGAAACCGCAGGATATCATCCTCAAGGATCGTTACAACCAGATCTGGGCGATGGACCGTACGGGAAAACAGCTATGGACCTATGCGGGCAATACCGGTCACTATCCGTGGCCGTTCGATTTCGATGGTGACGGTAAGGACGAGGTATTCTGCGGATTCGATTTTCTTTCCTCCGAGGGGAAAAAGCAATGGTCCATGAATCAGGATGGCCACGCGGACTGCATATGGGTAGGTGATGTGGATCAGGACCCGTCGAACGGGACGGAGATCGCCGTCGGTGGTGCGGATGTTACGGTGTATCATCAGGATGGCACGCTTATGTGGCGTAACGCCTTGCCGCAGGAGCCGCAGAATATCGCGATCGGTGATTTTCTTCCCGACGAGCCGGGGCTCGAGATCGGCGGGCAGGACCGCGTTCTACGAGACGATCCGGGAGAAGAGGCTATTTTCGTTTTTTCGTCAACAGGAGAAACCACCTATTACAAAAAACGTTCGGGGTGGGGGAGTATCGCCTATATGTGCCACAACTGGGAGGGTGATGGTGCGGATCACCTGATGATCTGGCGCGGTCCCGATCGCCCGGCGCTCTACAACGGTTCGGTGGAGCAGATCGCTTCATTTACCGAAGGCTATATGATGGCCGGCGATATGAACGGTGACGGCAGTGACGAGATTGTTATCTTTACCGAAACGAACGCTTCCATTTATTCAAACGGTCAGGCGGACCTGTCGAAGGCCGCCGCGGGATGCCCGGCGCCGCGTCCGCAGCAGAAACGGCACTACTGTTTCACACGGTACTGGGGGGGCGAGTATACGAAGGAGAATTTTACGACCGCTGTCGGGAAGCCCGGGGCGGCTGGAAAAACTTCGCATCACGAATTGCGAAAACCGTTCACGTTGTCGATCGCTCCGGGAAGGGTGCGGATTGACCTTGCGGATGAGCGTTTTCTGACGGGATCGTTTGCTCTTTTTGATGTGCAGGGGAGAACGGTGACGGCATTTAAAAATACCGGAAAAAGGAATGTCTCTTTAACTATTTACGGATACAATTCCGGGGTGCTGGTGTTGCGTGTTTCGGCGGATGGAACGCAGTTTTCGGAGACGGTCGTATTCTGAAGGGTGAATTAAATGGGCTTTCTCGGCTCTTCTAAGCCTCTACCCTGGCATCGAGGAGGCTGAGCTGATGTTTCAGCGTGTTGTCCGCCTCCGCCGCTTTCCGGTCACAGACGGCGAAATGCCGCTCGTCAATATATCCCAGCCGTTGTGCCAGACCGATCTGGTAATGAAGCGAACGAAGAGAATTGTAGGCGGATAGAAGGGATGATCGTATGTCCTCATTTTTAATGGCGGTGTAACTTTCAGCGAGTGAAGTGGTCATCGAGACAGCGGTTCTCCGGATCTGAGAGGAGAGACCGTACCGGTCGCTACCCGGGAATCGCGATGCGGTATGGTAAATGAGTGCCGCCATCTCGTCGATGACGGAGAATACTTGCGTATTGGCGGTAATTTTCATGTATCTTCCCTCACCTGCCGGATACATTCTTCACAACCGGGATTCCGCTCACATGAATCCGGTGTAAAAAGGATCTCCGTTTTTAAACGTACTCTTTTGTTTGTTTCAATGAGTAAATGGTTCATTTTTCCTCACACTGCGGATTTCATTGAGAGATGACCGGGTTGAAAGGAACGGGTAATCCGAGAGATCCCGTTTCACCGGATCATGGAAGATCGTACCGGTTTGAAAGGAACGTCGTTCTCTGCCGGTGAATTCGCAGTGCTGTCGTTTCCGATCGGCAAAAAAAACTCCGCCGTGGGAGGATGGCGGAGTCTGCCTGCAGTGAATCAACGTGAGTTCGAGGTATTCTCACATTCACTGATGATAGTACTTTCGACTTCACCCGCAACGAGTGTTTCAAGTGAAGTCGTATATTTTGTTTTTGGAAGGAAAGAAATGGTTCAATTTTTTTGATACGGAAATTCAAAAAGTGTTTTCCATGTACTGCTGTCTGAACAGGAGTATGCTGTTGGAGGAATTCTGCTGCCGGATAGACTGGTGGAATCAGGTTTCCAGAAGTTTTTCGAGCTTTTTTTTCAGTTCGTCTCTACCGTAAAAAAGCCTGCTTTTTATTGTTCCAACCGGAACATTGATTATTTCAGATATTTCTTCCATGGTGCGGTTTTCGATATCATGCAGTACAACAACCGTCCGCTTTCTGATATTAATCGAAGCGAGCGCTTCTTCGATCTTTCTACGCAATTCCTTGCGTTCCATCGAAGGATCGGTAACGGAGGGGGTGGAGGCCATGGTTTCAGGATCGATGTAATGGTCCTGATCACGGTGCTGTATACGGTGTTTCCGGAAATACTGAATTGAAACATTTACCGCTATCCGGTAGAGCCAGGTACTGAATTTTGATTTTCCCTCATAACCGGGGAGTGATTTGAAGAGTTCGATGAAGGTTTGCTGAACGGCGTCCCCGGTCTCTTCGGTATTTCCAAGCAGCCGATAGACCACACGATAGACCATGTCTTTATATTCATAAAAGAGCCGCGAGAACGCACTGTTATCACCCTGAGCTGCTCTGGCAATCAGGAGGCGTTCATCTTCCTTCAGGTATTCTTCGCCTGGTTTTAAGCGCATCTGCAACTGGGTAGTCATAATGTTCATGACTGAATAAACAGTAATTATTCAGTCGCTCATCTACAATATAGTACGTATTACCGGTGCACTGGAACAGGAAAAAGCGACAGGGCGTCGTTGAAAATCAGCCGCAAGTCCGTGGTATCGCAGGCGCAGGGCATGGCACCGAAATTGATTTTCTAATAATATACTTCAGAATTCTTGTGAATGCGTTTTCTATGGTGAGATTCACGGGTTCCTTCTTTGCACGCGGCGGAATTCACACTAATTTCACCTTTCGAAACGCATGACGGGTACATCTGCAGTTCCGTGTATTATTTTACAAAGTTTTGAGACTGATACGCACTGGCGAAATCGGTAAATGGTTTTCTATTAAAAAAGGGGTCTATTCATGAAGGGACAAGAAATCAACAAAGCTGCGGATACTGTCAGGCAGCTTGTTGTCGCAATGGTGGAAAAATCAAAATCCGGTCATCCCGGGGGGGCATTGGGCGGTGCGGATTTCATGGCGGTACTGTTTACCGAATTTCTCAAGTTTGATCCGGATGATCCGGGATGGGCCAATCGTGACCGCTTTTTTCTTGATCCCGGTCATATGTCCCCGATGCTCTATGCAACGTTGTCACTTTTTTCAAAGTTTTCCATGGAAGATCTTGCGATGTTCCGCCAGTGGGAGAGTCCGACACCGGGACATCCGGAACGGGATATCTCCCGCGGTATCGAGAATACCTCCGGGCCGCTCGGACAGGGACATGCCATGGCCCTGGGAGCAGCTATTGCCGAGCGTTTTCTGACTGCTCGATTCGGGGAATGGATGGCGCATAAAACCTATGCCTATATTTCCGATGGCGGGGTCCAGGAAGAGATCTCACAGGGGGTGGGTAGATTGGCGGGCCACCTCGGAATGTCGAATCTGATCATGTTCTACGATTCGAATGACATTCAGCTTTCAACGGTGACTGCTGACGTTACCAGTGAGGATACCGCAGCCAAATACAAAGCCTGGGGCTGGTCGGTGGTCACGATCGACGGTAACGATAAGAATCAGATCCGCAAGGCGCTCTCCGATGCACAGAATGAAAAAGACCGTCCGACGCTGATTATCGGCAGAACCGTCATGGGCAAGGGTGCCCGGACCGCCGATGGAAAATCATACGAAGGTCAGATCAGTACCCACGGAATGCCGCTGAGTGCCGCCGGCGCTTCTGCAGAAGAGACAATCAAAGGGCTCGGAGGCGACCCTTCGAATCCATTTATTATCGTGCCTGAACTTGCGGATTTCTATAAAGAAGTGATGAAAACCAAGGCGAATGACGCTCAGGCGAAAAAGAGTGAACAGGCCGCCTGGGAGAAGGCCAATCCGGACCTGGCGAAGCAGCTCGGCGACTATCTTGCGGGAAAACTGCCTGAGATCGATTGGGCTGCTATCACGCAGAAATCGGGCAATTCCACCCGTGGCGCTTCGGCGGTGGTGCTTTCCGAATTCGCGAAAAAGATCGGTAACATGATTGTCTCATCCGCCGATCTCGCCAACAGCGACAAAACCGACGGGTTTCTTAAGAATACGTCCATCCTTCGCAAAGGCGATTTCAGCGGCGCCTTTCTGCAGGCCGGTGTGGCGGAACTTACGATGGCAACCGTCATGAACGGTATCGCAGCGCATGGAGGCGTTATTCCCGTTTGCGGCACCTTCTTCACGTTTTCCGATTATATGAAACCGGCTATACGACTTGCGGCGCTCATGCAGCTGCCGGTCAAGTATGTCTTTTCACACGATGCGTTCCGTGTCGGTGAAGATGGACCGACTCATCAGCCGATCGAACAGGAAACGCAGTTGCGTCTGCTCGAAAAAATGGCGAATCTTGAGGGAAAACGCAGTATGCTCGTTCTTCGGCCAGCCGATGTTGACGAGACGACCGCCACCTGGAAAATCGCGATCGAAGCTGATGTCCCCTGCGCGCTGCTGCTGACCCGTCAGAATATCGCCGATCTTCCCGCGAAATCCGGTGCGTCGAGATTGGCCGAAGCGATGGCCTCGGAAAAAGGCGCTTATATTATCATCGATTCCGGTGTGCAACCCGATGTGGTGCTCGTTGCCGACGGCTCGGAAGTGGGGACTCTGCTCGATGGTGCCCGTATTCTTACCGAAGAGAAAAAGCTTAATGTCCGCGTCGTGTCGGCACCGTCTCCGGCACTTTTCGCCGAACAACCTGAGGCCTACCGCCTGTCGGTACTGCCGGCTCTGGTACCGACCTTCGGACTTTCCGCCGGACTTCCGGATGCTCTGATGGGGCTTGTCGGACCCCTCGGAAAGGTGGTCGGACTTGAACGGTTCGGGGCTTCGGCTCCGTACAAAGTTCTCGACGAGAAATTCGGGTACACCGCGGCTCACGTGGTGAAGCATGTTGTGGAGTATCTCCCGGAATTCGCGGCGAATGTCGACAAGATTGCAGCTCTCCGGAAATAACCGGAGCGGTTGTACCCCGATATAACATCTTTCAGGACGGCATGTATGAAGATCGGTATTGTCAGCGATACGCATCGGAACATGGATCTGCTGAATCAGGTTGTGGAATGGATGTCCCGGCGGGAGAGAATTTCGGTTCTTTATCATCTGGGTGACGATTACAACGATGTGGCGGAACTTGGCGATCAGTTTTCGGAACTGCTCCAGGTGCCGGGGCTCTACGATGAACGGTACCGGACGGGCGAGGCGCCGGCCAAACTGTTTGAAACGGTGTACGGCATCTCACTGCTGCTGGTGCACAGTCTGGAGAAGGATACCGATTACGATGACATCAGCCGTTCGGATATCATTCTTCACGGACATACCCACCGGCATGAACTGCGTCTTGACGATGGAAAACTGTTCTTCAATCCCGGTCATCTCAAGGGATCTCTGGATAAGAATATGGAGCCTACCTTCGGAGTACTCACCATCGAAGACCGGGTGGTCGAAGCGGCCATCTACGACCTGAAGTTCGACACGGTGCAGAGTATGGAGCTGATCCGTTCCGAAAGCGGTCTGTATCGCGCCGGATAAGGGCGGGTGATTGTATTTCGCGTCGTTGCGGGGAATCTCCTGTGGCGGCGTTTTTTATTATCTTTACTACGATACAGAAATGTGAATTTTTTTTCTGTGCTGTACCCCCACCCCTAATAACCAGACGATTATCAGGATTAACCTTGTACCCATGTCTGTTTCCCCCAGAATATCTTTGATCGATTTGGCGTTTCCGTATTGTGATAAATCTAAATACCCCCCCCCGGTCCGGGCAATCCGAATCAGCTTTCCCGCTGGCAGGACGAAACGATTACCGGTCATCCGGTAAGTGGCCTGAGCGGTACGGGTAAACGACGGTTGCCGTTTGCCGGGAATACGTGCAATGAATGTCGAAGGAATTCTTCCGCAATCGACTTCACTTGCGACCGCGTCACTGCCTCTACTGACTCTAACTATTTCTTCGTCCCCTCGGTAATCTGCAAATAACCTCCTCTTTTTGTTTGAAACTAAAGTTACTGGAAAAAGTGTTGCTATCGGTTTCGTGAATGAACGGGTCTGCAAACGGAAAGGATATCGGTGATCGTTTTTTCCGGAAACCGGCAGCGGGTGAGGCTAACCGGATGCCGGATTATCTTAAGTCAAGAGGTAGCTCAATTGATAGATACTCCTCTGATCAGCACCTCCCCGCCGGCGACGCTCACTTTAAATATATATTCGCCTCGCGGCATTTTCCCTGTCGCAATGGTACAGGTGTTCCTTCCATCCCATTTCATGCTGCTGACATGCCTTCCTTTCACATCGATGAGCGAAACGGTTCCGGGTTTTGCCGTGCCATCGGTCCACGACAGATTCAATGTCTCGTTTCCCCGGTAGCGCGAAACCGCGAGGGCGGTATTCCCGTTTTCGGGCATGCCCTGTTCTTTTATAACGGAAACCGGATCGGAATCAACATAGACAACGGTTCCATCAACTGAAGCATAGTACTTCCTGAGATCGGATGCCGCCGGTCCTTTCAGAACGACTCCGGTATCCGAAAAACGGGCACCATGACACGGACAGGTGGCGATGCCGCTTACCGGCAGGTCAACCTGACATCCGTTGTGGGTGCATACCGACGAGAATGCAGACACTTCCGTCTCGGAATTTCTGACAACAATCACTTTTGTACCGGTGGAAGGCATGATGACATACAGGGCTCCGCCGGTCGACGTCAGTACGCTGTTGGCACCGAGTGTGAGGTCGATGGTGATTTCGTGTCCGGCTGAAGCACTGCCCGGCAGCGGAATTCCGGTAAGTGCGAACCCGACCGATGCCTGAGCGGTACGAAGGCAGAAGGTTCTTCTTGAAATGTAAGGATTCATGGTCACCTCCTTTCCTTCCTAAGTGGTGTGCAAAAGCGGTGCCATCCCGAATTTTTGCCGGCTGGGAATGGGTACCTGATTCTGATTGCAGTTATATACCAAAGAAGACACCGGAAATTGAAAAACCATTCTTATTGAAAACGATACTAATGTAATGATGATGGCCACTTATGCCCCTTCACCGGTCATCATCGATACATGCACCATAGATTCATTTTCACGAATGTTCCGGAGGAAACCGCATGCGAATTATCGCCAGTTTAATCGTTTTAACCTGTTCCGTTTCTTTAATTGCCGCACCCCAATATCCTTTTCCCCAGAATGTCTCCTACACGTACGGTATTGTTCCCTCCTCAATTAAAAGTGACCGGGTGCAGGCTGCCTACAAAGACTTTATCGACCGGTTTTACGAGGAGAGTCCGGATAAATCAATGGCACGTATCAGATGGGACAACGCCGCACAGACGGTCAGCGAAGGGATCGGTTACGGAATGCTCATCATGGTGTACATGGATAATGCGACCAACAATACAAAGGACAAGTTCGATAAGCTCTGGAAGTACTACAATTCCTTTTTAAACGGCAACGGACTCATGAACTGGAAGATTGACGGATTCAATAACGTCTCCGGGATGAATGCCGCGACGGATGCAGAGGTGGATGTCGCTGTTGCACTCCTCCAGGCGAATAAGCAATGGGGCGACCAGAAGTATCTCGACGATGCACGGGCACTTATCGATAAAATATGGAATCACGAGGTTAACGGGAACGGCTACCTCAAGCCGGGGGATAGCTGGGACACCAAGAAAAATCCTTCATACTTCAGTACCGCGGCGCTCGAGTCCTTCAAACAGGCCGGTTCGCAGGACTGGGGGAAAGTGATCGGCAACTCTTATTCCCTGATAAAGAAAGTGCAGCATCAGACCACCGGACTGATTCCGGACTGGTGTCAGGAGGACGGTTCCACCGGCGACGGTTACCATTACGATGCCGCGCGAACCCCCTGGCGGATGGCGTGGGGCTACCTCTGGTACGGACATGACGATGCGAAGGAAATCTGCTCGAAGCTGGCGGACTGGCTCATGACGTCAACCGGTGGAAATGCGGCATCGGTGGTTGACGGGTACAACCTCGACGGCTCCAAAACTTCAGAGTGGCTTACCTCCACCTTTCTCGGCGCATTCGCCTGTGCGGGAATGGTCGATGCGAGGCATCAGACATGGCTTGATAACGCGTACCGGGTTCAGGACTCGCTGATTGATGTCCAGGAATCCTATTTCAATACATCGTTGAAGGTTATCTATCTGCTGCTGCTCTCGGGAAACATGCCCGATTTCTGGAACCCGCCCACACCGCAGAAATTCACGGTGACGGTTGAGACCGAACCCTCACAGGCCGGTGTCATCAGTTTCAGCCCGGCCGGTCCGGAATATTCCCGCGGTGATACGGTTACCGTGACCGCCATGTCGAATGACAGGTATACGTTCGCCCGCTGGAGCGGGGATGTCAATGGAACCGATTCCATTCTGAAATTCGCCGTGACCGGCGATATGATCGTACGGGCGATGTTCAACGAAGTGGGAGTTACCGCCCCGCAGATCGCCAAGGGGTTGCCGGTGGAGATCGCCAATCCGTTCCATGGTGGCAGTGGAATCCGTTTTTCGGTTTCCCGCGCCGGATTGGTCTCGTTGCATATTCATTCTCTGGAAGGAAAGCTGATCGCACGGCCGGTTGAGGGTTATTATTCCCGCGGATCGCATATATGTTCACTGATGAAACCGCTCAGCGGTGGAGTCTATCTGTTTACACTACGTACACCGGCGGGGACACTCTCACGGACGCTTACGGTCAACCGATAACGGTGGTCGGGATGCGGCATCCTATACGTTAACCGGTAATCACCGATCCGATTTTAGCGTAGCAGTCTTACGTCAAATGCCCATCTGGTTCCATTATATTCCATATCGAAACTTTTTCCGGTACGGGAATGATACCGGGCCAGAAAATAAGCATTATAGGGCGAATAGGATACTTCAACGAGTACACGGTCGAAAAAAAGTATACCACTACCGAACCAGAGGTTGACTGTCGATTGCCATTGCGCGATGCGTATAGCATCAGGTTCTATTGAACCGGTACTGCGGGATCTATACACGATTTTGCCGAAAAGATAGCTGTTCAATCGGGAGGTGGAAAACGGCAGAATCCGGTAGAGTTTGAGGCGATGGTCACTGTATTCATACGGCGACCGCGTATAATAGTGAGAACCGGACGAAAAACTGATATCGGAATAGGTCCTGTGTTTATAATTATGATACGAAGAGAATGCATACTCAGCGGCGAATTCTATTTTTTCTATGGCAAGAAACCATTTTCGTTGCTTTCCTTCGTCAGGATCCGCATGAAACGACGGAAGACTTGGCGTAAACCGGTCCGAAAGTGACCAACGTAAACGGGCAATACCACGCCGTCGTGTATACCCCGTGTTGAAAAGAGTATACCGGGTGTCGGAATCCGGTTCACTGGTTTCAAGTAACCAGTCAAACAGGTCTGCATTTGGGTGTAAGGGCTGATAAGCCCGGGAATAATATCCTTCGAGCAGGCAAATATATTTCAATTGCCGGAAGTTCCGCTGAAAGTCACGCCAGTAGCCGATACCTGCGGTTATATCGATACGGTTATTACCCATTGTTAATTCGGTGTAGTTCATAGGATTGAATTCGCTCGACGGCTCCCTGATATGGTAGATGTTATATCCGTGTCGTTGTTTGAAATCCAGGCCGGTTCCGAAAAACAGATGGCGGAACGAGGAAAAATCGATCACCCCATCGGCAGTAAAGGTCAGGTTGTCATCATTGAACGTTGTGATTGAAGTTTCTTCGTATGCCGCTCGGTCTGGGAGAGTTGTAGAGGGAAGAGTGTATTCATACCTGCGTATTCGGCGTGGATTATATCCCACACCGATACGTGTCGTGGAAGAGGCAAACGGAAGGGCGAAAGAGCATGCCTGCAGAAACGACGTACTGTCCTGTATGCCGTTGAGAGTGATACTGCTGCGGCTGTTCATCCTGCCTTGCGGAAGGTTGATGTCGGCGAAATGAAGTGCGATGTCACTTTGGGGGATTGAGGTATCGTTTCTATCAATGAGATAGAAAAACGACGATAAATCCACTATGCCGGTATCCTCGCGTTCGTATGCCGATCCGTAAAGATATGGAATGGCGGCGGCCTGCGTGACGGACACCCTGCCGATGACGATGGACATCGCAATCAGGAAAAAAATCCGCATTTCACTCGGCCGTCGAAAATTCAAACGAAGCACCATTGCTGCACGCCATACCGAATTGATCGGTCACCGTCGTGTCGATGGTCACCGTGTAGGTCGTATCCGCCAGCAGCGGGGCATGGCTGCAGTAGTAGGTCAAGGAGGAGGTCGATGCTGATTCGGACCCCTCCGCAATCGAGTCAACCATGACGTCGGACATTGGAGGGACGCTGCTTATTGCTTTACGCAAACTGGATGTGTCAACCGGAAGATTAAAAGTAAAAACGACCGGTGTTGCGGTATTGGCATTGATGAGACCGTGAGGAGGGCTGTGTTTAAGGAGTTTAAGGGGTACCGTAGTAAATGAAAACCCGATGGCGGCGTTTGGCGTTGAGTCGAGTGCCAGATATCCGGAGTCGATGCTTACCGTGTAGGTAGTGTGGCTGCGGAAATTATGCATGGGGCGGATCCCTAATCGATGCTGCCAGATACCGGATGAGGTACTCCATACCGTATAATAAGAAATTGCGGGTGCTATAACCAGCAGTGATTCAACCGCAACGGAATCCATTTTTGTGTTGAAATAAAGTGTGATGTCATTGGTTACCGGGATGTCGCTTTCCTCATTTTCAGGATCTGAAGACCAGTAGACGGTATCAGCCGGTTGTAGAGGCTCACTGGTTCCGGAGGTGGTGAATGAAAACGTTACGATTCTGCCGAGTGTCGTACTGTCGGATAGCAGAAGTGAGGAATCGAGTGTTACCGTATACTCGGTTCCCTTTTCAAATGATGAATGGAAAAGGTCGATACTGTTCGTTCCAACTTCACAGTTGATCGAACCAACGGGGGGAGAAATGGTAAGGGCGTTGAGTACGCTGGAGTTATCGGTTTTAAAATTGGTCGTTAATGAAATCGTCTGCGAAGTACTGACATTGGTACGTCCGTTATAAGGATTGGTACTCTTGACCGCTGCCGCCTCCGTCTGGAATTTGAATGTCAGGGTGCTGCCGCTCAGTGAAGAATCCACGGTCATCCATCCGGCTTTGAGCGTTACGGTGTACCAGGTACTGCAGTTCAGGCCGGATCCGAAGCTTATTTCCACCTTATGCCGGGGATTCGAGTATTTCCATGAAAACGTGGGGGGTACCGGAGGATCAATTGTGAATGCTTTTTCGACGGATACTTCATGCATCAGACTGTCAAACCACAATACTATCGAAGTATTGGTTGCGATACTACGATCATTATTCTCGGGGGTGTACGAGTCGATGAGCAACGGTGGCGGAAGGGGGATTCCCAATCCGGTGTCAACCGGATAGGAAACCGAAAAATCGAATTCGAGGTGATGACCATAGCGGTCCGTGGCAGTAGTATCGATAGTGAGCTGTACCGGTGATGAACCGTCAAGTTCGCTGCGGGGGAGGTGTATCTCACAATTGCTCAAAGCGGAACTCCATCGGTACCGGATTCCCGGCATGTCCGGTTGTATGACAAGCGCGCTCCGTACTGCGGCGGTATCCATCGGTTCTTCAAAGTATAGGTCGAGAATGATGCTGGTATCGGTTACCAGGTATGCTTTATTTGCGATGAACAACGAATCGATGGTCGTACCATTCGGGGGGGATATCCGGTCAATCAGCTGAGGCAGTACTGAGAGGCCGATGGTACCGACGCTCGTCAGCGGTTCATCGGCGTATACCGGTTTTTCGTAGGTGCCGTACCCGGCAGATTTCACCTGAAGGTAATAAAAACCGTACTGTACCTCCCTGAATTCGAACATTTCGGTAGTGGTATCCACATCGGTGGAATCAATACCGTTCGCACCCATCAGGTAGACTCTGGTAGAAGTGTCTGTCGGCCAGACCCGTCCGCTTATTACGGACGCACTCCCGGATGCCGGAAAAACAAGGTCCGGTCCGTTTCCGCATAAAAGGAAAAGTGCAGATCCAAAAATGATACAAATCAGATAAAGTACTTGGTGGCGCATCTGGTCTCCTTTTTATCGGATCGTTCCGGAAGATATATACTAAGACTCTTTTTAATGCCGTGGTATTTACGGACATTGTTATCGCACATAACCGTGAGAATTCATTTGGTAGAACGACTGCGAAACGGTTGTCGGCACTGATCAGGGTACAGCAATTGGGTATTGTGTGTACTGTTTCCACTTCGAGAGTACGCTGTGGAATATACTTATTGCTTTTATACCACGTGATTAATCAAAACTGAAGTATGGAGCTGGTATCTATCTGTTGTCCGTGTTTCCTGGTGAAACATATACCGGAAATAAAAAAGCCCTCCACATTCCACGAATCTGAAGGGTTCGATATTGGTAGCGCTACGGGGAATCGAACCCCGGTTTGATGGCTGAGAACCACCCGTCCTGACCCCTAGACGATAGCGCCGTATTTTCAGGAAATGGCTGGGGTGGGAGGATTTGAACCCCCGACTTCTTGAGCCAGAATCAAGCGTTCTACCAACTGAACTACACCCCAATAAGGAGAATAAAAATATATCATTGATTAAAATTGTGCAATCAGGATTATGGAATTAAATCCACAAAAAAGTTCGTAGGAGTAATACTACGGTCGGCTCAGATGTATTTTAATAGCTTGTTATACATTATAAAAGGAACTACTATGGGGTCACCACGACGTGCATTATCGGAATTTGAGAAACGATATCTTGATGAAGGTGCTGTTCTTGCGGTTGAATGTAATTCCATTGATCCGGAGATGTATGTCAGATACAATGTGAAACGGGGGTTACGGAACGCCGATGGTACCGGAGTACTTGTCGGCCTGACTCCCATCGGTGATGTTCACGGCTATATCGTTGATGACAACGAGAAGGTACCGGTGGAAGGCAGGTTGCGGTATCGAGGAATCGAGGTTGAAGATATCGTCGCCGGTTTTCAGAAGGATAAACGCCACGGATTCAATGAAGTAGTGTATCTGCTTCTTTTCGGTCATCTTCCAGCCGCTGGACAACTGGAGCATTTCAAGGGGATGCTCGATGCCTGCAGGGAATTGCCTGAAGGCTTCACGGAGAATATGATTCTCAAATCGCCGAGTCGGGACGTCATGAACAAACTGGCCCGTTCGGTTCTGGGCCTCTATTCCTACGATGAAAACCCCGAAGACATCAGCATCAAAAATGTGTTGCGCCAGTGCATCGAGCTGATCTCACGTTTTCCGACGATGGTGGCTTACGGCTATCAGGCGAAGAGCCATTACTACAACAATAAGAGTCTTTTCATTCATAAGCCGCTTCCGGGATTGAGTACCGCGGAGAACTTCCTGCGGATGATCCGTGCCGATGCCAAATATACCGCTCTCGAAGCGGATGTTCTGGATCTGGCACTGGTGCTGCATGCCGAACATGGTGGTGGAAACAACAGTGCATTCGCCCTGCATGTCGTTTCGTCTGCGGACACCGATACCTACTCCGCCATTGCTGCGGCAGTCGGTTCTCTTAAGGGACAGAAACACGGTGGTGCGAATATCAAGGTTGCGGCAATGATGGAGTATCTGCAGAAATCCATCAAGGACTGGGATGATGAGGAGGAAGTCAAGGAGCTTCTGATCCGCTTGTTCAAAAAGAAGGTATTCGACCGGAAAGGGTTGATATATGGGATCGGTCATGCGGTATATACAAAATCGGATCCTCGTGCCATAATTTTGAAAGAAAAAGCGAGAGCATTGGCGATAGCGAAAAAACGGACCAGTGAATTCAATTTTTATAAACTGGTCGAACGGCTTGGTGTCGAAGTTCTTACCGAGGCAAGGCCGGGCAGAGTATTTGCCGCCAATGTCGATTTTTATTCCGGTCTTGTGTATGATATGCTTAATATTCCCCGTGAACTCTACGTGCCGATTTTTGCCGTATCCCGTATTGCCGGCTGGTCGGCTCACCGGATTCAGGAAATCGTGAGTGGCGGAAAGATCATCCGGCCGGCGTATAAAAGTATCACCGAAAAAAAGCCATATACTCCACTTGAAGAACGTGAGGTTGAAAAAACACAACTGGTGTAACAGTTCATCTCGCGGACTTGAGGTGCATCCAACGGAGGATTCATGATAAAAACAATCTCAATTACCTATTGCGGTGTCTGAAACTATGAACCTACCGCCGCCGGTCTGGCGGCAGAACTGGAAAAAAAATTCGGATGTACCACGAAACTCATCGAATCACGGGGTGGTGTTTTTGAGGTCGTAGGCGACGGCAAATTGCTTTTTTCGAAAAAGAAAACGGGACGGTTTCCTGAATTCGACGAGATCGCCCGGCAGATGAAATGAGCGAACGTGATGAGTACCGTTTTTTTCAGCGCTATCGGTCAGGATTCCCACCGTTTCGAACCCGAGGGTTCAGATAAAACATGTATTCTGGGGGGAGTAACCATTCCCGGTGTACCCGGATTATCGGGAAACAGTGATGCCGATGTCATTCTCCATGCCGTTTGTAATGCACTCTCCGGATTGAGCGGCCAAACGGTACTTGGTGCGGTAACCGATCGCATGTGTCTCGACGAGGGAATCACCGACAGTCGCGCGTATGTTAAAAAAGCGCTCGACACGCTCGGCGCCGTACAGCTGATTCACCTGTCAATTACTATTGAGGCGAAACGGCCGCACCTGGCGAACCATAGTGTCGCCATCCGCGAATCAGTGGCGGATCTCGTCGGTATCCCGGTGGAACATGTGGGTCTTACCGCCACTACGGGAGAAGGGCTTACCGCATTCGGCAGAGGTGAGGGGGTCGCGGTATTCGTTATCGCTTCCGCCGCTCAGTCGGTCTCCGCCTGACGCTCCTGACTGCTTGTCGGATGAATCAGTGCATGATCACCGAGGACTTCTTGGCGATTTCCTCTTTCCAGATGGTTTCCGCCCGATTATACCAGAAAAGGGGAGACTCGAGGTTGGCCGAGCTGTCGGATACGGAACCCAGATTCTTCATCAGCTCCGAAAAATCCTCCATTATTTTCCTGAGATCCTTGTATTTCTGAAGGCTGAGCGAAGCGATAAAGATAATGAAATGGCTTATTGCAAGCTGGGTATGGTTGCATTCGTCGGGAGAGGCTATTGCCTGTGTCAACCATGTTCTG
Source organism: Chitinispirillaceae bacterium (assembly GCA_016930275.1). GTDB lineage: Bacteria > Fibrobacterota > Chitinivibrionia > Chitinivibrionales > Chitinispirillaceae > JAFGNB01. The sequence goes on from JAFGHA010000025.1 coordinate 24,228, forward strand.
CAGTTGTCGATGAGGTTCTGCTTCATTGAGGGTTCCGCGAAAAAGAGCGTGATATAATTGAGGTACCCGACGGTGAACATGCCGTTTGCGGATTGGTGTACCGAGGCGATTTTTGCACAGGTTTCAGCGAGCATATAGCAACCTAACGCATTCAGCCGTTTCCGCGGCGACTGAAAAAAAGAGTCCGCAATGATTACGTTGAGTTCTTCAAGCAGTTTTTTTCTCTTTTTTATTCCTTTCGACAGCAGCAGCTTAATCTGATCGCTGTAACTGCTGTGGCGTTTGATGGCACCATTCTCGTCTACCAGATTGAAATGGGAAATGTCGATGGATGCGGTGTAACAATCCGAACAGACAATCGGGAGCGCCGCAAAGTAATCAAACGATTCCCCTTCCCTGGTAATGCATTCGGGAAAGTAATCATTTTCAGGCCATTGCCATGTAAACTCGTTCTCGTTGAGAAGATAGCCGTATACATGATTCGAACCGCATATGCCGCAGGTGGCACGGAACCGCGAGTAGCCTGCTTCCTCAAACGTGTAGGGCCGTAATGTTTCAAAAGTGCTGCGGTTGACGGAGCGTTGCAGCTCGGAGATGTCGGAAATGATGCTCATTTCCTGACCTGAGGCAGAGGTGGTGATGGTTTCCCTGAGAGTGTTTTCCGGGTTGAGCAGATAGAGACGGCAGCCGATGCCTTCAAGCCTTTTTTTCAGATTCAGAAGGAGGCGTATGGCGTTCGTGTCAATCGAGGGAACTCCGGAAAGATCCAGGACGAGGTCGTTGTCGGGAAATTTCTGAATCAAAGAAGAGAGTGCAGGGGTCAGCGAGGAGAAGGAGGCTATACTCAACGGCCCTTTTAGAATCGCTATTTGAAAACCGTTATTTCCGACCGTTTCAATTTCCACGCTATCCCCCGATCATTGCGGCGACTGTTTACGGGTGGCATCGTTAACGGTCGTCGACTGAGGTTGTTACGGTGAACCGCATTCCGGAAACCGGATACGGAGTGGTATTGCGTTGTGCCTGTACCGCCGGCCGGTTGTGTTTTATATACTATTTGTACACGATAGTGCCGTCTTCTCCGATAAATGCCTTTGCTATGACGGAAGTGATAATATCGGCAGAAACCTATCGCAGCGGTTGGCGGCAGTGGTGTCATGTCGCATGACAACGGCTGACAGACCGTTAATAAGTTTATAATAGCGCGAAAAAGGTGTCAAGAACAGCAGGCGGAGGTGTGCTACTCGAGTTTATGTTCGTAGAAATAGCTGACAAGGACTTTATACGGAAACGATCGTGCGTAGTCGGAGAAAAGTTTGCCGTAATAATGAAACGGATTCGGCTGTGGATCCGATGCCGGGGCTTTTGCCTTTACCGGAAGCGTATAGCTGAATCGCTGATCGTCACGAAGGCGTTCCGCCTGCAGTCTGATAGGCATTGAGAGGGTGTCTCCCGTGAGTTCCATGGCGGTGATGGTAACGGAAATCCGTATGGTAGGATTGTCGTTGTCTTCAACCATTGTATAAAGACCGTATTTCTGACATCGCCGGAATTCCGAGAGCAGTTTCAGCCAGATCGTATTGAATGTTTTAAGCAGGATCTTCTGCTGATCAGGATTCGACGGCCAATCGGGAAGATTGCCGGTTTCCACCTCACTGATTATGGGTGAAAGGCTGAGTTTTTCATCAACCACCGGAATAGTGGCGGCAATGTAGGTATCGATTCTCCTGACCGGTGTGCATGCAATCGTTAGTGCGCAGAAGGTGAGAATGACAGTTGTTTTCATCATGGGGCTATCAGCAGCTTCCGCCGCACGCGGGAAGGTGAAACGTTTGAAAGCGGGTCCCGGGTAATGACAACGGTATATATCCCCGGAGCGAAATCGGTACCGTTTCTGTTTCTGCAGATGAGATTGAATCGTTGCCGACCCGATGATGCGGCGAACGTTTGTTCGGGAAGTCGCCAGACGAGGCTTCCGTTCAGGGAATACACGGCAATTTCTGAGATATCATTGCCGCTGACATAGGCGGTACCGTGATGACGACGAAGGGAAATCGGATTGGGGTACAGATTGATCTGATCCGCGGGCAGCGTTGAATCGATATTACACTGCAGCGAGTAATTCCGGTTGAGAACCGGGTCCGCGTTGGTGATGATGAGTGTGGCTTCGTCGAGTGACTGCCATGAGCTGACATCAAGAGCACCTCTCCCGGATTCATCTATGGCCATTGCAACAAGGGAATCCGATCCGTTTTTCCTGATCAGTAGTGTTGCCAGCCAGTTGTTGCCGTACCCTGAAGTGACCTGCGGATCGCCGTTGAACGCTAAAGTCAGGGTGTCGGTCTCCAACTCCGCCGGGATGAACCTGAGAAGGTTGACACTGTTGAGTCTCACGGTTCCGGAAACCGATGTCGGGAGCTGTGTGCGAACGGGTTGTTTCAAGGTGAAAAAGGCGGCGTCGGGGAGAAACAGTGCCGGATCGGCCCGGCTGCCGGAAAAGAATGATGCGGTATGAAATGAATGCAGAAGATTCGCCCACGACCTGCCGATTTTCAGTGAGCTCTCCCGCAGATTTTCGGGGAACGGAGTTTTTTTCTGGTAATTGGCGTAATGCATCGATCGGATGAATTCAATGCCGTCGTCGGTTGGCGAATGGTAATAGATATAGAGCAGAAGCAGCGTATTGGTATACACCACATCTGAAGTGGAATTGTCGAAAAAGGATACGGTAGGGCGATCAAAGTAGGTGGTCGAGTACTGAAGGTAGTCATTTATCGAATCGAATGCCATTTCCTCCATGGTGACCGCACTGCCTTCCGTCCAGCTCAAGGGAAAATCGTCGAGCCAGATATCATCGTCGACATGCCATGACATCGCATACTGTATAGCGTGGAAAAATTCATGCGCGCAGGTGACGCGGATCCCGTTGGCGGGATTGACATCATATCCGAGAGCGTGCCATTCGGAACCTGACCAGTCATTGCGGAGCGTTATCGTACTGCCGTACCCCTTTTCGGGTAATTGTTCGTTCAGATACGTAAGTCCGTAATAGCCGTCGTTCTGCTTCTCGAGGACTACTTTATACCGGTCGGAGGGATGTTGATCATCACGAACGGATACCGGTGGCACGAATCCGAAGCGGTCAATTTCCATTGCCCATGAGCTGTCAAGCGCGAATGCGGTTTCATCCACGTAGTCGGGTACACCGTTGGGGGTATGGGTTCGACTGCGCCAGTCCGGGGTCCCGAATCCGTACCGGTCGGTGGAATCAACACGATCGTCGCCAATGGTAGTATAGAATATTTCAAAATGTCCTCCGGGTGATGTGCAGGAGGAGAAGGTGTCCGGAAGTTGTGCCGCCATTTTATACAGTTCTCTGAATCCGGTGGAGAGCTGTCCCCATACTTTGGCAAGCAACAGAAGATCATCTTCCGAGGGTACGGTTATGGCCTGGGGGGTATTCGTGGTTATGTGGCCGCGACGTGCGGCACGCTGGGCAAGAAAGGGAGTGCATCGTTCCTCAAGAGTTCGCAGATCCGCCGATGACATCCGGGCGGGCCAATTATGGGAAGGTCGCTGTAGATTACGGGTTTTTGCCGAGCCGGATGAGGAATATGAAAGAAGCACGGTTAATCCGTAAATTAAAATGTTTATTAGTCTCCCGTTCAACTTCATTGCAAGTTCTTTCCAAAAATCTTCTTACCGATATGCTGCCTGTAATCGGTTGCGTTTCTGCAACGGTTACGGCATTGCCGGTCTGGCCTGTGTATTTATATATAGTACGTTTATACTCTCCTTCTCACAACGAAAATACTCAATTCTGGTACAAAATAAAAACAGGCGCCGGGAAGACGCCTGTCTTATAATTTACCCATTTACTCTTCCTTATCACTCAGAATGTGGGGAAGCGAGTGGCAAGGAGGCACACAAGGGAGGTGCACAGAGTTCCGGGTTGTTCTTTTTTTGTATCGGAGATTCAGAACGCTGACTTTAGTCTTTTTTTTCCGGAATGAAAAAATGCTCATTCAGTACTGCCAGTTCTTCGAATTCGTTTCGGAATGCGGTAAAAAAATTCTGCGCATCGACAAGTCGATTACAGGCTTTGGCGGCATCGAGAAGATTGAGGAATGTTTCCTTGTCGGTAGGATTCAATTTCAGAGATTCTGAAAACAGCACAAATGCATCGTCAAAACGCTCCTGGTAATACGAGATGATTCCAAGACCGCAGAATGCTTCGGGGTTTGGTCCCTCCTTGTCATTGACCTGCAGAAACAGATCCATCGCCTTGTAGAGATTTCCAGAATCGAGTTCTTTTTTCGCTTCTTCCAGTACCGGGTTGTAGATTCCTACGGCAAACGCTCTTCTACTATGATAAATCTCGTCACCCTGATCCCTGATACATTCATGTAAAATCGCAATTTCCTCAATTTCCGGATTTTTAGTGTAACTGTCTTCAAATATCCCGCTGACTTCGTGAATTTTCCGAAGTTTAAGTGCCGCGTCGAATAGATTCACCAGTGCGTCGGTATAATCAGGGCGCAGACTGACAGACTTCCGGAACATCGTATAAGCATCATTCCAGGCATTCTGTGACCACGATAGAATTCCCATATTATTGAATGCCCGCCAGTTTTCAGGATTTTTTTCAACAATAGTTACCAGAATAGCGGCTGCTTCAGAAAGGTTGCCGTTCGCTATGGCTTCTTCAGCCTTGATATTTTCCTCTTTAAAACGATCCTGATGAACGGTATCTTTAGAATGCATCGGCGAACTCCTTCTACCGGGCTGAAGATCATGCACTGAACCGGTGGTACGGTCGCACCATGGAGGATTGGTTGAAACGATTATACATTTTACTGTATAAATCGGATAATTTGTTTACTGCCGAGGGAAACGATGGAAAGAAAAACTGACGTGCAAAAAGCGCAGTCCCTATCGGCGGGACCGCTGAGGTATGCTGACCGTTTTTACAGTGGTATATTTTCCAACAGTTTGCGCCCCGGTTTAAACGAAAATCTTCTAATGTAAGTAATATACATTGCTTGATCTTTCCGGTAAAACTATAACTGTAAATCGGTGAGCGGAATAGAATTCGAATGGTGAGACGAGGTGCTGTCCCGGTGACTTCCAGACTCCAGAATAAATGTACGGAAAAGGTGACGAACCCGGCAGGACGTCCCGGGTGTCCTGCCGCGTGGAGGATGGTTGGGGGTTTTGTCCTCTGGGTGATGACAGTATATGGCGCTCCATCACCGGAGTTGACCGTCATGTGTTCAAAATCATCATATTGCCGTAATGATACGGTCATTCTGGCAATACAGATACGGATACCCGATGGGTATGTTCTGATCGGCAATCCCAAAGGTCCCGGCGTCGGTCGATCCCTGAAACTGCGAATTTCATCAAACGATCACTCCATCCGATGGCTTGAGGTCCGTAAACCTCCCGCCAAAAAATACGGACCGCCGTTCGGTGAATGGGTATGGACGTACTCCGGCAATGTCTTTTTTTTCTGTACCGGGGTTGTTTCTCCCGATACCGGCCGGATTTTCAGTTCAACCTATTCGGGAACCGTGTTGTTTGAAGGTTTGTTGTGCAGCAGTGAATGCCGGTTGGAAACGAGAACGTTACCGTTCACCCTGGCGATTGATGATAATCGGAAAGTGAAAGAACATTTCGTGGCTTCAGCGGATTTGTTCAGAATTTTTACTGCCAGCAGAGCCTCAATGCCTCTTGATTCATACCGGTGAGTGAGGGTGTCTTGATGCTGCGGCTCGGAGACCGGTCACCGGTTTCTTCCGGCGTTCAATCTGTGGCATGTCTGGCGCGGCCTCCCTTCTTTACTTTCATCCCGTAACTAAATACAACCATATCTCCACTACCGGAAATCCTGTAGTTATTTTAAAACTGAAAAACTGCCTTTATGTGACGACAGTCACAGTTCACGTTTTGCGGGCGTTGTATATTGTTTCAAAATGACAGTACCGTATTTATAGAAAATAATCCCCAATTTTCCAACGATATCCGGAGGGTATATGCCATCACGAAAGGCGAATGAGGCTCAATTCCATTTCATTTGCGGTGATCTGGACGAGCGTACCTTTGAAGTTGCTGATTTTTCGGGAGTCGATATAATTTCAACTCCCTACCGTTTTGATATTACTCTGCTTTCAGTCAAATCTGAAATAACTCCCGACGAGATTATCGGAAAACCGACAACGCTGTACATTTTCAGGGATGGGGAATATGTACCGTATTCCGGAATAGTCAATGAATTCGAGCTTATCGACAGAAACACCGACTTTATTACGTACAATGCCCACCTTGTACCGAAACTCTGGCTCCTCAGTATCAATCAGCAGACCCGAATATTCCAGAATTTGGATGTGACTGCAATAATCAAACAGGTCCTCGACGATGCTGGTATCACCGAATATGAATTCGCCGCGAAAACCTATCCGAAGCGGGAATTTGTCGTACAATACCAGGAATCGGATCTCAATTTTGTTTCGCGCCTCATGGAAAATGCCGGACTCTGGTATTTTTTCAAGGAACCGCCGCTTTTAAAAGAGGAAGTCGCTTCCGGAGCCTCGATTGAAAAAGTGGTTATCACCGATAAACCATCGCTTTTCGCCGATATCGATGGTGAATCAATGATCCGTTTCCGATCGGCGTCGGGGCTCAACGAGCGTATCGAAGAAGAACAGAAAGAATCGGTCAACATGTTGCACTACGAAAAGCATGTCGTTCCGAAAGAGGTACTGCTGAAAAATTACAATTACCGGAAGCCGGAAGTGGAAATCAGCGGGAAGAAACCGGTCAAGAACGGGTATGAAGGTACGGTATGTGAATACGGCGGGGATTTCAAGGAGCCCGGCGAAGCGCAGGATGCCGCCACGGTTCTTTCGAACCGCATACAGTCGCATCAGGCAACGGTGAGCGGTACGGGCAACTGCCGTGGTTTCAGGGCCGGTTTCCGGTTCACGCTGGAGGAGCATTTCCGTGACGAACTCAATACCACCTACGTACTGACGCGGGTGAATCATACCGGTGGTCATCTTGCCGGGGGCTCGGCGGTGGTGACGTATGAGAACCACTTCAGGTCGATCAGTGCCGAAGCCGCGGAAACCTACGCCCCGGTAAAGAAAACCGTGGTTCCCAAGGTGAACGGGGTGCTCACGGCGATGGTCGAGGCCAACGGCGGCGAATATGCCCAGCTCGATGAAACAGGCCGCTACAAGATCCGTATGCCGTTTGATTTGACCGATGAAAAGAACAACTGCAAGGGATCGAAATACATGCGCCTGGCGCAACCCTACAGCGGTCCTCAATACGGCATGCATTTTCCGGTACATGAAGGGGCGGAGATGGTGTTCGCCTGTATCGACGGCGATCCGAACAAACCGATAGGTATCGGTACGGTCCCTCATGCCAATACCATATCACCCGTAATTGACAAAAACCGTTTCCAGAACCTCATCCGTACCGCTGGCGGCAACGAACTGCTGATGCACGATGAAGACGGCAAACAGCGTATTCAGCTCACTACCAATAATAAGCATGTGCTCAACATGGATGATGAGAAACAGGTTATCACCCTCTCTTCCACCGATAAAAATGCGCTGGTGATTGACGACACGAATACCAAAGTGACGCTCAACAGCGGCAAGCACGGTATCGAAATGAGCTATGCCGACGGCAGTGAGAGTATCGTGGTTACAACGGCCAACGGGCATATCATCAAACTCGACGACGCCAACGAAAAACTGACCGTCCAGACCAAGGGCGGCCATATATTCGAAATGGACGACAGCGGTAATAAAATAGTGGTATCTGACAAGAGTAGCAAAAATACGGTAACGCTCGACGGCGGGGGCGGATTGATCCTCGATTCCAAAGGGAAAATTGAGATCAAGGCCTCGCAGGACCTCTCCATTCAAGCGGCGAATATCGCTATTAAAGCCAATGGCAAAATTGAGGCGAAGGCTGCCATGGATATGAAGCTGCAGGGTATGAACCTCGAGGCCAAGGGTGACATGAATGTTAAGGCCGAGGCCGGTATGAATATGGAGATCAAGGGTGGTATTGGAGCCAAGGTTGAGGGTGGCGTACAGGCCAACCTGAAGGGCACGATGACCACGGTGGAAGGTTCCGCCATGACAACGGTCAAAGGTGCGTTAGTAATGATCAATTGATGTACCGGTGTCGGGGTTTCTCGATACAGGGGTTTCGCATGGCGCCGGGTTGAATAATGTGAGCCGGCCGGATTTTCTTTTAGGGAAGATTACAAACAGTTACCGGTTCAGCCTATCTGCCGGTACTCTGATACAAGGAGAATGTAATGCCGGGACCAGCAGCAAAATTCGGGTCAATGACAGCTCACGGAGGATCGGTGATCGGACCGGGATGTCCGACGGTTTTAATCAATAAAGTACCCGCCATTCGTATGGGCCCTGACATGCACCTGTGTCCCATGGTTACTCCCGGAACACCACCGATTCCGCATGTGGGCATGACCTGTGTAGGGCCGGGTGTTCCCACGGTCCTGATCGGTAAAATGCCTGCTGCAACAATGGGTGATCAATTCCTCTGTGTCGGACCACCGGCGCCGATTATTACCGGGGCCTTTGATGTGCTGATCGGTACCGGCGGCGGTGGTGGCGGCGGCGGTGGTGGAGGCGGCGGTGGTGGAGGCGGCGGCGGAGGAGGAGCGGGAGCCGGGGGGGGTAGCGTGAGTGCGGCGACTGCAGCGCTGATCAGTGCGGCGATTGCAGGGAATGCGGCTGATACTGCGGAAGAGTCGGTTCATTTTCTTGACGCATTATATCAGGATAAGGTAAAACTGCCGGTTGGTGGCCTGAAATATATCATCAAATTCAAAGATGGTAAAGAAATGTCCGGTCCGCTTGCAGGAGCGATAAAAAAAGGCGGAATTGAGGAGGGAACCTATGACATTACCCTGCGGGGAATTGCCATGGTGCGCTGGGAACCATTACAAGCCAAGGTAGGCGATACTGTAGAGATGGTTGCTCTTGGTGTCGGGCTTGAACCGGGAGAAAAAGCGAAATTCAGTGTTTATGTTCGTGACGGCAGTTACACCGATTATGAACTCGCTACTTTCGAAACGACCGTCAACGGTGAAGAGGTGAGGGTACCTTGGAATCTCGAAATTGACGAAAAATTTATGAAAATAGTTGAAAAAAAAGGTGAGAAAAAACGGTATTCACAACCGTTTTTCTTTTTCAAGGTGACCATAAATGAACTGCATGAGCAGTCGGGGATGCTGTATCTGCAGGATTGGGTGGAAATTGCTATCAACGATGACAATGACGAGCCGATCACACAGAAAGATTTTTCTGTTTTTTGTTCAAGTGGAGAAGTTAAAACAGGGAAAACTGATGGTGATGGCAATTTAAAGGTTGAAGGAATTCCTCCTGGTACATGTACGGTCCAATATAACCTGCGAAATGAGAATTAGGGATTTTTAATCATGGCTACCGCGACTCCGTCTCCTAAAAAACGCTCCTTTCCTGAATTTATCAATGGCGTTTCTGTTTCCACTTCAAAAAAGCATATTCTGAAATTAAATCCGGTTAAGGCGAAAATGCTTGAACTGGACGATGTGCTTTACCATACCAACAGTGCAGTTATAATGCCGGAAATTCCTCAAACGGCTGCTGCTGCCCCCGGAAACCAGATTACCGGTTTACGGGCGATAGCCTTGGGTCTCAAGCAGATTGAGTTCGATCCGCGCACATCGGTACTCATTGCTGCCCATACCGATACTGAAGGCAGTGCCGAGGATAATTTTGCCCTTTCAAAAAAACGCGGTAAGGGCATTTATACACTGATGACATCCGGCCGAAAGGAGGACTGGGCTTATAACAGTTCTCAGCAACATGTCATCGAAGATTATCAGCAGATTCTAAAATACATGTTCGACAAACATGGATGGACCGACTGTGATCCCGGTCCAATCAATAATACGTGGAATGCGTCTACCAAGAAGGCTACTGAAGCATTTATCGATAAATACAATGCTGAAATGGTTCATGGTGCGAATCCTCCTCTTGACGCAGTTGAGATTGATAAAAGGGTTGCATTGTATGCCATCGAACATGACTGGAAACACAAATGGACCATCTACCTGTGGCGAGCGGTTTATGATATCTATGTAAACGAAATCATGAAGACACTGAATGTTGATAGGGCACTTCTCGATTCGAGATACCGGTCAAAAATCAGCTTTCTTAAAAATGCCGATAATGAGCATTACCTGGGGTGCGGTGAATCGCATCCTATTGACAAAAAAAACAAAAACGAATATCGTTCGCAGAAAAACCGACGGGTAGAGGTCTATTTTTTTAACAGAGCGGAGATGAAGAATGCCTGGGGACATTTTATCAAGTGGTGGATTACCCATCCCTGTCCCTCCTTCGGTAAAAAAATACACGGACCGGATATCTGTCCGCTGTGGCATAATCTGTTATTCAAAAAGTTACCGATTGATGAGGCTGATCTAACCTGTGTCGGTTATCATCTGAAGTTTAATTTCTGGGAACGGAAAACCAATAAACGACTCAGCGTACCGGATGGACTTCAGATAAACGCATTTTCCGATAGTGCGGAAGCTAATAACCTTAATGCGCGGGTTTCGTATATGGCAAGGGATGGCATATATCTGGTCAAAGTTCCCGACGATGCCTCACGGACGCATATTCATTTCACGTTCAACTCGATTCAGGGAACCGACACGTCGCCCCGTTGGGTAAAAATTACTCCTACGGCAAGACCGAATTATTTCCAGAAAAAAATCGTTTCAGAGAATGAGATCCGGACCCAGAACGGTAATACCTCACTGGAAGACCTTCCGTTTGAAAAACAGTTGGAGTATTATGATCTTCCGGCCCAGTGGTCCTCGATCAATTACCATACACGGTATGACAATAATTTTGATACCGGTGATACATTTGACGTTGTGGTGCAGACTCGTAAACAGTACAAACCCTTCGGCCAGAATATAACCAGTCCTACCGAAGCTTTGGTATTTTCACTCGATGATATTGTGCTTCTGGATACTGCAACGGGAACACAGGCTATACGGGATGCGGACCATAGAGCGGGGAATGTGAATGTCGTACCGGCAGGTGTCAATCCACCGCATTATCCCGCATTGAGCAATAACTCACGTATAAAGATTTTTATTGCCGATACCACAAGCGGAAGGTTGCAGCTCTATAAAACCGGTGCTGCCGACGCGACTGCCCGGATACCTTTTCCATCGAATTACATTGCTGTTAAGCAAGCGGAGTTTCCTCGTGCCCGGATTGTTTTTTTTCGCGATGGTTTTTATACAATCGGTTCTCGTCGTACCAGGGCAATTGCGGGCTGGCAGGCCAACGGTTTTGTTGTAGGAGCGAGAGCGGCGGTTCGAAACGACCAACGGTATCATCAGCGCTGGTTGATGGCATGGAATAATCCAACATCACCGCCTGAATACCATGCGTGTGGAGATTATGAGCTTCATTATTTTCACCATTTGTATTATATCAATAACAAGCCTGTTTCTTATCTTGTTAAATATGTCTCGATTTCGTTCATGGGTGATACCCGGGCCGGCAATACCGTTCCCCCCTGGTCTCCCGATATTCTCAATTTTATAGATTCCGGTGTCTATAACGCGATGAACCGGTGGAATGTCAAAAAACTGTATTTCGAAGAACGAACCAATACGGCACTCAATGTCGTTGATCCGACGCTCATTTTCCCGTTTTCATTTTTTGACGAGCGGGAGACGTTCCACGTGGCCGCCGCAAATCCGGCCAATCACCCGACGAATATTAATTTCGAGAATCAGAATCAGATCATGCCGCTCTGGTCGAATGGGGAATTAAGAACTGCACAAAATAATGCATTGGGGGGAAGGTCCAGGTATATGGCTTTTGTATGTGACACAACTCCAGCCCAAAGAGCTTTTCAATGGGAGATACGAACGTTCAGTGCCTCACCTTATTCGATTTTTGCTCTTGGAATCGCCGACTATCAGGACAAGGGATCGGCCAGGTTTGAAGATCCGGAAGGAAATTTCGGTTTTCTGACTTTCGCGCATGAACTTGGTCATGCTACCGGGCTCCCCGATGAATACGTCAGGGACGGATTTTCTATTCAGCAACAACCTGCAGCTCCCGGAGGCAATCCTGTAGTATCGACGTTTTCTTCATATGATCAGGGGTGGGAACCCTACGAAACGGAATCTCCAGACAACTTGTCGATCATGCAGGGTAATCGTACTCCTAAGATGCATCATCACTGGTATGCACTGTATTTTCTCAATACTGAAATTCTTTTAAATCACCATCATATGGACCGCTTTTTTCCGTCGACACGGCAATTTGTAATCAAAGATGAGAACAGGATCGCCTATACCTATACACGTGGAGTGATGTCTCGTCAAGGTACGCATCGTCGGATTCATCAGGTGACTCCTGCCGGTGTCGCAACTACACGGGAAGTCAGACTCGATTGTCAGCGGCCGATGCATCGAACACAGCAGTTCGCTTTACCGGGGGCGCCAACCAGACGTCTTTCGCTCTCGTTGTACGATGTGGGGCAGGATCGCTCCTCATACGAAGAGTTTTATTCCGGGCAGTTGATTGAAATGTACCAGGGGGTGCTTACTGTGCGGGTCATGATCAGGGTACGATTTGAAGGGGGGGTGAATCATGCTCACTGGCGTACCGGTACAAATCTTAC